>JBELMF010000123.1:0-11063 GCA_042096015.1 Sphingomonas sp.
ACTTCGCCGACGTCCGCTCGGTGATGCAGGAGATGGGCAAGGCGATGATGGGCACCGGCGAGGCAGACGGCGACGACCGCGCGCTGGTCGCCGCGCAGAAGGCGATCGCCAACCCGCTGCTTGATGGCGTTTCGATGCAGGGCGCGAAGGGCGTCATCATCTCGATCACCGGCGGCGAGGACATGCGCCTGCTCGAGGTGGACGAGGCCGCGAATCATATCCGCGAGTTGGTCGATCCCGAAGCGAACATCATCTGGGGTTCGGCGTTCAACCCCGAGCTGGAAGGCCGCATCCGCGTGTCGGTCGTCGCCACCGGCATTGAGGCGGTGGAGCAGGCCGAGGCGCCGCAGGCCGAGCCGGCCCGCGCGTTCAGCTTCTCGGCCCCGCGCCGTATGGACGCACCGACGCCCAGCCCGGCACCGGCCGCCACCGCTCCGGCTGCCCCTGCTGCCGCGCCTGCCGCACCCGCGCCGCAGCCGACCGGCGCTGCCGCCGGCGCCATGTCGGGTGGTGTGCCGACGCCTGGCGCCACGCCGAAGGTGGAGCCGACCCCGGCCGCGCAGGCTGTCGAGGACTCGGCGGGTGATGAGCTTCTGCTCGGCAGCGACACGATGGTCCCGGCGTCTCCCGCCGGCGCCCCCAAGCAGTCTGAGCAGCCGCGCGTCTTCGGTGAGGACGAGCCGGCGGAGGCGCCGCGCCGCCGCTGGCTGTCCGGCGGCAGCGAAAATGCCGAGGACGTGCCGGCGCAGCCGCGCGTGAAGCTCGGCGGCACGCTGTTCGAGCGTATGCAGAACGCCTCGCGCGGCGCGCAGCGCAGCGAGGAGGACGAGGGCAAGGACGCACTCGATATCCCGCGCTTCCTGCACCGCCAGAACAACCAGTAAGGGCGGCCGGCGTTCTAGCGCCGCGGCGGCGCGGGTTTCCCGTCGTCCGCCGCGGTTTCGCTTTCGTCGGCGTGGAACCCGGGCCCCGGCGCGACGCCCGGGGGCAGGCTTGTTCGATAGCGGTTCTCGATCCGCTGGAGCCGTTGTCTTCGCTCGTCCCGCGCACCGTCGCGCGGCATGTCGCCGTCACCCGCCCGGCATTCGCCGTCCATCACCGTCACTTGGGCGCGCGGCCTGATCTCGCTCATTGCCGGTTCAGCCCAGTTTGACCTAAACGCCTGACGCTCATGACGATCGCCCGACCCATTATACTCGCCGCTGCGCTGGCCGGCGCGCCGGACGCGCTCGCTCAGACCGCTGCGCCTCCGGCCATCGGTTCGCGGCAGGTGCAGATGGTGCCGCGCCCCACGCCCGACGCGGATGCGCTCGCGGAGGCGATGCGCCGCCTCGGCGCCAATCCGCGCGATCTCGCCTCGCTCATCCAGGCCGGCGAACTCTCGCTCAAGCTCGGCGACGTCAACGCCGCCGCCTCGCTGTTGAAGCGCGCCGAGAACGTCGATCCCATGAACGGCCGGGTGAAGGCCGGTATGGCGCGTATCCTGCTCACGCAGGAGCGGCCGGGCGAGGCGCTGCGCTATTTCGACCAGGCGGTCGGCTATGGGCTCGATCCCGTCACTTTCGCCGGGGATCGCGCGCTGGCCTATGATCTGATCGGCGAACAGGAGCGGGCCCAGCGTGATTACCGTGTCGCGCTACGGGGCGGGCGAAGCGATGAGATCGCCCGCCGGTACGCCCTGTCGCTCGGCATCTCCGGCCGTCGCAAGGAGGCGCTGGCCGAGATCGACGATCAGGTGCGGCGCAACGATCGTAGTGCGTGGCGCGTGCGTGCGTTCGTGCTCGCGATGACGGGTGACGTGCCCGGCGCGGAAAAGATCGCCAGCACCATGATGCCCGGCGGCATGGGGACGGCGCTTGCGCCGTTCTTCGCCCGGCTGGCGGCTTTGCCGGCCGCGGATCGCGCCTTTGCGGTTCATTTCGGCGAACTGCGTCCCACGCCGCAGCGTCTCGCGGATGCCCGCATGGTGCCGCCGCTGCCGCCGCTCGCGCCGGAAGCCGCACCGCCGGTCCAGGTCGCCGCTGCCGAGCCGGTCGCGGCGCCCGCCACCTCACGGGACGATCGCCGACGCGCGCGTGAGGAGGCCCGCCGCGCGCGCCAGCAGGCCCGCCGCCAGCCGCGTGCGGCATCCTCTGCGCCGCAGGTCGCCGCCGTCCAGCCCGCGCCCCAGCAAGCAGCCCCGACTCAAGCCACTCCGACTCAGGCCACCCCGACTCAAGCCGCTCCGCCGGCGCGGCCCCCCGTGGCGGTCGCCAGCGCCCCGACGCCGCCCCCGGCCGCGACCAGTACGGCATCCTCGCGGCCGATGCCCAGCGAGACCTACGCCTTCCAGCCGCCGCGCTACCCCGGCGTTGCGTTTGCGCCGCCCAGGCCCGTCGTCCAGTCCGTCCCGGCGCAGACGCCCGCCCCCACGCCGACCCCGACACCCGCACCCACTCCGGCCGCACCATCCCGTCCGGTCGAGGTCGCAGCCGCCGTCACCCCACAGCCCGGCTTCTCGGCCGCAACCACGTCGGTGCCGCCATCAACCGCGCCCGTCGCGACCGCGCCCGCTCCCACGTCGCAGGTGTCGGGGTCGAATGTGGCTGTCGGCGCAGCGCCATCGACGTCCACTGCTGCCGCCGCGACACCCGCTTCCACGCCGCTTGCGCCGGCGCCAGCACCGGCTTCACCCCCGCCGTCGGCAGTCGCCGCGACGCCTGCGCCGGTCAGCCCGGCGATGAGCGAGGATACGATCCTCGCCCGCATTATGGCTGGCATTTCGATCCCCGGCGCGGAACTGGGCGTCGCCCCCGTCCGTCCGCCCGAACCGGCGCCTGCTCCCGAACCGGCACCCGGCACGTCCATCGCCACGCCCGCCAGTGTCGCCGCGGCCGCCGATGCCAAGCGGGCCGCCGAGGCGGAAGCGAGCAAGCAACAGGCGATCGTTGCCGATAAGCCGGCACCGAAGGTCGAAAAGAAAACGCCGGAAAAGGAAGAGGTTAAGGTCGACCCGAAGAAGCTGGCCGCCGAGAAGAAGGCTGCGGCCGCCAAGAAGCTCGCCGATGCCAAAAAGGCGGAGGAAGCCAAGAAGGCGGCCGAGGAAGCTCGGATCGAAAAGGCCAATCCCTCGCGCATCTGGGTGCAGGTTGCGGGCGGCGCCAACAAGGCCGATCTGCCCAAGGCGTGGGCCGCTGCGCAGGAAAAGGCCGCCGCGCTGAAGGGCAAGGCCGCCTATACGACGCCGCTGCGCTTCACCAATCGCTTGGTCACCGGACCGTTCAAGACCGATGAAGAGGCACGCGACTTCGTCAACACGTTGGCGAAGCAGGGGATTTCCGCCTTCCCCTTCACGAGTGACAAGGGTCAGAAGATGGAAAGGCTGCCCGCCAAGTGATGATGCTTGCGCCCTGGGCCTCGCACCCGGCGCAGAGCAGAGGGCGCCTTCATGAAGAACAAAGCAAGTCCGGTGCGGAGGGGGAGCGCGGCCCGCGTGACGCCTATCAACGTGATCGCGACCGCATCGTCCATTCGATCGCCTTCCGCCGCCTGCGTCACAAGACGCAGGTCTTTCTGGCCCCCGATGGTGATCATTTCCGCGTTCGCCTGACGCACAGCCTGGAAGTCGCGCAGATCGGCCGCACGATCGCGCGCACCTTGGGCCTCAACGAAGATCTGACCGAGGCATTGTGCCTTGCCCATGATATCGGCCACCCGCCGTTCGGCCATGCCGGCGAGGATGCGCTGAAGGCGGCCATGGCCGACGCAGGCGGCTTTGACCACAATGGGCACACGCTGCGCACCCTGATGCGGATCGAGCGCGCTTACCCGCGCTTCGATGGCCTCAATCTCACCTGGGAGACGCTGGAGGGACTGGCCAAGCACAACGGTCCCGCGCGTCATCCCGGCTGGGCGCTTGCCGATGCGGACCGCGAGGCTGGCCTTCAACTGCAAACCTGGGCCAGCCTTGAAGCGCAGGTGGCGGCGCTGGCCGATGATATCGCCTATGACAATCACGATATAGATGACGGGTTGCGCGCCGGTCTGCTGTGCGTCGATCAACTGCTGGCGGTGCCGCTGGTGGCGGACGGTTGGGATCGGGTCCGCATGCTGTTCCCGGAGGTCAGCAATCGCCGCCAGGCGCGGGAGCTGGTGCGCAGCCAGATCGGCGTGATGGTGAACGATCTGATCGATGAGACGAGGCGCCGCATCGAGGCTACCGGCATTGAGACCGTCGCTGACGTGCGCGCCGCCGGACAGGCGCTGGTCGCATTTTCGGACGAGATGCGGGTGGCCGAGCGCAACCTGAAGCGGTTCATGTACGCGAACCTGTATCATCACCCGCGCCAGCTTGAGGCCGCCGCCGCCGCGCACGAGGTGGTGGCGGGGCTGTTTGCCGCCTTCCGCGATAATTCGACCGCGCTGCCCGCGGAATGGCGGATCAGCCTGCCTTCGGAGGAGCCCGGTCTCAGTCGCCATATCGCGGACTATATCGCGGGGATGACGGATCGTTACGCGGTTCGCGAGTATCAGCGTGTCGTCGGTCCGGTGACCATGCCGGACGGCTTCTGATCTCGCCGCCGGCTCGATGACGTTAGTTCTTCAGCCGCCACCCACGCCGCAGCAGCGTGTAGCAGGTCGCTGCCAGCGCCACGTCGATCGCCAGGATCACCAGGCTCCCGAGCATCACAGGGGAGTCGGCGATGCCCAGGAAGCCGTATCGGAACCCTGAGATGATATAGAAAAACGGGTTTGCATGGCTGATCGCTTGAAACACCGGTGACAGGCGATCAACCGAATAGAAGGTACCCGACAGCAGCGTCAGCGGTGCCACCACGAAATTCGTCACCGCGGCCGCATGGTCGAACTTTTCGGCCCAGATCGACGTCAGCACGCCGATCAGCGCCAGGAACACCGATCCAAGCAGTCCGAACCACAACACGGCGATCGGATGCGCGGGGATCACATCTACGCCCGGCCACAGCAGCATCGCCAGCCATACGGTGAGTCCCACCAGGAACGCCCGGGTCACGGCACCGCCGGTCAGTGCTGCCAGCAACTCGGCCGTGGACAGCGGCGGCATGAGATAATCGACGATCGTGCCCTGGATCTTGCCGACCAGCAGCGAGAAACTGGCGTTGGCGAAGGCATTGTTCAGCATGCCCATGACGATCAGGCCCGGTGCCACGAAATCCGCGAACTGAACGGTGGTGCCGCCAAGGTGCACCGCGCTCCGTCCGCCCAGCGCCACGGTGAAGATCACGAGGTAAAGCAGCGTCGTAATCGCCGGCGCCCAGATCGTCTGGAGCTGCACCTTGAAGAAACGGCGCACCTCCTTCACATATAGGGTTCTCAGGCCGCCCCAATTGACGTTCCGGATGGCCGGGACGCCCGGCGCGTTCCTGACCAATGATTGATTCCGGCTGGTTGGGGGATGGCTGCTCATCACCGGATCGCGTAGTCGCTGCCGCCGCTTGCTGCAACCGGCGCAAAGAAATGAAGGAACGACAAGGCCGATGTCCTGGACCGAGGAACGGATCGAAACGCTGCGCAAGATGTGGGAAGGTGGCCAGACGGCCAGCCAGATCGCAGAAGCATTGGGCGGGGTCAGCCGCAACGCGGTGATCGGCAAGGCGCACCGCCTCGGCTTGCAGTCCCGCCCGTCGCCGGTTGTTCCCAAGGATACAGAGGCGAAGGTCGAGGCGCAGCCCGTGGTTGCCGCGCCGCCGCCCCCGCCGCCTGCACCGCCGCCGGCGCCGGCTCCTGCACCGGTGGCGCCGAACGTGCCGCCGGCCGTGACCCAGGTCTCGGCGCCCAAGCCGATCACCATCACCACGCCGCTGGAGCCGGAACGCTCGCCTGAATCGCAGCGCATGGTCCGCTCGGTCGGGCCGGGCGGCTTCGTGCGCCAGGCGCCGGGCGAACAGCAGCCGCCGATCGCACCGGCTCCGCCGCGCCGTCTCGTTCCGGCCAAGCCCTCACCCGAGATCGCCGGCAAGACCAGCCTGCTCGATCTTAGCGACAAGGTGTGCAAGTGGCCGCTTGGCCATCCTGGCGAGCCGGACTTTCATTTCTGCGGAGAGAAGGTGAACCCCGGTTTCCCGTATTGCGTCGATCATTGCGGGCACGCTTATCAGGCACAGCTGCCGCGGCGTGACCGGCGCAGCCCGCCGCTTCCCTTCGGCGGTCCGCGCATGCGCTGATCGCATACTATCGCTGTCAATTTGGAAAGGTCGCGCCGATTTCGCCGGCGCGGCCTTTTTTGCTGGAGAACAGCAGATACGTAACTGACGTAATCTGAGTCCGGCCCACTGTAATCGCCGGCCTAATCACCACATTCCTAATCTTACCCCCTCGGAAAGGGGGGTAAGCTGCTGTGTGGTTTCGTTCGCTTCGTCGTGATCGCCGCGCCGTTGCGGTGATGGAGTTCGCACTGGTGCTGCCGGCACTGACGCTGCTGCTGCTGGGCATCTTCGGTTACGGCCAGTACTTCCTCTTGGCGCATTCTGCCCAACAGATGGCGAATGACGCCGCCCGCGCGACCATCGCCGGCCTCTCGCCTGCGGAGCGCACTGCGCTCGCTCATGCCAGCGTCGCCCGCGCGATCACTAAGCTGCCGACGATGAAGGCCGGGCAGGTCGCGGTGGCGGTGAAGGAGGATGCCGGGCTCGTGACCGTGCAGGTCCGGCTCGATACCGCGGCGAACGAGTTCATGCGCCTTGCAGTCGTGCCGATGCCCGATCCGGTCATCGAGCGGCGCGGCGTCGTCCGGCAGGGCGGGATCGAATGATCATCCGCCGCCTGCTGCGGGATCGTCGTGCCGGTGCCGGGCTGGTCGTGGCTGGCATGATGCCGGTGCTGGTGGGCTTCACGGCTTTCGCAGTGGATCTAGGCGCGGTACAGCTCGATACGCGCCGGCTGCAAGGCATGGCCGATGCGGCGGCGCTTGCGGCAGCCAGCGCGCCGACCGGCGGGGCCGAACGCGCCCGGGCGGTGGTGTCGGCATCCGGCTTCCCGCGGGAGGTGGAAGTGCACGTGGCCCCGGGGCGCTACGCACCGGATCTCGCCGTCGATCCTGCTGCCCGATTCCAGCCGGGAACGTCGGGCCCGGCGCCGGTCGATGCGGTACGTGTGAAGTTGGTAAGCACGTCGCCGACGTTCTTCGCGCGGATCTTCGGCGAGCGCGATGTCGCGATCGCCCGCCAAGCCACGGCGCGGCGACAGCGCTTCGCCTCTTTCTCGGTCGGTTCGCGCCTCGCGAGCTTCAACGGTGGGCTGCTCAACGGCTATCTTACGGCGCTTACCGGCAGCGAGGTGAAGCTGACGGCGATGGATTATCACGCGCTGGTGGGCGCGCAGGTCGATCTGTTCGATTTTCTGTCGGTCTTGCGCACCAACGCCGATCTGACGGCGGTGTCCTATGATCAAGTGCTCGGCAGCCACGTCTCGCTGCCAAGGCTGTTGCAAGCACTGGCCCAGTCGCTGCTGGACAGCGGGCAGCAGGGCGCGGCGGACGCGATCCGAGCGATCGCCAATGTGTCAGGCGGCAAAGCCATTCCCTTGTCGGCGCTGATCGACGCCGGACCCATCGGTCCGCAGGCGGCGATCGGTCGCGGCATCGCTGAGATCGACGCGCTTTCGCTCCTCACAGCGATGCTGCAACTGGCATCGCACCAGCGTCAGGTTGCGGTGGATCTTGGTACAGCCATCGATGGCGTCGCCTCGACAAGGCTGATTCTCGCCGTCGGGGAACGTCAACAGCATGCGCCCTGGATCACGGTAACCGATTCCGGTGCCACCATCGTGCGCACCGCTCAGGCTCGCGTTTACCTGCAGATCAGGCTACTGCCCTCGAGCCTGCCGGGCATCGGTAGTCTTGCCCAGATCAACCTGCCGATCCTCCTTGAACTCGCCGGCGCTCAAGGTCGTCTGGGCTCGATCGACTGTCCTGCCGGCGGAACCCGCAGTGTGTTGCTGGAGGGAAAGACCGATATCGGCAGTGCCGCGATCGGTACCGTCACCGAAAGTCAGCTTGGCAATTTCGCCGCGCCGCTGGAGCCCGGCAGTGCGACCCTCGTAGATACGTTGGCGCTGGATCTGATCGGCAGCAGCCGCATCTCTCTGGGTGGCGTGGAAGCATGGCAGAAGCTGCGATTCAGCGAGGCCGAGATCGCCAATCGCACGCGCAAGACGATCGCCAGCGGCACGCCGGTCGGCGGGATCGCTGCGTCGTTGATGAGCCACGCCGATCTGCGGGCGCGAACCCTGCTTGGCATCACCGTCCCGGCGGATGCGCTGATCCAGGCGGTCGGCGCGGCGGTCACCCCCATCGCGCCGGCGCTCGACAGCCTGCTGCGGCTGGCGACCGGGACGTTGGGGGTGGGGATCGGAGAGGCCGATCTTCAGGTTACCGGCATGCGGTGCCGCCAGGCGGTACTCGTCGCCTGATCGCACCGCTCCAGTCTTCAGAACCGGAAGGCAGCCGTGGCGCGGATCGAGTGCCAGCGGAAGTTATCGTCGCTGCGCCGGAAATCGGTGCCACCGGCATTGCCGAGCAGGAACGGATTGGTTGCGGCCGTCGTGCCGCTGTTGCCGGCGCGCACGCGGGCATCGTCGTCGTCATACTGATGGAACATATATTCGAGGCCGACCGAGAAGTTGCGGCCGATCCGCTGCTCAACGCCGCCACCGCCGGTGATGCCCCACTGATTGCGATCACCGCGTACGTCGAAGCTGTTGGCGGTGTTGGTGGTGGTGAACGTACGGTCGATGCGGGCATAGCCGGGGCCGAACGCGCCATAGAACAAGGTGGTGTTGTTCGGCGTGTAGCCCAGCCGCCCGCGGATGCTTGCTTCCCAATCGACCGAGCGGGTCATGGTGTAGGACGCGGGCGTGGTCGAAAAGGCGCTAACGCTGTCGGTGATCTCGCTCTTGCCGAACTCACCGACTGCACCGATCACGATATTCCCGCGCTGATAGTCCCAGCCGACCCTGCCATAATAGGCCCAGCCGTCTTCATCCTTGTGGCAGCCGCCCGGTGCGGTTGGGTTCGTCGGCCCGTTGCTGCCGTATGCGCGACCGTGGCAGAACCCGCCCACCGGAGCGCCGAACGCATCGGCACCCGTGGCGGTCGAAACCGTGTCACCAAACCGTCCGTCCAGGTTGCGGTCGAACAGGATGCGGGAGCCACCGTCGTTGGGCTGGGCATCATAACCGCCCGCCACACCCACATATACGCCGGAGAAGCCGGGATCGTCGGTGGTTGTCTGGGCGAAAGCCGGGGTGGCCAGCGTGGCGGCAGCGCCGGCGAACAGCAGGTACTTCATACGCAACCTTTCACTTTACAGGTACGAGGGTGCGCGAGGAACGGCGGCTTGGCGAAAAAGGATGCGTGTCGAATGGTTGCCGGCTGTCATGAAACGGCAATCGTTGCTCTGATGCAACAGGTCGCGGCGCGCGGCAGGGCTGCTATATGGGGATCATGGCCGATCCAGATTTGTTCCGTGCGTCCGCACCCAGCGCCGATTATGATGCCTCGTCGATCGAGGTGCTGGAAGGGCTGGAACCGGTCCGCCGTCGGCCCGGCATGTATGTCGGCGGCACCGACGAGCGCGCATTGCACCATCTCGCCGCCGAGATCCTCGACAATGCCATGGACGAGGCGGTCGCCGGCCACGCCACGCGGATTGAGGTGACGCTGGCGGTCGGCAACCGCATTACCATTACCGACAATGGCCGCGGCATGCCGGTTGATCCGCACCCGAAGTTCCCCGACAAGAGCGCGCTGGAGGTGATCCTCTCCACGCTCCACTCGGGCGGCAAGTTCTCGGGCAAGGCCTATGCGACCAGCGGTGGCCTCCACGGAGTCGGTGCCTCGGTAGTCAATGCGCTGTCGTCCGATACGGTAGTGGAGGTGGCGCGCGACCGGCAGCTGTATCGCCAGCGCTTCTCTAAGGGCGTGACGCTTGGCCCGTTGGAGACGGTCGGCGCGGCGCCCAACAGGCGCGGCACCTCGGTCGCCTTTACGCCCGACACCGAGATATTCGGGCCGGAACTGCTGTTCAAACCCGCGCGGCTGTACCGCCTAGCCCGCTCCAAGGCGTACCTTTTCGCCGGCGTCGAGATCCGCTGGAAGTGCGCGCCGGAGCTGATCGCCGACGATACTCCGCCCGAGGCGGTGTTCCAATTTCCGGGCGGCCTCGCCGATCACCTGCGCGAGCAGGTCGGCACGCGCGAATGCGCCACGGCGGATTTCTTTTCGGGTTCGCAGGAGTTTCCATCGGAGGCCGGCCGCGTCGAATGGGCAGTCGCCTGGCCCTTGTGGTCGGAGGGGAGCTACAGCTGGTACTGCAACACCATCCCCACGCCCGACGGCGGCACGCACGAACAGGGGCTGCGCCAGGCGCTGGTGCGCGGGCTTCGTGCCTTCGGTGATCTCGTCAACAACAAGCGCGCTAAGGAGCTGACCGCCGACGACGTGATGGTCGGCAGCGAGCTGATGCTCAGCGTCTTCATCCGCGATCCGCAATTCCAGTCGCAGACCAAGGATCGCCTGACCTCGCCGGAGGCCGCCGGACTGGTCGAGAAGGCGGTGCGCGATCATTTCGATCACTGGCTCGGCCAGAACATGGACCGGGGTAGGGCGCTGCTCGGCTATGTGCTGGAGCGGATGGACGATCGCCTACGCCGCAAGGCCGAGCGCGAGGTCAAGCGCAAGACCGCGACCTCCTCGCGCAAGCTGCGCCTGCCTGGCAAGCTCACCGATTGCTCGATCGACAGCAACGACGGAACCGAGCTGTTCATCGTCGAGGGCGACAGCGCCGGCGGCAGCGCCAAGCAGGCGCGTGATCGCAAGACGCAGGCGATCCTGCCGATCCGCGGCAAGATCCTCAACGTCGCGTCGGCGACCAGCGCCAAGATCCTCGCCAATCAGGAAATCGCCGATCTGATCCAGGCGCTGGGCTGCGGCACGCGCAAAGAATGCCGCCCCGACAATCTGCGCTACGAACGCGTCGTCATCATGACCGACGCCGATGTCGACGGCGCGCATATCGCGACGCTGCTGATGACGTTCTTCTTCCAGG
>JBELMF010000124.1:0-10896 GCA_042096015.1 Sphingomonas sp.
TCGATGACCACCGCGGCGACCGTGTCGGCCACCGCTGCGGTGACACCCATCTAGGTGGACCGCCCCCAACCGTCAAACACTTTTTGCAACTTTCTTACACACACACCCAAAAACCCCAGTTTCCCACGGGTTTTAACTGACTCGGAAGGGCACGCATTGTAGCGAATCGGTCATGAACGCTCCCACCGGGACCACGAATCAGACCATCTCGTTCGCGAGTCAGGTGCGCAGCGCGGTCATCTGGCGGTCCGGCAGCCAGATCGCGGCACAGCTGGTGCAATGGGCGTCGACCTTTCTGGTGATCCGTATCCTGGCGCCCAGCGACTACGGTCTATTTGCGATGGCGGGCGTGGTGATGGCCTTCCTCAACATGCTGAACGGCTATGGCCTGGCGAGCGGGCTCGTGCAGCAGCAGGAGGTGACGGACCGACAAGTACGCCAGCTGTTCGGCATGCTGATCGTCGTCAATCTCGGCCTCGCCGGACTGCAGGTTGCGCTGGCTCCCGTGGTCGCGGCCTATTACCGCCAGCCTCAGGTTGCCGATGTGCTGCGTGTCCAGGCGCTGATCTATTGCGGCACGCCGTTCATCGCCTTGCCGCAGGCCCTGCTCAGCCGCCGCATGGATTTCAAGCTGCAGGGACGGGTGAACATCCTCGCGTCGATGGCCGGCGCGGGGATGGCGCTCGTCGGCGCCTTTTCCGGCTGGGGGGTGTGGACGCTGGTGATTGCGCCGATGGCCCTGTTCGCCACCCGTGCGATCGGGATGACGATTGCGGCGGGATCATGGATGCGCCCGTCCTTCGACTTCCGCGGTGCCGGCACGCTGGCCCGATTCGGCGGAATGATGGCGGCGGGACAGCTGTTCTGGTTCCTGCAGAGCCAGGCCGACGTGTTCATCGCCGGGCGCCAGCTCCCGGTGCATGAACTGGGCATCTATACGACCAGCCTGTTCCTGGCGCAGATCTTCGTCTCCAAGTTCGTTCCGCCGCTCAACGAAGTCGCCTTCTCAGCCTATGCGCGAATCCAGCACGATCGCGCCGCCACCGCTGCGGCCTTCATCAAGGGCGTGCGCATCGTCATGCTCGCGGCACTGCCTTTCTACCTGGGGCTTGCCGTCACCGCGGAACCGCTGGTGCTGGTAATGCTGGGGGAAAAATGGGCGGCCGCGGTGCCGGTCGTACGTCTGCTCGCGCTCGCCATGCCGTTCATGACGCTGCAGGTGCTGTTTTCGCCGGCCTGCGACGCGCTGGGGCGCCCGGGGATCGGAGTGCGCAACGGGGCGACCGGATCGGCGATCCTGGCGATCGGCTTTCTGATCGGGGTGCAATGGGGCGTGACGGGGCTCGCGACCGCCTGGATCCTTTGCTACCCGCTGTATCTGGCGATCAGCTGCTGGCGATCGCTGCCCGTGATCGGGGCCGGGATCGGAGAAGTCGCCCGGGCGGTGGCACCGTCGCTCGCCGCGGCCATGGTGATGGCGATCGTGGTGGCGCTGGTCGATCGGGGCCTCGCCTTGTCGCCAGCGCTGCGCCTTGCCGCGCTGGTGGCGACGGGTGCGGGCGTCTACGTCCTGTCGCTGCTGGTGTTCGCCCGCGACCTGGTGTTCGATACCTGGGCGCTGATCCGCGACCGCCGCTGAACGCTCAAGCCTGCTGAATATAAGCGCGCATCGCCTCCGCGTCGGCTTCCACCCGGTCGATCCGGTATTTGACCAGATCGCCGATCGACACCAAGCCGATGACACGCCCCTGGTCGACGACCGGCAGATGGCGAATGCGCCGCCTTGTCATCAGCGAGAGGGCACCCATCACCGGATCCTCCGGCGTGACGGTGACCGCCGGCGCTGTCATCACCTCACGCACCGTCCGGTCCAGCACCCCGGTATCGCCGTCCTTCAGGCAATAGATCACATCGCGCTCGGAGAAGATACCGACCACCTGCTCGCCGTCCATAACCGGCACCGCGCCGATTCGCCGGTCCGCCAGCAGGTTGACGGCCTGACGCACCGGATCGCCGGGAGCCGCGCAAATCACCTCATGTCCCTTGCCGCGCAGGATGGCCGCGATCGTCATCGCCTCTCTCCTTTAGCCTCGCTGCCGCCGACGGCACGGTGCCGCCGGGGAGCCTTGCGACTGGAAGAATGCGCCTTTCCACGCCAGATGGGAAGCATGAGCCGGCTCGATGACCCTGAATATGCACGCTTTGCCTGGCGGCGGTTCCGCCTGCTGCTCGGCTGGTCGGGGTTGGTGGGCCTGGTCGCCTCGATCCTCGCGATCTGGCTGGTCGGCCGCGCCTATGGCTCGCTTGGCTGGGTGGCGATGGTGGCGATGGTGGGCGGCGTCACCGGATCGGTGCTGATGGCCGGTGCGTTGATGGGGCTGGCCTTTCTGTCGTCCGGCACCGGCCATGACGAGGCAATCGATCCCCGCAATCTCGATCACCCCGGATCCCATCAGGATTAGCCGGCCGGGCCGAGTCGCAGTGAGGCCTGTGCTCTCGCAGCCAACATGGCGAAGGGCCGGCTCCACCATGGCGGAGCCGGCCCTTTATCGTGCAGACGCCTTCAGGAGATGGCGTTCCGCGACAGGCTGATAGCGTGCGTCAGGCCTCGGCTTCGGCCGGCACCGCCGCGCTCCGCCGACGGCGCGGCTTGGGCGCCGTGTCGGCGGTCGGCCCCTCGCTGCCGATCGACGGCGGGAGTGCGGCGGCATCGAGGCCCAGCTGCTCGCCACCATCCACCGGCGCCTTGCGCGGGCGACCACGGCGCTTGGGCGCGGGCGCCTCGTCACCTGCGGACGATGCGTCAGCCGGCGACGTCATCTGTGCGGGGGCTGCGGTGTCCTTTATCTCGGCCGGGTGCGACACGTCGACGTTACTGTTGACCTGCTCTTCCCGACGGGCGTCTCCGCGCGTGTCTCGCGTGTAGCGTGAGCGGCGATCCTGGTTCTCGTCGCGCTCGGGGCGGGCGCGATTGCCGTCATGCTGGCGCCCGTCCTGACGGCCATCGCGGTCGCCGCGCTCGTCGCCGCCCCGGTTCTGCTCGTCGGCGCGGATCGGCTCACCTTCGTCGCCGAAATCGTCGTCAGCATCGAAGTCGTTTTGCGGGCGCCGATCGCGGCCCTGGTCTTCGTAGCGACCACGCTGATCCGCCAGCACGCGAAAATAATGATCCGCGAACTGGAGATAATATTCGGTGTTGACGCGATCGCCCTGGCGCTGCGCGTCGGCCGCCATGTTCTTGTACTTCTCGTGAAGCTGGCTGGCGTTGCCCCGGGCGCGGCTGTCGATCCGGTTGCCGTTATCGCGCTGACCCTGGCTGCTGCCCTGCGAACGCTGCCCACCACGACCGCGACGGCGACCGTTCTGACGGTTATTGATCAAATTACTGTCCTCGTCCTCAAACCAAAAACGGCCTTGCTCCCGGAACAATCGGTGCAACATTCCCCGGCCCGGGCGGATAGGCGCAAAATCGCGCCGCACCTCCAAGGCCTGCCACGGCCGCCGGACTGCAGCGGCTGATGACGAAGGGTGGGCTACCCGCCCAAATTCAACCAAAAATGTTGATTTTGCGTGCCCCTGCCGCGGCCATAGCCGGTGCGTCGGGTTTCTCAAAGAGAAATATTGTGTCGAAGTGGTGCCGATTCAAGGCTTGACGACAAGGCAACGGTCGCGCCCCGCCAGGTCCCGGCGGCAGGAGACGGCAAGCCCCTGGGCTGCAAACAGCCCCCCGGCCGTCTCGCGCTGGTCGGCGCCGATCTCAATGCAGGCGACGCCGCCGGGGGCGATCTGCGCGGCGATCAGCGGGGCGAGGAGGCGGTAATCGTCGAGGCCATCCGGGCCGGCGTAGAGCGCCGAGGCGGGTTCGTAGCCGGCAACATCGGGCATCAGGACGGCACCATCGGCGACATAGGGAGGATTGCAGAGCACCAGATCGTAGCGCTCCCCGGTTCCCTGCCAGTCACCGGCGACGACCCGCGCTCTTCCCGGCGCAATCCGATCGGCATTGGCCTGCGCGATGGAAAGCGCGGCCGGCGAGGCATCGATGCCGGTGCCGGTTGCAGCCGGCCAGTGATCCAGCGCGGCAAGCAGCAATGCGCCGGAGCCGGTGCCGAGGTCCAGGACCGTGCGGGGCCCCGGCGTGCCGGCGAAATGATCCACCGCGGCCTCGATCAGCGTCTCGCTGTCCGGACGGGGGATCAGGACGCCGGGCGCGACGTGGAGGTCGATCGTCCAAAAGGCGCGGGTGCCGGTGATGTACGCGACCGGTTCGTGATTGGCGCGGCGCTCCACGAGCTGCTCGAAGGTTGGAGGCACGGGCTGGTCGGCGAGGGTGAGGAGCAGGCGCTCGCGGGGGATGCCGAGCGCGTGGGCGAGGAGCAGCTCGGCATCGAGACGGGGGGTGTCGGAGACGGCGAAGCGGGTGGCGGCGGCGGTGAGGGCCTGCCGGGCTTCCCCCCTCCCGCTTGCGGGAGGGGTTGGGGGAGGGCCTGTCTCGGCGGTGGTATTCGGGGACATGCCCTCCCCTAGCCCCTCCCGCAAGCGGGAGGGGGACTTAGCCATCCAGCGTCGCCAGCCGCTCGGCCTCGTCCTCGGCGATGAGGGCACCGATCAGCTCGTCCATGTCACCCGCCAAGATTTCGGGCAGGCGATGCAGCGTCAGGTTGATGCGGTGATCCGTCACCCGCCCTTGCGGGAAATTGTAGGTGCGGATGCGCTCGGAGCGGTCGCCGCTGCCGACCATCGACTTGCGCGCGCCGGCCCGCTCGGCGTGGAGGCGTTCGCGCTCCATCTCGTAGAGGCGGGTACGCAGGACTTTCAGCGCCTTGGCCTTGTTCTTGTGCTGCGACTTCTCGTCCTGCTGGATCACGGTGAGGCCGGTCGGGATGTGGACGATACGCACCGCGGAATCGGTGGTGTTGACCGACTGGCCGCCGGGACCGGACGAGCGATAGATGTCGATGCGCAGATCCTTGTCATCGATCTGCACGTCGACCTCCTCCGCCTCGGGCAGCACCGCGACCGTCGCGGCCGAAGTGTGGATGCGGCCGCCGCTTTCGGTGACGGGTACGCGCTGGACGCGATGGACGCCGCTCTCGAACTTCAATTTGGCAAACACGCCCTGCCCCGTGACGCTGGCGACGACTTCCTTGTAGCCGCCGGCGTCGCTGTCCGACGCGGAGATCAGCTCGACGCGCCAGCCCTGCCCTTCGGCATAGCGCTGGTACATGCGGAACAGGTCGCCCGCGAACAGCGCCGCCTCGTCGCCGCCGGTGCCGGCGCGGACCTCTAGCATCGCCGAGCGTTCGTCGGCCGCATCGCGCGGGAGCAGGGCCAGCGCGAGGCGGCGATCGGCCGCTTCGAGCGCAGTGCGGTTCTCGCGCAATTCCTCCTCGGCCATGGCGCGCAACTCGGCGTCGCCGTCGCCGGTCATGTGCGCGAGGCTTTCCGCCTCCTGCCGCAGCCGGCGCACCTCGGCCGCGGCCTGCGCGACGGGTTCGAGCTCGGCATATTCCTTGGACACCGCGACGAAGCGGTCGCCGGGGAGGTCACCGGTCGCCATCTGCGCGGCGAGTTCGTCGCGCCGCGCCTCGATCTGGCGGATGCGATCGAGCGAGATGGCGGTCATTCGGCGATCTTTGATCGCAACAGCGCCATGCCCTCGGAGCCGGCTAACCGACTTACTTCGAACACGCCCTCCAGAGCTTTATAGATCCGCGCTGTCAAATTTGAATCGATGTCCGCATCCACTGAGTACCGGATTGTTACGATTGCTGCGTCATCAGCTGCAACCGCCTCTGGCGACAAAACGTCGTTCGGCTCCCAGCGCCGAAGATTAAATCTCGCGCGAACACGGGCTTTTTGAGCAAGCTCGAATTGCCTCTTCGGCTTGCCCTTGAAGGGGCCCGCGCAAGAAATATTCGATCGTCGTAACGCAGCAGCGATTCTTATGAGCTCCCCTTCGGAACGGCCACTCTCATCGATCAAGCCGACGTCCGGCCGATCATCATCGTTCAGCTCTGCGAGGGCCATCAGCCGCTCGACGCCCGCCGCCCAGCCAACGCCCGCCGTGGCCGGGCCACCGAGGCTCTCGACTAGCCCGTCGTAGCGCCCGCCGGCCAGCACCGTGCCCTGCGCGCCGAGCCGGTCGGTGACGAACTCGAAGGCGGTGTGGCGGTAATAATCTAGGCCGCGCACGAGGCGGTCGTTGCGGGTCCACTTCACCCCGGCTGCATCGAGCCCGGCGGTTACCGCGTCGAAGAATGCGCGAGCCTCGGCGGTGAGGAAATCGTCGATCCCCGGCGCGGCGTCGGCGATCGGCCGATCGCGCGGGTCCTTGGAATCGAGGATACGCAGCGGGTTCTTGTCGAGGCGGGCGAGGCTGTCTTCGGACAGCTCGCCGCGATGCGCCTCGAAATGCGCGACCAAAGCAGCGCGCCACGCGTCGCGCGTCTCCGCATCACCGAGCGTATTGAGCTGGAGCGTCACGCCGTCGGCGATGCCGAGTTCGTGGAGCAACTGGTCGGCGAGCGTCAGCAGCTCGACGTCGGCGGCGGGCTCGGGTGCGCCGAGGATCTCGGCGTCGATCTGGTGGAACTGGCGATAGCGGCCCTTTTGCGGGCGCTCATAGCGGAACACCGCGCCGCTGGTCGCGAGCTTGAGCGGCGCGAACTGCTGCCACCCTTCCGTCAGATAGGCGCGCGCGATGCCGGCGGTGAATTCCGGCCGCAGCGTCAGCGAATCGCCGCCGCGATCGGGGAAGGTGTACATTTCCTTGGACACGACATCGGTGGTCTCGCCGATCGAGCGGGCGAAGACCTGCGTGTCCTCGAACATCGGGATTTCCACGCGCTGGAAGCAGTAGAGCTTACGGACGCGATCGAAGGTGTCGAGGACGTGGGCGAAGCGGCGCTGCTGCTCACCGAAGATGTCCTGCGTGCCGCGCACGCGATTGGGGGTCTGGATACGGGCCATCGCGGCCGCATCTAGGGCGCGGTTCGTTAAGGGGCAATGTGGGTGGTGGATGCGGGCCGTCATCCCGGCCTTGAGCCGGGATCCATGGCGCCGCGAGGGCAGGAATAGTGTCAAAGCATCGCTTATCCACGTCCGTCATGCTGGGCTCGTCCCGGCATGACGGAGGGTGGGTGGCGCCCGCGTCTGACTCAACAGGCGGCAGCGTTCGCGGATGGTTGGATCCCGGATCAAGTCCGGGATGACGGAAAGTCCGGGTGCATGGTTGCGGCCACCAACCCGCCGGGTTCGCGCAAGCCATTGAGGTTGCGGCGGCGCACCGCTAGCACGGCAGCCCATGCACCGTATCGCCCTCGCGAGCGCCCTGCTCGCCTCCGCCGCCCCGCTCTTCCTCTCCGGCGCCGCTGCCCAGGTTCCCACCGGCAACACAGCCCCGCAGCCGCTGCCGATCGTCGATACGATCCCGGCCGCGGTCGACCGGCCCTATCCCGGCACGATCACGCTGAACGTCGACGCCACCGACACGGAGCGCGGCATCTTTCGGGTGACGGAGACGATCCCCGTCGCGCAGCCGGGCCACACCGTGCTGCTGTTTCCTGCCTGGCTGCCGGGCAACCACGCCCCGCGCGGGCAGATCGAGAAGCTGGCGGGCCTCGTCTTCAAGGCCGGCGGCACGGTGATCCCGTGGACGCGCGATCCGGTGGACGTCTATGCCTTCCACCTCGACGTGCCGGCGGGTGCGAAGACGATCGAGGCCAGCTTCCAGTTCATCTCCGCGACGCAGAGCGACCAGGGCCGCATCGTGATGACGCCCGAGATGCTGAGCCTGCAGCCCAATTCGGTGAGCCTCTATCCGGCCGGTTATTTCACCCGGCAGATCCCGATCCAGATGACGGTGAAATATCCGTCCGGCTGGACCGCCGCGGGCGCGCTGCCGGCGAAGGCGAGCGGATCGACCTATGTCTATGATCGGACCAATTACGAGATCCTGGTCGATTCGCCGATCCTGGCGGGGCGTTACGGCAAGACCTGGCCGCTCAGCGATCGGGTGAAGCTGGCCGTCTATGCCGACACCCCGGCCGAGCTGGCGGCGACCCCGGCGCAGATCGATGCGCACAAAAGACTCGTCGACCAGGCGGTGAAGACCTTCGGCGCCCAGCATTACGACGATTACACGTTCCTGCTCTCGATCACCGACAATCTCGGCGGGATCGGGCTGGAACATCACCGGTCGAGCGAGAATGGCGTCACGCCAGGCTATTTCACCAAATGGGACGACGGCCCCGGCCGCCGCAACCTGCTGCCGCACGAATACACGCACAGCTGGAACGGCAAGTTCCGCCGCGGCGCCGACCTGTGGACACCCGATTTCCGCATGCCGATGCGCAATTCGATGCTGTGGGTGTATGAAGGGCAGACGCAATTCTGGGGCTATGTGCTCCAGGCGCGTTCGGGGCTCGTCTCCAAGCAGGACACGCTGGACCAGCTCGCCGCGATCGGCGCGCTGTATGACAGCCAGCCGGCGCGGCAGTGGCGCGACCTGATCGATACCACCAACGATCCGATCATCTCCGCGCGCCGGCCGAAGGGCTGGTCGAGCTGGCAGCGCAGCGAGGATTATTACAACGAAGGCCTGCTGGTCTGGCTAGAGGTCGATTCGCGGCTGCGCGAGCTGTCGGGCGGCAAGAAATCGATCGACGATTTCGCGCGTGCCTTCTTCGGGGTGCGGGATGGCGACTGGGGCGAGCTGACCTACACCTTCGACGATGTCGTCGGCACGCTGGAGACGATCCAGCCTTACGACTGGCGCGGGCTGCTGACCCAGCGGCTGACCGAACATGCCAAGGGCGCGCCGCTATCGGGCTTCGAGCGCAACGGCTATCGCCTGGTCTATACCGATCAGCCGACACCCTCGTTCAAGGCCAACGAAAAGACCCGCAAGATCACGGACCTTACCTATTCCGGCGGCTTCGTCGTCGGGTCGGGCGCGGAAATCACCTCGGTCACCTGGGGGTCGCCGGCGTTCGATGCCGGGCTGACGGTGGGCACCACGATCGTGTCGGTCGCCGGGCTGAGCTATACCGACGATCGCCTGAAGGACGCGATCCGCGCGGCGAAGGACGGCACGACGCCGGTCCAGCTCTGGGTGAAGGACGGCGAGCGCTATCGCCAAGTCGCGCTCGACTGGCATGGCGGGCTGCGCTACCCGCGGCTCGAAAAGAACGGCACCGGAGAGGCCGGATTGGATCGCTTGCTCGCGCCGCGTTGATCCGCGGCACACGATTTCACCGTCAACGAAAGGGAAATTCATGCGCATCGACATGGTGCCGACTGGCGACAACCCGCCGCACAGCCTGAATGTCATCATCGAAGTGCCGACCGGCGGCGAGCCGGTGAAGTACGAGTTCGACAAGGCGTCGGGCGCATTGTTCGTCGATCGCATCCTGCACACGCCGATGCGCTATCCGGCGAACTACGGCTTCGTGCCGCACACCCTGTCGCCCGACGGCGATCCGCTCGACGCGCTGGTGGTGTCGCGCTCGCCGTTCATCCCCGGCTGCGTCGTGCGCGCCCGCCCGATCGCGGTGCTGAACCTCGAGGACGAGGCCGGCGGCGACGAGAAGCTGGTCTGCGTACCGGTCGACCAGACGTTCCCCTATTATTCCAAGGTCGGCGAGAAGCACGATCTGCCCGAAATCGTGTTCGAGCAGATCGAGCATTTCTTCACCCACTATAAGGATCTGGAAAAGAAAAAGTGGGTGCGCATCGGCACCTGGGGCGATGCCGACGAGGCGCGCCGCATCACTATGGAAGCGATCGACCGCTACAATGACGCCAAGTCGAAGGGCGAGGAGCCGCACGACCACGACGTGCCCGGTCGCGCCTGATCGCGTGACCGAACGAGCCTCTCCCCTTCGGGGGAGAGGGTGGATCGGGGCAGTGCTGCGGAGCGGCTATTCGGCGGGACTGCCCGGCCCTCATTCTCTGCCCGGCGACCGGTGATCGACCGCACGCCTTATTGCGCGGTGAGCTTGAGCCCCGCGATGCACAGCACCACCCCCAGGATCAGCGCGATCCGCACCGGGGTCACCGGCTCGCCGTAGAAGGCAATGCCCACCAGCACCGTGCCCAGTGCGCCGATCCCGCCCCACACGGCATAAGCCGTGCCCATGGTGATCGATCGCGAGGCAAGCTCCAGCAAGCCCATCGACAACGTGACGCTGATGAGGAAGCCGGCGGTCCAGCCGAGGTGGCGGAAACCGTCGACATGACGCAGGCAGGTGGTGAAGCCCACCTCGAACAGCCCGCCCGTCAGCAACCAGACCCAAGCCATCACTGCCTCCCAGCAAGCGTGCGGAGCGCATCGCCCGATACGCGCTGCACGGTCCATTCATCCTGCGCGACCGCTCCCCTGGCCCGGTAGAATTCGATGGCCGGCGTGTTCCAGTCCAACACCGTCCACTCGAAGCGCGCACAGCCCCGATCGAGCGCGATCCCGGCCAAAGCGGCCAGCAACGCCGCCCCCACGCCGGAGCCGCGCGCCTCCGGGGTGACATACAGGTCCTCCAGCCACAATCCCCGGCGTCCCTTCCAGGTGGAGAAGGTGTGGAAGAACAGGGCAAAGCCGATCAGCGCCTCGAACCGCGTGGCGATCAGCACCTCCGCGGCGGGATCGGGACCGAACAAGGCCGCGTGCAGCATCGGCTCCGTCGCCTCCACCGCATCGGGTTCGCGCTCGAACAGGGCGAGGTCGCGGATGAAGCCCAATATCGCCGGAACATCATCCGGTACGGCGGGCCGGATCGCCGGAGTCACGGCGCGATCGCTCCGGCTGCGGGCATGGATGTGCCGCGCCGCGCAGCAAACACGCACGCCGCGACGATGACCGTCGCTCCCAGCACCGTAGAAGGGGACACACGCTCTCCG
>JBELMF010000125.1:0-10812 GCA_042096015.1 Sphingomonas sp.
ATTCGAGCAGCGTCGGGCCGAACATCATCACACCCATGCCGCCGATCGGGTTCCATGCACCGATCCGGGCCATCTCCTCGCCGAGGATGCGGGCCTGCTCGCGCGTCAGCCCGCCGCCGCCGAACTCGGCCGGCCAGGTCGGCACGCCCCAGCCCTTGGCGCCCATCGCCTCGCGCCACGCCTTCTGCTCCGCGGTCTCCTCGGTCGGGCCGTCGACGGCGGACATCGCATTGTCCTTGCCGCGCAGGCTCTGCGGGAAATTCGCCTCGAGCCACGCGCGCGCCTCCTGGCGGAAGCCCTCGGTGGTGTCGGCGGGGCGGTCAAGCTCGGCGGCGCTGGCCATCAATCGTGTCTCCGAAACCGAATCTGAATATCGGGTATGGCGCTCCATAGGCCGGTTTCATCGGCGATGCAAAGAGACAAGCGCACGCGCTTCGGCTAATCAGCACACAGGGGGAGCCCAAGCGATGCGATTTCACCACCGTGCCGTTCCCATCGCGCTGATCGCGATGCTGATCGATTCGATCGGCTTCGGCATCGTGCTTCCGGTATTGCCGTCGCTCATCGCCGAACTCGGCCGCGTCGGGCTGGCGGAGGCGACGCGCATCGGCGGCTATCTGCTTGCGGTTTATGCCGTCACCCACTTCTTCGCCGGGCCGGTGATCGGCAGTCTGTCGGACCGGTTCGGGCGGCGCCGCGTGCTGCTGATCAGTCTCCTTTGCTTCGGCGTGGACTATGCGCTGATGGCCTTCGCTCCAACGCTCGCCTGGCTGTTCCTGGGCCGCGCGATCGCCGGCATCGCCGGGGCGACCTACGGCCCCGCCAATGCAGTGATCGCCGACGTCACGCCGCCCGAGCAGCGCGGGCAGGCGTTCGGGCTCCTCGGCGCGGCGTTCGGCGGCGGCTTCATCCTGGGGCCGGCGGTTGGCGGCCTGCTCGCCGATCTCGGGGCCCGTGCGCCGTTCATCGCCGCCGCCGCGCTGGCCTTTTGCAACGCCGCCCTGGTGCTCGCCCTGCTGCCCGAAACGCTCGCGCCGGAGAAGCGCCGTCCGTTCGCCTGGGCGCGCGCCAATGCGATCGGCGCCTTCGCCCCGCTGTTCCACGCCGGCGGCGCCACCGCCCTGCTCGCCGGCGCGCTGGTCTGGCAGATCGCCCATATGGTCTATCCCTCCACCTGGGCTTTCTTCGGCGAGATCGCTTTGGGTTGGGATAGCAGGGCGATCGGCTGGTCGCTCGCCGCCTCCGGCGTGTCGATGATGGCGGCGCAGATCCTGCTGATCGGGCCCGCGATCAAGCGCTTCGGCGAGGAGCGCACGGTGCTGATCGGCCTCGCCGCGGGCGCCTTCGTCTTCGGCGGCTATGTGGTCGCTCGCGAAGGATGGCAGGTGTACGCGCTGATCGCCGCCGGTGCGCTGACCGGTCTCGTCTTTCCCTCGGTCAACGCCATCCTCTCGCGCCGTGTCGATGCCTCGAATCAGGGCGCGCTGCAGGGCGGCTTGGCAAGCCTCGCCAGCGTGGCGGCGATTGTCGGCCCGCTCGCCATGACCCAGGCGCTCGCCTTCGGCACCGAACGCGGCGAGCCCGGCGGCGCCTTCCTGCTCGCCTCACTCCTCTGCGTCGTCACCTTTGCGATCTTCCTGTTCGGCGTCGTCCTGCGCCCCGGCAAGCTTGCCTGAACTGCCGCGCCCACCCATCTGCGGCGTGACATCACGGGAGGTTCCATGATCGACCTGCACTATTGGCCGACGCCCAATGGCCACAAGATCACGCTATTCCTCGAGGAGACCGACCTCGATTACACGATCAAGCCCGTCAACATCGGCACTGGCGAGCAGTTCAAGCCCGATTTCCTCCAGATCGCGCCCAACAACCGCATGCCCGCAATCGTCGATCACGCCCCCGCAGACGGCGGCGCACCCATTTCGATCTTCGAATCCGGCGCGATCCTGCTCTATCTCGCCGAGAAGACCGGCAAGTTCGGCGGCGATGACGTCCGCACCCGCGCCGAGATCAACCAGTGGCTGATGTGGCAGATGGGCGGTCTTGGGCCCATGCTCGGCCAGAACCACCACTTCCGCAATTACGCACCCGAAAAGATCCCCTACGCGATCGACCGCTATCTCAAGGAAACCAATCGTCTCTACGGGGTGCTTGATCGACGCCTGGCGGACCGGGAATTCGTCGCCGGCGCTGACTATTCGATCGCCGACATGGCAAGCTATCCCTGGATCATCCCCGAAGCGCAGGGCCAGGATCTGGCCGACTTCCCCAACCTGGCCCGCTGGCACGCCGCGATCAGAGCGCGCCCGGCTACGCAGCGCGCCTATGCCAAGGGCAAGGAAGTGAACCCGCAGCAGGCGCCGATGAGCGAGGAAGCGAAAAAGGTGCTGTTCGGCCAGACGGCCAACACGGGGCGTTGATGTATCTTCCACGCCCCGCCCGCTCGCGGGAGGGACGCCTTCTTTCTACCCCCCCGTTTGCGGGAGGGGCCCATTCTTTCTCCCCTCCCGCTTGCGGGAGGGGTTGGGGGAGGGCCTGTCAACAAACCCCGCCGCCTGAGGACCACACCTCCCCTAGCCCCTCCCCCAAGCGGGAGAGGAATATGCGGCGCCGCTCCCGCCGCGGAAGGGGGATAAGATCACTCCCGCCCCGGCCGCCGACTCCCGCCGGTGTCGAGGTGAAATCCGGCGTCCACGCGCCACGTCTCCCCCGTAATTGCCCGCCCCGCGGGATCGAGCAGCATCACGATCGGCCCGGCGATATCCTCCGCCTGCGGCGCCATCGCCATCGGCGTGCGCTTCGCCACGCTCGCATCAAGCTTCTTCTTGCCCTCGACGCCCAGCGACCGCTCGAACCAGCTCGTCCCGACATAGCCCGGCGCCACCGCATTCACCCGGATCGCCGGCGCCAGCACCCGCGCGAGGCTCTGCGTCATCGTCAGCATCGCGCCCTTGGATGCCGCGTAAGCGACTGACGATCCCACGCCATGAATCCCCGCGATCGACGCGACGTTCACCACCGCGCTCATCGGCCCTTCGCGCATCGCTGGCGCGCACGCCCGCACCATCTGAAACGCGGCAATCGTGTTCAGCCGATAGATGTCGACGAAATCCTCGGCGTCGAGCCCATCGAGATCCTCATGCTGGACATGCTTCGTGCGCCCGGCATTGTTGACCAGGAAGTCGAGCCGTCCGAACGTGTCGACCGCCGCGCTCGCCAGCGATCGGCACGCCGCGTCATCCGCAATGTCCGCCTGCACCGCGATCGAGCCGTTCGCCACCTCGGCGGCCAGCGCCTCCGCCTCGTCGCGGCTGTGCGCAAAGTTGATCACGCTGCGCACGCCCCGCGCCGCCAGCCGACGCACCACCGCCGCGCCGATCCCCGTTCCGCCACCGGTGACGATGGCAACCCCTCCGTCCATTGAACGTCCTTTCAATTTTCGAAGATCGCGTATGGCATTCACCGGGCGTCGCGGCTAGCGCGTGAATCATGGAGAGAGTTGAAGACCTGCTCGCCCAGCCGTTCGGGACATTGCCGGACCTGATCCGCCGCCACGCCACCGTGCAACCGGCCAAGCTCGCGATCGCCGATGGCGACGCACAGATCACTTATGCCGAGCTTGATACAGCCATGGACCGCGCCGCTGCCGCTCTCCAGCGCGACGGCACCGGGCCGGGACAAGCCGTCGCGATGGTCAGCTATCCCAGCGTCGCTCAGGCCGTCATTTTCCTTGCAGCGCTGCGTGCGGGTTCCGTCGCGGCCCCGATCCAGCCCTCGGCAACGCCGGAGCAGATCGCCGGCATGGTCGCCGACAGCGGCGCGAACCTGGTGTTCCTCGACGCCGCCAATGCGGAGGCGCTGAAGGATCAGACGCTCGCCGCGCGTGTCGTCATGCTGGAGGATCTGGACGCCTGGCTCGCTCCCGACGGCGCCAAGCCGACGCCCGTCGAGATCGGGCCGGAGGATGGCTTCAACATCATCTATTCCTCCGGCACCACCGGCTTGCCGAAGGGGATCGTGCAAAGCCATGCGATGCGCTGGCAGCATCTGTCACGCAACGCCAACGCCGGGTTCGATACCGCCGTTACCTTGCTGTCCACGCCGCTCTATTCCAACACCACCTTGGTCAGCTTCCTTCCCACGCTCGCCTGGGGCGGCACGGTCGTGCTGATGAAGAAGTTCGACGCGCATCGCTATCTCGAGCTGGCCGAGCGTTATCGCGCGACTCACACGATGCTCGTGCCCGTCCAGTATCAACGCATCATGGCGTTGCCGGATTTCGACCGCTTCGACCTGTCGGCGTTCCGCTTCAAGACCTGCACCTCCGCCCCCTTCAAGGCCGAGCTGAAGCGCGACATCCTGGGTCGCTGGCCGGGCAAGCTCGTCGAATATTACGGCATGACCGAAGGCGGCGCCTCGTTCGTCCTCGTGGCCGATGAACATCCGGACAAGCTCCACACCGTCGGCCAGCTGATCCCCGGGCACGAAGCGCTGCTGCTCGATGAGGACGATCGGCCCGTACCACCCGGCCAGATGGGTGAAATCGTCGGCCGATCGCCCACCATGATGACCGGCTATCACCGTCGCGAAGGCGCCACGCGGGAGGCCGAATATTACGATGCGGACGGCAACCGCTTCATCCGCCATGGGGATGTCGGCCGGCTCGATGAGGATGGCTTCCTGATCCTGATGGATCGCAAGAAGGACATGATCATCTCGGGCGGCTTCAACATCTACCCGTCCGATCTCGAAGCGGTCCTGGCACAGCATCCGGCCGTCGCCGACTGCACGGTCGTGGGGGTGCCCAGCGACGAATGGGGTGAGACGCCGGTCGGCTTCTACGTGCCGCGCGACGGCGCCACCGACAGCGCCGAAGAGGTGCGGACCGCCGTCAACGCCACGCTCGGCAAGACGCAGCGGCTGTCGAAGCTCTATGTCGCCGACGAACTGCCGCGCAGCGCGATCGGCAAGGTCTTGAAGCGTGAATTGCGCGACCGGCTCGCCGCCGGCGAATACCAGGGGGAGGATGCATGACCAGCCTGAAACAGATTCTGGACGGCTTGACGCCGCTCGGCGACGGCCCGGGCTGGCGCGGCGAGATCCCTGACGGCTGGCTGCAGGGCCGCACCGGCTACGGCGGCCTCTCCGCCGCGATCGCGCTCCACTGCGCGATGCAGTCGGATGAAGACCTGCCGCCGCTGCGCTCCGCCCAGGTCAGCTTCATCGGCCCGCTCGCCGGCCCCATCATGGTCACCGCGCATCGCCTGCGCCGCGGTAAGAACGCCGCCTTCATCCAGGCCGATATCGAAAGCGAGGCGGGGCTCGGCCTGCGCTGCACCTTCGTCTTCATGCGCGCGATCGATAGCGAGATCGATTATGCGACCACCACGGTGCCGGATTTCCCGAAGCCCGGCCCGGACGAACAGACCTTCAAGGGCAACGCGCACGTCGCCTTCACCCAGAATTTCGAGTTCCTCGATCGTCGCGATGGCCCGAACCTCGGCCCTGCCGAATGGCTGCGCTGGACCCGGCTCAACGAGCGCGAGGGGCTCGATCCGATGGTCGAGCTGCTGGCGGTCGGCGATTGCCTGCCTCCTGCCGCGCTGCGCCTGCTGGGACGCAACGTGCCGATGAGCTCGATGACGTGGATCCTCAATGTCCTCGGCCCCTCGCCGTCAACGCAGGACGGCTGGTGGCTGCTGCGTTCCAATGCGGATTACGCCAAGGCGGGCAGTTCGTCGCAACAGATGGGCATCTGGAACAGCGCCGGTGAGATGGTCGCGGAACAGATGCAGTCGGTGGCGGTCTTCGCGTAGCGCCCGTTTGGCCGTAAGCTGGCGGGATCGAAAGGATTGCCTATGAACGCCTCCCTCGCCCGCAAGGACTGGACCGCCGCCGGTGCCGCCGAACTTGCCGACACGATCGCG
Source organism: Sphingomonas sp. (assembly GCA_042096015.1). GTDB lineage: Bacteria > Pseudomonadota > Alphaproteobacteria > Sphingomonadales > Sphingomonadaceae > Sphingomonas. Next base: position 5,928 of record JBELMF010000125.1, read on the forward strand.
CTGCGCCGTGCGATCCATGCCGAGCCGGAAATCGGGCTCCACTGCCCCCGGACAACGGAAAAGCTGAAGGCGGCGCTGGCCGGTCTTCCCCTGGAGATACACGACAGCCGGTCGACGACCGGGTTCGTCGCGATCCTGCGCGGCGGCCGGGCTCGGCCGGGCGACAACACCCGCACCGTGCTGCTTCGCGGCGACATGGACGCGCTGCCGCTGACGGAGGATACCGGCCTCGATTTCGCCTCCACCATCCCCGGCGCGATGCACGCGTGCGGCCATGATGCCCATTCGGCGATGCTGGCGGGGGCCGCCCGGGCGCTGTGTGCGCGCAAGGATGACATCCCCGGCACCATCGTCTTCATGTTCCAGCCCGGCGAGGAAGGGCACCACGGCGCGCGGCACATGATCGACGACGGCCTCCTGCATATCGTGCGTCCCGATGCCGCCTTTGCGCTGCACATCACGCCCAATGCACCGGCCGGTACGTTCGTCGGCCGCGAAGGTCCGCTGCTCGCCTCCACCGATACGCTGATCGCCGCGATCCGTGGCAAGGGCGGGCACGCCGCCATGCCGCACGATTGCATCGATCCGATCCCCGTGGCGTGCGAGATCGTCACTGCGCTGCAGACCTTCGTCGCCCGCCGCATCCCGGTGGCCGACCCGGCGGTGCTGACGATCACGCAGATTCACGCCGGCAGCAGCCACAATATCATTCCCGACGCCGTGAAGCTGATGGGCACGCTGCGCACCTTGTCGAACGACACGCGCGAAGCTGCGCGCGCGGCCTTCCACCGCATCGCCCGCGACATTGCCGCCGCGCACGGCTGCGTCGCCGAGACCGATATCGACGAAGGCTATCCCGTCACCTATTGCGATCCGCGCGCCACGGCGATGATGCGCGATCTCGCCGGCACCATCTCGGCGGGTCGGGGCTGGTCGACAATGCCCGCGCCGATGATGGGCGGTGAGGATTTCTCCTACGTGCTGCGCGACATTCCCGGCGCCATGGCGTTCATCGGCGTCGCGCCCGAAGGCAGCGATCCGCGCACCAATCCGCCGCTGCACAATGTGAAGATGACGATCGCGGAATCGGTGATGGCCAACGGCATTGCCATGCATTGTGCCCTCGCCGAACGGTTCCTGGAACGCGGCTTCGACTGAGCGGCCTACTCTAGGGGGCCATGCGCCCCCTATTCGACCGTCACCGACTTCGCGAGATTGCGCGGCTGGTCAACGTCCGTGCCCTTCACCACCGCGACGTGAGAGGCCAGAAGCTGCACCGGCACGGCATAGACCAGCGGCGCGATCAGCGGATGCACCTTGGGCATCTCGATGGTCGCAATGGTGTTCTCACCGGCCTGCGCAATCCCTTCCGCGTCGGAGACCAGCACCACCTGCGCGCCGCGTGCCTGCGCCTCCTGCATGTTGCTGACCGTCTTGTCGAACAGCGGGCCCGACGGCGCGATCACGATCAGCGGCACGGCATCGTCGATCAGTGCGATCGGCCCGTGCTTCATCTCACCCGACGCATAACCTTCCGCATGGATGTAGCTGATTTCCTTGAGCTTCAGTGCGCCTTCCAGCGCGAGCGGGAATTCGGGCCCGCGCCCCAGGTACAGCACGTCGCGCGCCGCGGCGATCTTCGGCGCCATCGCCTCGATCTCCTCGTCATGCGCCAGCGCCGCGCTCATCGCCTCGGGCACCTGCTGCAGATGGCCCACCACGTCGGCCTCGTCTGCCAGCCGGCCCTTGGCCCGCGCCAGGTTGGTCGCCAGCGCCGCCATCACCGCCAACTGGCAGGTGAAGGCCTTGGTGGATGCGACGCCGATCTCCGGCCCCGCGTGGGTCGGCAGCAGCAGGTCCACTTCGCGCGCCATCGAACTGGTCGGAACGTTGATGATCCCGCCCGTGGTCACCCCCGCCGCCTTCATGTGCCGTAGCGCCGCCAGCGTATCCGCCGTCTCGCCGGACTGGGAGATCACCAGCCCAAGCGTGTTGGGCAGCAGGACCGGATCACGGTAGCGATACTCGCTCGCCACATCGACCTCGACCGGCACGCGGGCCAACCCCTCGATCCAATATTTTCCGATCATGCCGACATAGCTCGCCGTCCCGCAGGCGACGATCACCACCCGCTCCACGGTCGACAGGTCGAACTCCATGTCGGGCAGCGCGACCTGCGCCTCGAGCGGCCGGAGGTACGATCGCAGCGTCTGCGCCACCACCACCGGCTGCTCGTAGATCTCCTTCTGCATGAAGTGGCGATGATTGCCCTTGTCGATCAGCTGCCCCGACGCCCCCGAATTGACGATCGGGCGCTCCACGCGCGCATTGTCGCGGTCATAGATCTCGACACCTTCGCGCGTGATCGCGACCCAGTCGCCTTCCTCCAGATAGGCGATGCGTTGCGTCAGCGGCGCCAGCGCCAGCGCGTCCGACCCAAGGAAATTCTCGCTGTCGCCATAACCCACGGTCAGCGGCGCGCCGAGCCGTGCGCCGAGCAGCAGGTCGGGATGGGTGCGGACCATCACCCCCAGCGCGAATGCGCCGTGAAGACGGGGCAACACCGCCGCCAGCGCAGCGCGCGGCTCCGCGCCGCGCCCGATCTCGCGCGCGACCAGATGCGCCACCACCTCGGTGTCGGTCTGGCTCAGGAACTCTCGCCCTTCGGCGATAAGTTCGTCGCGTAATGCCTTGAAGTTTTCGATGATTCCGTTGTGAACGATGACCACATCGTCGACGATGTGCGGATGGGCGTTGTCCTCGGTCGGGGCGCCGTGCGTCGCCCAGCGCGTGTGTGCAATGCCGCCATTGCCCGGCAGCGGATCCTCGATCAGCCGCTGCGCCAGGTTCTTGAGCTTGCCGGGCGCGCGGCGGCGGTCGAAATCACCATCGTGCACGGTGCAGATGCCGGCCGAATCATAGCCGCGATATTCCAGCCGCCGCAATCCGTCGAGCAGGCGATCGGCAACCGGCTCATTGCCAAGAATCCCCACGATACCACACATTAGAGGGCTTCCTTCCGTGCACGCATCAACTTTCGGAACGCCGCCGCCCAGCCCGGCTTCGCGATCTGTGGCGGACGCACGAGCGCCAGCGCATCGCCCGCGACGTCATCGGTCACGGTCGATCCCGCGCCGACGATCGCGCCGTCCCCGATCGTCACCGGTGCCACCAGCGCCGAATTGGAGCCGATGAAGGCCCCCGCACCGATCTTGGTCCGGTATTTGAAGAAGCCGTCGTAATTGCAGGTGATCGTGCCTGCCCCGATGTTCGCCCCGGCGCCGATCTCGGCATCGCCAAGGTAGGTGAGGTGATTGGCCTTCGCGCCCGCCCCGAGGATCGCCTTCTTCATCTCGACGAAATTGCCGATCCGCGATCCCGCCTCCATCACCGCACCGGGCCGCAATCGCGCATAGGGGCCGATCGAGGCACCTTCCGCGACGGTCGCGCCTTCCAGATGGCTGAACGCGTGAACGGTCACCTTGTCGGCGATCGACACACCGGGACCGAACACGACGTTGGGCTCGACGATCACGTCGCGGCCCAGTGTCGTGTCGTAACTGAACCACACCGTCTCCGGCGCGACCAGGCTCACGCCCGCGTCCATCGCTTCGCGCCGACGGCGCTGCTGCCATTCCGCTTCCAGCGCCGCCAGTTCCGCGCGGCTGTTCACCCCCGCCACTTCACCTGCGTCGGTCTCGATCACGGCCGCGGTCTGCCCCTGCGTACCCGCCAGCATCACGATGTCCGGCAGATAATATTCGCCGGCCGCATTGCTGTTGGTAACCTGCCCCAGCAGCGCGAACAGATCGTCGCCGCGCACCGCCATCAGGCCCGAATTGCAAAGCGTTACCGCACGTTCTTCGGTCGACGCATCCTTGAACTCGACCATGCGGGTGATCCGGCCCTCGGCATCGGCAATCACGCGGCCATAGGCACCCGGATCGTCTGGGCGGAACCCCAGCACCACGATGGCGGGCGCGTCGGCCGCGTGCAACCGGTCGATCATCCGGCGCATCGTCGCTTCCGTAACCAGCGGGACGTCGCCATAAAGGATCAGCACGTCCCCGGCGAAGCCGTTCAATGCCGTTTCCGCCTGGCGGACCGCATGACCGGTTCCCAGTTGCTCGCGCTGGTGGACGACCGTGGCGTGCAGCGGTGCGACGGCGTCCTCCACCTGCTCGCGCCCGGCGCCGACGACCACCACCGTCTTCGCCGAGGCCAGCTGTCCGGCGGTCGCGAGCAGGTGGAGCAGCATCGGCCGCCCCGCGATCGGGTGCAGCACCTTGTGCCTGTCGGACTTCATGCGCGTGCCCTTGCCGGCGGCCAGCACGATTACGGCGAGGGGACGGGTCGTCATGGCGCGGCTGTGCCATCCTACGCTTGCCATTTCCATAGCAAGCGCTCACCGGATGCGTGCAATGCAGCAATTTCCCTTCGACATCGTCGGCTTCGATCTGGACGGCACGCTTCTCGACACGAGCGGGGATCTGGCCGCTGCCGTCAACCACGCGCTGGCGCAGGACGGCCGCCCCCCCCTGCCCGTCGCGACGGTACGGCCGATGATCGGCGGCGGCGCGCGGCACATGCTCGCGCAAGGGCTGGCCGCCACCGGCGGCGGAGACGACGCGCTGCTGGATCGGCTGCATCGGGTGCTGCTCGATCATTACGCCGCGAATCTCTATGTCGACACGGTGCCGTTCCCCGGCGCCCTGCCTGCGATCGACGCGCTGGAGGCGCGCGGCGTGAAGGTGGCGGTGGTCACCAACAAGCTGGAAGGATTCGCGCTGGATGTCCTGCGCGGCGCCGGGCTGCTGGATCGGCTTTCCTGCGTGATCGGCGGCGACACGTTGGGCCCCGGCAAGGCCAAGCCGTCGCCCGCGCC
>JBELMF010000126.1:0-10793 GCA_042096015.1 Sphingomonas sp.
ATTTTGCACGCCGATCAGCCCCGAACGGGGTCAATATTGCACGCCGATTCACAGTTATCGAACGGGTGAACCGCGTTGAAGCGACCGTCGCCCACATGAAGCCCGTCGCGCCCACCGTCGCCGCAGCTTCGTCGGTCGATGTGGCAGTCGAATTGCTGGAGACCGCCATCACGGCGCAGAAGCGCCATACGGCCAGCCTTCAGACCATGATGCTGGATATCCGCCGTGGCCGATGAAATCCCGGTCGAGGTGCAGATTGAAATCTACCGCGCTGATATCGTGGCTCTGCTCTCCCGCGATCCCCATTGCCCTATCGCCCAGCTACTTGGGCAGGCGCTGATGGACCTGTACGAAGAACTCTAACAGCATGGCAGGCCTCGTGCCGGCCATCGCCGCGAACGGCCGGTCGCAAACCACCTTGCCGAATCGTTCTTGCTATGTTCTCATCGAGACATGGAACACCTCGAAGCCCAAACGCTGGCGTCGATCCTCGCATCGACCTCGACCAGCAGCATCGCCGGCCTGCTCGCTGCTGACCAGACGTGGAAGGCCCGTGCCGCCGACCAGCTGGCCCGCGATATCGTGTACCGGCTTAGCCAGCCCGCGCAGGCGGATCGGAACCAGCTGGCTCTCCCGCTTTGATGTGTCGGCCAATACCAAGACCGAAACCCTCAGCGACATGTTCAGGGTCGCTCGCAATCTGGAGGTGCGCTGTAATTGCGGCCACCGATCAGTCGTAGCGGGCGAGAGCTTTGCCCGGTGGATGTTTATCCATCGCTACGACACCCGCGTTCACAAGCTTCGCAGCCGCTTTCGCTGCTCGAACTGTGGCGCACGCCCTATCGGCATTCGACCGGCGAGCAACGCTCCGACCGCACCCGACATATGGCCGAAGGACGAGGGCGGATGGCGGCGGATGGCGGCGCGCCTTAGGGGATAAGCCCAACCGTACACATGCAGATTTTGAGCGTACAACCGGAACCACTTGCTCGGCATCGTGGAGCACGACGGCACGGGTGGCCATCCCTGCCGCGTCATCGTCGGCGCGCAATGCCCGCCAGAGTGCATTGAGATTATCCGCCTTGGTCGTCGGTCCGGGCCGTGGGCCGATCACCAGCCGGACGCGGGCGTCCTGCGCCGCCACCGCAGTCACGACCGCGATGGTTGCGGGATCGTTCGGGTAGCATCCGACGTAGAGGCGATAGCGCTGATGCCCGATGCGGGCGAGCGCCGTGCGCAGCATCGCCCCGATCACAGCCGCCTCGTCCCACGCAGGGATGAACACCGCCAGCGCGCGCGGCCACGGCGGCGCAGGCAGATCCGCCAGCGCGCGCCGGGGGCTCCCGCCGAACAGCCGGTGCCCCAGCCAGGCAAGGTCGATCAGCAGATCGTCGACCCCGCCGACGAGAAAGCCGACGGCGGCGAACAACGTCAGCTCGCGCGCCGCCGCGTCAAGCCCCCAAAGGACGAACTCCCCCATGCCAAACAGCCCCCTGATTCGGCACACGAAATCTTGCCGATCGGGACGCTCGGCGCAACCGGTTGTTAACCAATATTCGGATGACGCAGAAAGTGACGTCGGAAGGCCGAACCAAATCGCACGACGCGCGTTCGCGTGATTAGTCCCACCCCCTTTCGGGACTAGTGCCGGATCCCAAGCCAGGCACCGGCCGCGTCCGCAGCGTAGCTTGCGGCGCGGCCGTTCTGGCCCGGCACGTCAAAGGGCCGACCGAGACGATCGGCCGGCCCCTTTTACGCTCTGGCGGAATTACCAGTAGAAGTTGCGGATCACGTCCAGCACGATGCCGCGACGGTAGTCGATCAGCAGCACGTCGTTATAATGACGCACCCAGCGCGAATAGGGACGAACCGGCGGCAGGCGATAGCGCCACGGATCGTTGATCCAGTAACGCTGGCCGTAATAGACCGGCGCGATCCGCACGCCCGGACGCCACGTGTTGTAGCGGAACGGCGCGCGCCAGTTACCGCGGGCATAAAGCGCACGGTTGTGGGTACGATACGAGTACCAGTCGTTGCGGCCCCATGCCCGATTGCGATCGCGCACATCCTCACGATACTCGAGGTGCGCATCGCGCAGGTCGCCGCGGGCGTCGCGGGCATCGCGCCAATCGCCGCGGCGCTGGGCATCGCGCAAATCGCGCTGCTGCTCGCGGATATCCTGCCGGTCGCGGCGTAGCTCGCCATAGGATTGCGCACTGGCCATCCCCGGCACTATCGCGGCGGCCATCAGCGCGGACACGATCAAGGTACGCATGATCAAAACTCCTCCATCCTGCTGGCGCGGATCACGATGATCGCCGCGCCATGGATGAGGGAATTGCATGATTCGGCTGAACCGTCCGGGAATGCATCAGTCAGCCGGCAGAAAGGATCGTGACGGCGGCGTCACGGGCTCCTCTCCGGCGTTAAGGAATTACGGCCCGGTCGAGCCGCCCCCGCCGGCGCCCGCCGCGCCTACCGTGCCGATATTGCCGAACAGATCCGAGAAGAACCCGCGCTCGCGGCCCAGCGTGGGCGTGGTCCGCTTGGCCGGGCTGATCGAGGCGACCTGTTCGACGCCCGACTTGCGGATCGCAGAGACGGTGCCGGCCGCATCGAAGCTGATCTGCACCGTCGTCTGCTCACGCGCCTTGGGCGTGTTGAACGCATAGTTGCGGCTGTCGCGCGAGATATAATACCAGTCGCCCTGGTTGAACTGGCTGGCGAAGCTCGGCTGCCCCAGCGTGGCGAGCACCGACTGGCGGTTATCCACCCCGGGCTGCACCGAATTCAGCAGATCCGCATCGACGACATAGCCCTGATGCGAGCGGAGCGGCGCACAGGCCGACGCAGCGACCGCCAGGCCGGCGGCGATCAGGAGGGGAAAACGCATGGCTACTCCGCAAATGGCGTCGGGCAAGCGGCGCAGCGTTGCGCCGGCGCCCATTCCCCTCAATATGCCCGGCAGACATTCGACACAAGCACGACAGGCACGACGACCTTGGCACTTCTTGAACGTTTTCGGCGCCGCGACCGGGAGGCGGCGGCATCGCTGTACGCCGCGGTGGTGGCCAAGGCACGCGAGCCGCACTGGTATCTCGACGGCGGCGCGCCCGACACGCTGGACGGACGCTTCGACATGGTCGCGGCGGTGCTGGCCATGGTGATGCTGCGCATCGAGGCCGAGCCGCCGGGCGACATGGCGGCGGCGGCGCTCTCCACCGATCTGACCGAACGGTTCGTCGACGACATGGATGCGCAGGTGCGCCAGATCGGGTTCGGCGACATTGTCGTCGGCAAGCATGTCGGGCGGATGATGGGCATGCTGGGCGGGCGGCTGGGCGCCTATCGCCCCGCGGTCGCCGCCGGCGATCTGCGCGAACCGCTGATCCGCAACCTGTGGCGCGGCGAGGCGCCCGACGACGCCGCGGCACGCCATGTCAGCGCCGGGCTGCTCGCCTTCCACGCGGCCCTGGCGCCGATACCGCTCGCCGCGCTGCGCGAGGGGCGGCTCGCATGACGCCCGAATTCTCCCGCCCCGTGCGCGTCGACACGATCGGCGAAGGCGCGCGCACCGAGACGGTCGAAGCGGGCGAGGCGGAGCGCGCCGCACTTGCGCAGCGCTTCGGGCTGATCGCCATCGACCGCCTCGCGGGCAGCTTCACCTTGCGCCGCGCCACCGGCGGCATTCTGGTCAGTGGCCGGGTGACCGCCGCGGCGACACAGGGCTGCTCGATCACCGGCGAGCCGCTTCCCGCCACGGTGGACGAAGCGACGGAACTGCGCTTCGTCGACGATCTGGCCGAGGGCGAGGAAGTCGAGCTGGACGACGAAGCGATCGACGTGCTGCCGCTGGAGGGCGCCGCCATCGACCTGGGCGAGATCGCGGCCGAGACGCTGGTGCTGGCGCTCGATCCCTTCCCGCGCGGGCCCAATGCCGAAGCGGCGCTGAAGAACGCAGGCGTGCTCAGCGAAAGCGAAGCGGGGCCGTTCGGTGCGCTGGCGGGGCTGAAGGACAAGCTCCAAGGAAAGTAACCTTTCCGACCAAGTCCGTTATCCCGGACTTGATCCGGGATCGCGCTTCTTCGCGACGGTAGCAGAGGCACCGTCACCCCGGGGTCAAGCCCGGCGTGACGGTGCTGCAATGACGGGAACGACCGACGTCAACGTCCGCCCCGCACCGCGCTCAGCGTCGCTCCCGCGGTGATCTGCTCCACATCGGTCTTGAGGTGCAGCAGCCGTACACCCTGCTCAACCATGGCGCGGGCAAGCGCGGGCGCGAAATCGGCGGTGCGCTCGACCGTCTCGGCCCAGGCGCCATAGGCCTGCGCCAGTAACATGAAATCAGGATTGAACAGCCGGGTCGCCGATTCGCGGCCGGGGAACTCGCGCTCCTGGTGCATGCGGATCGTCCCATAGGTGCCGTTATCGACGACGATGACCAGCATGTCGCAGCCGTGCTGGATCGCTGTCGCCAGCTCCTGCCCGTTCATCAGGAAATCGCCGTCGCCGGCCAGCGCGACCACCGTCCGCTCCGGCCGACGCAGCGACGCGGCAACCGCGGCAGGCACGCCATAGCCCATCGCGCCGGCGGTCGGAGCCAGCTGCGTCCCCGGCCCGGCATAGGGCCAGTAGCGATGCCACCAGCCGGAGAAATTGCCAGCCCCGTTGCAGATGATCGTATCGGCCGGCAGCGCCTCGCGCATCGCCATGACGCACGGGCCGAGATCCAGCGCCACGCCCTCCCGCGCGCGCGGCGTCGACCAGGCGTGATAGGCGTCGTGCGCCTCCAGATCGTGCGCGTGTGCCGGGCCGTCGACCAGCGCCAGCGCCTCGCCGAATTCCGCCATGGTGGCGCAGATCGCGAGATCGGTGCGGTAAGTCATGCCGAGCTCGACGGCGTCCGGATGGACGTGGACGAGCCGCTGCCCCGGATGCTCGGGCGTGATCAGCGTATAGCCGTCGGTCGTCGCCTCACCGAGCCGCGCGCCGATCACCAGCAGCAGATCGGCGTCCTTGACGCGCGCGACCAGCGCCGGATTGGGGCCATAGCCGAGATTGCCCGCATAGGCCGGGCAGCTGTTGGGCACCGCATCCTGGCGCCGGAACGCGGCGACCAGCGGCACGCCGGCGCGGTCCGCCCAGGCGGCGATGTCCTGCCCCGCCGCCGCATCCCAGCCGGCACCGCCGATGATTGCCACCGGCCGCTCTGCCGTGGCGACGAGATCGGCGAGCTGCTCCATCGCATCCGGATCGGGCGCCTGGCGGACGCGCTCGACGCGCGGGCGATCGGCGGCTTCCACCTCATCGAGCAACATGTCCTCGGGCAGCGCCAGCACCACCGGGCCGGGGCGCCCGTTCATCGCCACGGCATAGGCGCGCGCGACATATTCTGGGATGCGCCGGGCATCGTCGATCCGCGCCGCCCATTTGGCGACGGGCGCGAACATGGCGGCGAAATCCACCTCCTGGAACGCCTCGCGATCGCGCGTGCCGCGATCGACGTCGCCGATGAACAGGATCATCGGCTGCGAATCCTGCATCGCGACATGGACGCCGATCGACGCGTTGGTGGCACCCGGCCCGCGGGTGACGAAGGCGATCCCGGGCCGGTGCGTCAGCGTGCCGTCGGCGCACGCCATGAAGGCGACACCACCCTCCTGCCGGCAGGTGACGACGTCGATTTCGGGCGTATCGACCAGCGCGTCGAGCACCGTGAGGAAGCTCTCCCCCGGCACGGTGAAGATCCGGTCGCAGCCTTGCGCCACGAGCTGATCGACGAGGATGCGGCCGCCGGTGCGGAGGGGGGAAGTGTCGGTCATGGCGGCACTCTAGCCGCTCCCTCAAGGAGAGCCATCTTTTCCGTTTGTTCCGAGCAACGTCGAGGGACCTTCTACGCAGGACTGCGCCTGGGACTGGTGCCTCGACTTCGCTCGGCACGAACGGAAGGGAGTTGCTAAGTCGGTCGCCTTAGATAATCCTCCGCCGCAAAATACAAAAGGAGAGGACCATGGCCGACTTCGAGCTGGTGACGGACGGATTGCGTTTCCCGGAAGGCCCCGTGTTCATGCCCGACGGCAGCATCGTGCTGGTCGAGATCGAGCCGGGCCGCATCACGCGCGTCGCCCCTGACGGCACCAAGAGCGTCATCGCCACGCCTGGCGGCGGCCCCAACGGCCTCGCGCTTGGGCCGGACGGCATGCTCTATTGTTGCAACAATGGCGGCTTCGACTGGCACGAGAACAGCGGCATGCTCGCCCCGGGCGGCATCGCTTCCGATTATTCGGGCGGTCGGATCGAGCGCATCGATCCGGCGACCGGCACCGTGGAGATACTCTACAAGTCGGGCGACTTCGGCTGCGTGCTGCGCGGCCCCAACGACATCGTATTCGATGGCCACGGCGGCTTCTGGTTCACCGATCACGGTAAGATGGACCACAAGAAACGGATCCACGACGTGGTCGGCATCTTCTACGCGCACGCGGACGGCAGCCACCTGGAGGAAGTCGTCTTTCCGTCGAACAATCCCAACGGCTGCGGCCTCTCGCCCGACGGCAAGTGGCTTTATGCCGCGGAAACCTACACCTGCCGCCTGATGAAGTTCAGCGTCACCGCGCCCGGCAAGGTGGACGCCACCGCCGGCGTCGGCGGCCCCGGCATCCCTGTGTACCGTCCCGCGGGATGGAAATTCTTTGATTCACTGGCGGTGGAAGCTTCGGGCAACGTGTGCGTCGCGACGATCGGCGAAAGCGGCATCAGCGTGATCTCCCCCGAGGGAGAACTCGTCGAGTTCGTCGCCACCGACGACATATTCACCACCAACATCTGCTTCGGCGGCGAGGACATGCGCGACGCATACCTGACGCTGTCGGGCACCGGCCGGCTGGTGAAGACGCGCTGGAACCGGCCGGGGCTGAAGCTGCACTATTGAGATATCCCTCGTCACCCCGGCCTTGAGCCGGGGTCCCGCTTCTTCTTCGTCACGGCAAGGCAGCGGGACCCCGGATCAAGTCCGGGGTGACGATTTCCTGTCGTGTTTGCCTTCCCCCTTTGCACCGCTAAGGACGCTTCATGCGCGATACCGTCATCTTTGATTTTGGCGGGGTGATCACCTCGTCCCCGTTCGAGGCCTTCAACCGGCTGGAGCGTGAGCGCGGCCTGCCCCACGATCTGATCCGCCGCATCAACGCGACCGATCCGGACAGCAATGCCTGGGCGCTGTTCGAGCGCGCGGAGATCGACGCGGCCGGTTTCGACGCCAAGTTCGCCGAGGAAGCGCGCGTGCTCGGCCACGAGCTGCGCGGCGAGGACGTGCTGGGGCTGCTGTCGGGCGACATCCGCCCGCGCATGGTTCACGCGCTCGATTGGCTGAAGGCGCACGGCTATCACATCGGCTGCATCACCAACAACGTGCCCGCCGGAGAGGGCGCCGGCATGTCGCGGTCGGCGGAAAAGGCGGCGCAGGTCGCCGAGGTAATGGCGCGGTTCGACCATGTGATCGAATCGAGCAAGGTCGGCATCCGCAAGCCCGATCCGCGCATCTACCAGATGATGCTCGACACGCTCGGCAAGCCGGCGGCGAATTGCGTGTACCTCGACGACCTCGGCATCAACTGCAAGCCGGCCGCGGCGCTCGGCATCCACGCGATCAAGGTGACCGGCGAGGCGCAGGCGCTCGACGATCTGGCGGATGCGCTGAGCGTTGAGCGCGGGGTGTTCTGACGCTCTCCGAAGGGCACCTTTCGCCTACCCCGTTCGTGCTGAGCTTGTCGAAGGACGTACCCCGAGCGGAGCACTGCTTGGCACGTGCTTCGACAAGCTCAGCACGAACGGTGCAGAGGTTGAACACGCTCTTCTCGGCGGCTAACCCGCCGCTCGACTAGTAGCGAGAGGCGGCACCGCATGAACAAGCTCTACCCCGACGCTGCGGCCGCTCTCGACGGACTGCTCCACGACGGGATGCTGATCTGCGCGGGCGGCTTCGGCCTGTGCGGCATCCCCGAGCGGTTGATCGATGCGATCCAGGCCTCGGGCGTCACCGGCCTCACCATCGCCAGCAACAATGCCGGCATCGACGGCGAGGGGCTCGGCAAACTGCTGCGCACCCGTCAGGTGAAGAAGATGATCTCCTCCTACGTCGGCGAGAACAAGGAGTTCGAGCGCCAGTATCTCTCCGGCGAGCTCGAAGTTGAATTCTGCCCGCAAGGCACGCTTGCCGAGCGCTGCCGGGCCGGCGGCGCCGGCATCCCCGGCTTCTACACCAAGACGGGCGTCGGCACGCTGGTGGCCGAGGGCAAGGAAGTGAAGGTGTTCGACGGCGAGGAATATATCCTCGAACGCGGCATCCGCGCCGACCTCAGCATCATCAAGGGCTGGAAAGCGGACGAGAGCGGCAACCTCGTGTTCCGCAAGACCGCGCGCAACTTCAACCAGCCCATGGCCACCGCCGGCCGGATCTGCGTCGCCGAGGTGGAGGAAGTGGTGCCGGTCGGCAGCCTCAATCCCGACGCAATCCATTTGCCCGGTATCTATGTGAAGCGGATGATCGTGGGCGCGCCCTACGACAAGAAAATCGAGTTCCGTACCGTGCGTGAAAGGGAGGCCGCCTGATGGCCTGGGACCGCAACCAGATGGCCGCGCGTGCCGCCAGAGAGCTGCGCGACGGCTATTACGTCAACCTCGGCATCGGCATCCCGACGCTCGTGGCGAACAACATCCCCGCCGGCATGACGGTGACGCTGCAGAGCGAGAACGGCATGCTCGGCATCGGGCCGTTTCCGTATGAGGACGAGGTCGATCCCGACCTGATCAACGCCGGCAAGCAGACGATCAGCGAGCTGCCGAGCAGCGTCTATTTCGGCTCCGACCAGAGCTTCGCGATGATCCGCGGCGGGCATATCGACCTCACCGTGCTCGGCGCGATGGAAGTGGCCGAGAATGGCGACATCGCCAACTGGATGATCCCGGGCAAGATGATCAAGGGCATGGGCGGCGCGATGGATCTCGTCGCCGGCGTCAAGAAGATCATCGTCGTGATGGAGCATGCCGCCAAGGACGGCTCGCCGAAGTTCATCCCGGCGTGCACCCTGCCGCTGACGGGCAAGAACGTGGTCGACATGATCGTCACCGACCTCGCCGTGTTCCAGCGGCCCGATCATCAGAGCGCGTTTCGCCTGGTGGAACTGGCGCCCGGCGTCACGGCGGACGAGATCGCGGCGAAGACGACCGCGGCGTATGAGGTGGCGCTCTAGCCTAACCCCATCCGTCATCCCGGCCTTGCGCCGGGATCCAACGTGTCGCGAGCGCTTGCGTTCGAGGGGCATCGCACCCTTTCCCCTTCGTCATGCCGGCACAGGGCCGGCATGACGGTTGTGGCGGTCGTCGATTCACAAGCTGACCGAAGCGCCCGCGGAACCTTGGATCCCGTCGCAGAGCCGGGATGACTAAGAAGGCGCGTCAGCCACGCAATCTTTGTACCCCCAACCCTCATCTCCCCTTTCACTAATTGCGCAATCTCGGTTAAGGCGCGCGCCATCATGGCAAGTCGTCCGCTCACATTGTACGAGAAGGTCTGGGCCGCGCACGTCGTCGAACGCCGCGACGATGGCACGTGCCTGATCTACATCGATCGTCACCTCGTCCACGAAGTCACCAGCCCGCAGGCCTTCGAGGGGCTTCGCGCCGCCGGCCGCCGCGTGCGCCGTCCCGATCTCACGCTCGCCGTGCCCGATCACAATCTGCCGACCACCCCGCGCGTCGATGCCGAAGGCCGCGAACTGCCGATCGCCGACCCCGAGAGCGCAACGCAACTGTCGGCGCTGCGCCACAACGTCGCCGAGTTCGGCGTGCCGTACATCGACGCGCTCGCCGCCGAGCAGGGCATCGTCCACGTCGTCGGCCCGGAACAGGGCTTCACGCTTCCCGGCACCACCGTAGTGTGCGGCGACAGCCACACATCGGCGCACGGCGCGCTCGGCGCACTCGCCTTCGGCATCGGCACCAGCGAGGTCGAGCACGTCCTCGCCACGCAGACCCTGCTGCTCAGCCCGTCCAAGACGATGGAAGTGCGCGTCGAGGGCAAGCTTGGCTTCGGCGTTAGCCCCAAGGACGTGATCCTGGCCATCATCGGCCGCATCGGCGCGGCCGGCGGTACCGGCTATGTCATCGAATATACCGGCAACGTGATCCGCGAGATGTCGCTGGAAGGCCGGCTCACCGTCGCCAACATGTCGATCGAGGCGGGCGCACGCGCCGGCATGATCGCGCCCGACGACACCACCTTCGCCTATATCAAGGGCCGCCCCATGGCGCCGACGGGCGAGAATTGGGACAAGGCGGTCGCCTGGTGGCGCAGCCTCGCGAGCGATCCGGGCGCGACCTATGATCGCACCGTGATCATCGACGCCGCCGAGATCGCCCCGGCGCTCACCTGGGGCACCAGCCCCGAGGATGTCGTGTCGATCACCGGCACCGTGCCCGAGCCCGACAGCTTCGCCGACGCCTCCAAGCGCGAGGCGGCAAGGAAGTCGCTCGACTATATGGGCCTGACGCCGGGCACGCGGCTGCAGGACGTACCCGTCCAGCACGTCTTCATCGGCTCGTGCACCAACAGCCGCATCGAGGACCTGCGTGCCGCCGCTGCGGTCGCCGATGGCCGTCATGTCGCCAGCGGCGTGCGCGCGATGGTCGTCCCCGGCTCGGGGCTGGTCAAGCGCCAGGCCGAGGCCGAGGGGCTCGACCGGATCTTCGTGACCGCCGGCTTCGAGTGGCGCGAGCCGGGCTGCTCGATGTGC
>JBELMF010000127.1:0-10692 GCA_042096015.1 Sphingomonas sp.
CCCGCGAGCTCGCCGCGATGGAGCAGATCGACGAGCCGGCGGCTCAGGAGAAGAGCCTCGAGATCCTTCGCCAGGCCGCGGCGATCTACAACAAGGACAAGGTGCCGGCCTGACGCCGCGTCGCCGAAGCCGATGAGAAGGGCGGTTCCCCGGCGGGAGCCGCCCTTTTTTCATGTCCTCGCACATGGCGTTTACAGGTGTAGTCCACCAGTGTATCAGCTGCATCATACACCGATGGAGATGATGATGCGGCCACTTGCCTATGTCCTTTCGCTTACCGTTGCGGCGTTGGCGCAGCCGGCGTCGGCCGATGAGATCATCGGGCAGCCGGAGGGCGAGGCGATCGTCTATCGCGTCGACGGGTTCGATCGCGTCGCCCAGGGCATTGCCGGGGCGGTCGACGTGCGCGTGGGGCCGGCCTGGTCGGTGCGCGCCTACGGCCCGGCGGCGGCGCTCGCCGAGCTGGAGGTCGAACGCGAGGGCCAGTCGCTGCGCCTGCGGCCGCGCAATGGCTGGCGCGACGGTCGGCTGCTCCGCCAGGTGCGCGTTGCGGTGACCATGCCGCGGCTGGTCAGTGCGTCAGTGGGCGGATCAGGGCGCATGACCGTCGAGGGCGCGCGCGGGCCTCAGCTGCGCGCTGCGGTCGGCGGATCGGGGTCGCTGGCGCTCGGCACGGTGGCGGTCGATGAACTGGCGGTCTCGATCGGCGGGTCGGGCGGCATCACCGCGGCGGGCACGGCCGGGCGGTTGAAGGTGAGCAGCAGCGGATCGGGCGGGTTCGCGGCGCCGGGGCTCAGGGCGGCAAGCGCGGCGGTCTCGGCGGCAGGATCGGGTAGCGTGCGGGCGGCCGTGGCGGGCCCGGCGGCGGTATCGCTGGCGGGCAGCGGCTCCGTCAACCTCGGTCCGGCGGCACAATGCACGACGCGGCGCGTGGGCAGCGGCCGGGTGACCTGCGGGGCATGAGCGGGCTTGCTAGCCACTCTCCAGTGTATTAGTATTGCAATACACAGGAGGATGTCATGCGCGCTTTAGCTTTAGCCTTGCTTGTCCCGCTGTCGGCATGCGGTAGCGGTTGGTCCGGCGATGATGACGTGCCCGGCGTGGCGGGCAGCGGATCGGGCGGGACGCGGACCTATGCCGTGGCCGATTTCACCAGCATCGACCAGCGCGGGCCGGACGACGTCGACGTTCGGGTCGGCTCCGGCTTCTCCGTCCGCGCCGAGGGCGATCCGGACGTGCTCGAGCGTGTGAAGATCGTGCATGACGGCAACACGCTGCGGATCACGCGCAAGAAGACGAGCGGCTTCAACTGGAGCTCCGGAGGCGCGAAAGTCTATGTGACGATGCCGCGCATCGAGGCGGCGAGCCTGGCAGGATCGGGCGATATCGCGGTCGACCGGATCGACGGGGCGGCGTTCGACGGCGACATCGCGGGCGCCGGCAGCCTTGCGCTGGGACGGGTGTCGGTCGAGACTCTTAAGCTGTCGATCGCCGGTTCGGGCAGCGTCAAGGCAGCCGGCCAGACGCGAACGCTGAGCATCTCCATCGCCGGCTCGGGCGACGTGGAAGCGGCGGAGCTCAGGGCGAGCGGGGCCAAGATTAATATTGCCGGTTCGGGCAACGTGCGCGCCGCCGTGGACGGCAATGCGAAGGTGTCGATCATGGGCGCCGGGGACGTCGACCTCGGACCCAAGGCACGGTGCGACGTCAGCAAGATGGGTGCCGGCGACGTGCGCTGCGGCGGCTGACGGATCCTTTCGCTTGCGCGCCGGCGCCGCTTGGTGCGACGCTGGCGCGCATGATCGTCCGCCTGCTGCCGTTCGCCTTGATCGCCCTTGCCGCACCGGCAGCGGCGGACGAGCGCGTCTTCCAGACCGGCAGTTTCGAGCGGGTACGAATCGACGGGCCGTTCGAGGTGCGCATCACCACCGGCGGATCGCCGGGGGCGAAGGCATCGGGCGACCGGCAGTTGATCGAGCGGATCAGTGTGGCGGCGAACGGCGGCACCATCACCGTCCGGCTGGGCTCGGGCGGATGGGGCGAGGCGTTCCGCAGCGATGCGGCGGCGCCACCCGTGATCACGCTGACGACCCCGCGGTTGACCACCATAGCGGTTTCCGCCGGTGCGCGCGCCACGGTCAGCCGGATCGCCGGGCAGCGGATCGATCTGTCGGTGGCGGGTTCGAGCAGCCTGACCGCAAGGCAGGTGGAGGCGGACCAGTTGACGGCAGCGTTGCTCGGTTCGGGCGCGCTCACAATGGGCGGACGGGCCAAGCGCGCGCGCCTGACGAGCGACGGCACCGGGACGATCGATGCCAAGGCGATGACGGTGGAGGATCTGGTCGTCCAGCTAGACGGCCTTGGCGAAACCCGTGCAACGGCGCAGCGGACCGCGCAGGTGACGACGACGGGGCTCGGCCAGGTGACGGTCGAAGGGGGCGCGGCCTGCACCGTGCGTGCGCTCGCCGGCGGGCCGGTCAGCTGCGGGACTCAGCGTCCGCGCTGATTTGGGGCAACCGTCCAGGCTATGCCGCTCTATGGTGCAGGTGCGGGGCCCGCATCAACGCGGACGCCGGACACAGGAGCGCCAGGCACAAAAACGCGCTCGAGCCGCCGGCCAAACCGGCCGCGGCTTCAGCGCGCTGTGAAGGAATGTGCTGCCGCCGACCTTGCACCAAGGTGCGGCTTCAGCCGGGAACCCATATGGCTCACCGGCTGGAATTAAAAGCCGTGCGGCTTACTTGATCTTGGCTTCCTTGAACTCGACGTGCTTGCGCACGACGGGATCATACTTGTTGAAGCTCAGCTTCTCGGTCTTGGTGCGCGGGTTCTTCTTGGTGACGTAGAAGAAGCCGGTGTCGGCCGAGCTGACGAGCTTGATCTTGACGGTGGTCGGCTTGGCCATGACCGCGATTCCTGTTCTAGCAAAACAAAAAAGAGCGGCGAGCGTGGGCGCGCCGCTTTCAATGGCGGGCGCATGAAGGATCGCCTCCGCAAAGTCAAGCCGAGCGGCGGGTTAACGCGGCCTTCACGCTGCTGTACGCAAGGGGAAAGGATGAGGGGCGGCATCAATCGGGGGCGGATGGACCGGATAGGGTACCGCGTTGCTGAGGCTGACAGCACCGATTCGCTCCTTTCCGCCATCGCCCGACCTCTCTTCGGCAATGCGCCATGGGCAGCATGCGGCATGATCGGGCAACCATGGATGCGTTGATGGCGGCACTGGTGCTGGGCGCCATCTGCCAGATCGGAGACAAGACCCCGTGGCTGGCGGCGATCCTGTCCGATCGGTTCCACGCGCCGGCCGTGGTGATCGGCGCGAGCGTGCTGGCGCTGGCGCTGAACTATGCGCTCGGCGTTGCGGGCGGTCTGCTCATCGCGCCGCTGACCACACCGGAAGCGCGGCTGGCGCTGTTGGCGCTGGCGCTGGTATTCGCGGGCGTGACGACCGCGATCGGGACGAAATCGCCCGATCGGCTGGAGGGGTGGCGCCTGGGCGCCTTCGGCACCAGCGCAGCGGGACTCGCCATCATGATCTTCGGCGATCGCATGCAGTTCATCGTGGTCGCGCTGGCGACGCGCAGCGAACTGCCGTGGCTTGCCGCAGTCGGGGCGACGATCGGTGCATCGGCGGTGACGATACCGGCCGTGCTGATCGGGGAGCGAGAGTGGCTGGCGTTGCCGCAGCGCGCGCTGCGGATCGCGACGGCGATCTTCCTGACAGCGACCGGCCTATACCTTGGTTTGGTGGCGGTGCGGCTGATCTGATTGCACATTATGTGTGATCGGGAATCGCCATGGAGCATTTCGTCGATCGATCCGTTATCGCAACGATATCCTCTATAACCGGAGCAGATTCGCCGTGGCTGACATCGCCCCCAACCTGAAAACCCCGTCCGACCTGCCGCGCAACGACACGCGCACCGTCGCGGACGCGCTCAATTCCGCCCTGGCGGACTGCTATGCGCTGTACCTGAAGACCAAGAATTTCCACTGGCACGTCTCCGGCCCGCATTTTCGCGATTACCACCTGCTGCTGGACGACCAGGCGACGCAGATCCTGGGCGTGACCGACGCCATTGCGGAGCGGGTGCGCAAGACCGGCAACGTCACCCTGCGATCGATCGGGGACATTTCGCGCCGCCAGACCATCACCGACAATGACAAGGATTTCGTCGACGCGGCGGACATGCTCGCCGAACTGCGCGACGACAATCTGAAGCTGATCGAGAGCTTCCGCACGGTGAAGGACGCCGCCGAAGAGGCGAAGGACAATGCCACCAGCGGCATCGTCGACGAATGGACCGATCAGGCCGAGGAGCGTGCCTGGTTCCTGTTCGAAGCCAGCCGGAAGGGCTGAGCGCCATGCTGAAATGGGCGCTCATCTTCCTCGTGCTCGGGCTGATCCTGGGTGCGATGGGTTTCGGCGGGGTCGGCGGTGCGTTCGTCGGCATCGCCAAGGTGCTGTTCTTCATCGCCATCGCGATCTTCGTCGTGCTGCTGATCCTGGGCTTGGTCGCGGGCAAGAAGGTGAAGGACGCGATCGACTGACGGGCGGGACGGCCTTCGGCGCGGTCGTCCTTCCACGCTTTCGCGCGCCCGGATCAGCGAGCGCCCTGGAGCCGGACCAGCCAGATGTCGGGCGGAGCGTTGAGCCGGAGCGGGAGCAGGCTGGTGCCAAGCCCGGCGGTGACGATCGTCGTGCGTGCCCCTTCGCGAATGATGCCGCATCGATAACGGCTGCCGTATCGCGACGGGACCCAGGGTGCCCCGACCAGCGGCAGTACCATTTGGCCGCAGTGAGTGTGACCCGCGAGTAGCAGCGAGCCGTCTCGGGGCAGCAGCGCGGGGGCCAGATCGGGCGAGTGGGAGACGATCAGCCGCGCGCCGACCTGTTGCTTGAGCGCCAGCAAAGCCTGCGGCAGACGATCATGGCGGCTGAAGGCATCGCCGACGCCGCCGATCGCGAGTGGGCCGCGCGTGACGGCATCATTCTCCACCAGGGTAGCGCCGGCGGCGCGCAGTGCCCGAGCCACAGCGGCGGGATCGCTGTCGTGATCGTGATTGCCCAGCACGGCGACGATGCCGAGTGGCGGGCGCAGGCGGCGCATTGCCGCGGTCAGCACGGGGCCGTTGCGCCGCGCGGTGGCCGGATCGTGGCCGTCGATGAAGTCTCCGGCGAAGATCGCGAGATCGGGACGAAGCGCGGCGATGCGGTCAACCATGCGGTTCAGCCGCGCGGCATTCATGGCGCCGCCGCCGACATGCACGTCGCTTGCCAGCGCCACGGTGATCGGTGCCGCGCCGGCCGGCCAATCCGGCAGCGCAATCGTGGCGCGGCGGATCACCGGCGGGCGGTGCGCCTCACGCCAGGCGAAACCCAGGAGTGCGCCGCCGATCAGGGCGCCGGCAAGGACCAGCCGGGCGACGATACGAAGCGCAAGTCTCACCTGGGCGTCCTAGCCGGAGCGCAACGCCCGCGCCAAGCGTTGCACCCGCCATGCACGCCTTTGCGCAGTTACTCGATTCGCTGATCTACACCCGCTCGCGGCTCGCGAAGCTGAAGCTCATCGGCGATTATCTGCGCGCGACGCCCGATCCCGATCGCGGCTGGGCGATGGCGGCGCTGACCGGCGACCTCGACATTCCGGGCGTGAAGCCGGCGGTGATCCGCGGGCTGATCGAGGAGCGCGTCGATCCGGTGCTATACCGGATGAGCCGCGATTTCGTCGGCGATTCGGCCGAGACGGTGGCGCTGCTGTGGCCGACACCCGAAGGCCCGGTGGATGCGGCGCCGCTGTCGGTGTCGGCGGTGGTGGACCGGCTGATGCACCTGTCGCGCAGCGAGGCACCGGCGGCGCTGGCGCGCATGCTCGACCAGCTCGACGCCGAGGAGCGGTTCGCCTTGCTCAAGATGGCGACCGGCTCGCTTCGTGTCGGTGTGTCGGCGCGGCTGGCCAAGCAGGCGCTGGCGGATGCGTTCGGCGTCGATGTCGAGGCGGTGGAGGAGGTTTGGCACGGGATAGAGCCGCCTTATGCGTCGCTGTTCGACTGGGTCGAGGGGCGCGGGAGCCAGCCGACGTCAGCCGACGTGCCGGTGTTCCGGCCGTTCATGCTGGCACATCCGCTGGAGGACCTGCGCGTCGACCTCGCCGATTATGCCGCGGAGTGGAAGTGGGACGGAATTCGCGTGCAGATCGTCCATGTGGCGGGCGAGACGCGGCTCTACAGCCGCACGGGGGACGACGTGACACGGGCGTTTCCCGATGTCGCCGCAGCCTTTGCCGAGGCCGGCGCGGTGGATGGCGAGCTGCTGGTGAAGGGCGAGGCGCAGGGCGGCACGCTGGACGAGGGCGGCGGTGCGGCGAGCTTCAATGCGCTGCAGCAGCGGCTCGGGCGCAAGGTGGTCTCGGCCAAGATGCTGGAGGAAGCGCCCGCCTTCGTCCGGCTGTATGACATATTGTTCGACGGGGAGGAGGATCTGCGCGCCTTGCCCTGGCACGCGCGCCGCGCGCGGCTGGAGACGTTCGCGACCCGGCTCGATCCGGGGCGGTTCGATGTCTCGGCGCTGATCGAGGCGGCGGATTTCACTGCGCTCGAGGGCATCCGCGCCGGCGCACGCGACGCCGCGATCGAAGGCGTGATGCTCAAGCGGCGGGATTCGCCCTATGTGACCGGGCGGCGCGTGGGGCTGTGGTACAAGTGGAAACGCGATCCGCTGACCGCCGATTGCGTGATGATGTACGCGCAGCGCGGCAACGGGCGCAGGTCGTCCTTCTATAGTGATTACACCTTCGGCTGCTGGAGCGGTGAGCAAGCGGGGGACGGCGAGCTGCTGCCGGTGGGCAAGGCCTATTCGGGGATCACCGACGAGGAGCTGAAGCAGCTCGACAAGTTCGTTCGGAACAACACGCTGAACCGCTTCGGACCGGTGCGCGAAGTGGAAAAGACGCTGGTGCTGGAGGTGGCGTTCGATTCGATCCATGCCTCCAAGCGGCACAAGTCGGGCGTCGCGATGCGCTTCCCGCGGATCGCGCGCATCCGCACCGACAAGCCGGCGGCGGAGGCGGATACGCTGGCGGCGTTGCAGAAGCTGGTGACGTAGCGGCGATCTCCCGGCGCCACGCGGTCCGCTTCATTACTCGCGTGCCGTCACCCTGAACGCGATCCTCGCCGGGTAGGAATGGGGCTCAGCGGTTCCCGCGCGTCAGTTGCGGGGCGAGGCGGCGGACGTCGAGATTGTCTGCCCCGGCGACCAGCACCGTGCCGAAGCGCCGCGTGCCGGTGGCGACCAGCAGGCCCGCGCCGGTGGCACGCACGTCGCGCCAGACGATCTCGCGCGCGACCGTGGCGCCGCCGCGCACCTTGAGCACCGCCACGCGCAGCCCTTCACCGAAGACCAACGCGGCCTGGCCGTCCGCGCCGATCACCGCGGACAAGGCGACGAAGCCGGCCAGCGACTGCTGGGCCGCCTGCATCGCATCTTCGGGCGCATCAAGGCGATGCGTGGCGCTGCGGCGCGTCAGCCACCAGCCGAGCGCGCCGAGCGCAACCACCGCGGCGAGCGCTGCGCCCGCCAGGATCCAGGTCATTTGGGCGGCGCCACCGCATCCATCAGCGGGCGCAGGCCGGTGAGGTCATAGCCGGCGCCGCGCGCTTGCTGGGTCAGCGCGTCCGGATCGCCGCCGAGCCCGGCCTGCGAAAGCGCCCACAGGTTGCACGAGCGCGTGCCCGAGCGGCAATAAGCCAGCACCGGGCCATTCGCGGCGCCGAGCGCGTCGATCATCGCGGTGACCTGCGGCATCGAGAAGCCGGCATGGGTGACGGGGATGGCGGTATAGGCCAGGCCGTGATCCTCGGCCGCGGCGCGGATCGCGTCGCCGGTCGGCTGGGCGTCTTCCTCGCCATCGGGGCGGTTGTTGACGATCGCGACGAAGCCGGCGGCCTTGATCGCGGCAATGTCCTCTGGGGCGATCTGCGGGGCGACCGAGATGTGGTCGTCGATGCGGCGGATGTCGAGCATGGCGTGTGGATAGCGCAGGTTGCGGAGTTCGTCTTCTCCTTCGTCATCCCCGCGAAGGCGGAAATCCATAGTCGCTGGCGTGGCGGCCTTTACGACAACCTGCGCGTATGGATCCCCGCCTCCGCGGGGATGACGACGATAGGGGGGTGCTGCCCGCTCCTAATTATCCCGGATCACCTTCAGGAACGGCTCGCCATAAGCGTCGAGCTTGCGCTGGCCGATGCCGGTGAGGCGGCCGAGCGCGTGGAGCGTCGCCGGGCGGACGGCGGCCATTTCGCGCAGCACCGAATCGTGGAAGATCACATAGGGCGGCACGCCGGCTTCCTGTGCGAGCTCGCGGCGGCGGGTGCGCAGCGCCTCGAACAAGGGATCGTTGACCGGGTTGGCGGCCTGGTCGCCGCGCTTGCGGCGCGCGCGCTTGGGCGGGATGACGAGCTTGAGACTGTCCTCGCCCTTGATGAGGCCGCGGGCGGCCGGGCCGAACTCCAGCCCGCCGTGATGGTTGGTGCGCAAGGCGTCGCGCAGCAGCAGCGCACGGCCGACCGGCTTGAGCATCGCGATCTCGTCGCCGTCGACGATGTTCCATACCGACAATGCTTCGTGGCCGTTCATCAGGCTGCGCTCGGACGACTTTCCGGTGAGCACCTCCTCCACATAGGTGGCGCCGAAGCTCTGGCCGGTGCGGAAGACGGCGGAGAGATATTTGCGCGCCGTCTCGGTCGCGTCGATCGCATTGGGGGGTGAGAGGCAATTGTCGCAATTGCCGCATGACTGCGGTGGCGCCTCGCCGAAATGGGCGAGCAGGATGCGGCGGCGGCAGCCGGCGGTCTCGGCGAGCGCGCCCAATGCGTTGAGGCGCTGGCGCTCGCCGGGTTGGCGGGCCGGTTCGACCTCGCCGATGCGCTGGCGGGCGCGGGCGAAATCTTCCGCGCCCCAGAAGAGGTGTGCGACCGCGGGATCGCCGTCGCGGCCGGCGCGGCCGGTTTCCTGGTAATAGGCTTCGATCGACTTGGGCAGGCCGGCGTGCGCGACGAAGCGGACGTCTGGCTTGTCGATCCCCATGCCGAAGGCAACGGTGGCGCAGATCACCATGTCCTCGCTGGCGACGAAATCGGCCTGGTTGCGGCGGCGCACCTCGGGATCGAGCCCGGCATGATAGGCGCGCACCGGGCGCCCGGTGGCGTGGCGCAGCGTATCGGCCATCTTCTCGGTGCCGGCGCGCGACTGGACATAGACGATGCCGGCGCCCGGCGTGTCGCGGATCAGGTCGGCGATCTGGCGGGTGGTGTTGTCCTTGGGGCTGATCGCGTAGCGGATGTTCGGGCGGTCGAAACCGGCGACGATCATCCCGTCATGCGGGATGCCGAGCTGGTCGAGGATGTCTTCGCGGGTGTGCTCGTCGGCGGTGGCGGTCAGCGCGAGGCGCGGGACGCCGGGGAAGCGGTCCAGCAGCGGGCGCAGCAGGCGGTAGTCGGGGCGGAAATCATGGCCCCATTCGCTGACGCAATGCGCCTCGTCGATCGCGAACAACGCGACGCGGCCGCGTTCGAGCAGGTCGCGGAAGTCGGCCGTGGAGGCGCGCTCGGGCGCGATGTAGAGCAGGTCAAGCTCGCCATCGAGGAAGCGGCCGCGGGTCTCGGCCTTGTTCTCGTCGACGCTGGTGAGCGTGGCGGCGCGAATGCCGACCGCTTCGGCGGCGCGGAGCTGATCGTGCATGAGGGCGATCAGCGGGGAGACGACGATCGCGGTGCCGTCGAGCATCGTGGCGGGCAGCTGATAGGTCAGCGACTTGCCGGCGCCGGTGGGCATGACGGCGAGCGTGGACTGGCCGGCGAGGACACGGTCGACGACGCTGCGTTGGACGCCGCGGAAATCGGGATAGCCCCATAGCTTCTGGAGCACGGAAACGGGATCGGCGGGCATTCGGGGGCAGGCTCTACGCGGGTGGGGAGGGGGCGGCAACCGGCACCTATGGTCACCCCGGACTTGATCCGGGGCCCCGCTTCGTCACCACGGTGGCGAGGCAGCGGGACCCCGGGCCAAGCCCGGGGTGACGGACGACAGGTCGGCTCCTATCTTCACGCCATGAACACCGTCCGCGACAATCGTGCCGAGCAGGAATTCACGCTCGACCTGGATGGCCACCGCGCCGTCGCCGCCTATCAGCGCGAGGGGGAGCGGATCGTCTTCACGCATACGGTGGTGCCGCGCGAGATCGAGGGGCGCGGGGTGGCATCGAAGCTGATCCGCGCGGCGCTGGATAGTGCGCGCGACCAGGGGCTGAAGGTGATCCCGCAGTGCCAGTTCGTGAAGGCGTATATCGGCAAGCATCCGGAGTATCGGGACTTGCTGGCGTAGCTCAGGGTTCGCGCGATGCCTCCCCTCCCGGTTGCGGGAGGGGATGTCCGCACGCGTCGCGTAAATTATCGAACGACAGGCCCTCCCCTAACCCCTCCCGCAAGCGGGAGGGGAATTAGACCGCCTCCGCCTCGCGGCTTTCGCTGGCCTGGCGCGCCCATAATTCGGCATAGGTGCCGCCGGCGCGGAGCAGGTCGTCGTGCGTGCCCTGCTCCGTTACGCGGCCAGCCTCCAGCACGACGATCTGGTCGGCGTGGACAATGGTTGAGAGGCGGTGGGCGATGACGATGGTGGTGCGCCCGCGCTCGATC
>JBELMF010000128.1:0-10630 GCA_042096015.1 Sphingomonas sp.
AGGATTGGAGCGGCGATGATTGTCCTCGACAATGTTTCAAAGGTTTACCAGGGGCAGAATGTCGACAACGAAGTGCTGCGCGACGTGAACCTGACCATCCGGCGCGGCGATTCGATCGGCGTATGTGGCGCCAACGGCGCCGGCAAGTCGACCCTGATGAAGCTCATCGCCGGGGTGGAGCGGCCGACGACCGGCAAGGTGAGTCGCCGCATGACGGTGTCTTGGCCGATCGGCTATGCTTCCGCCTTCTATCCGCTGCTGACCGGCGCCGACAACGCGAAGTTCGTGGCCCGCATCTACGGCGCTGATGAACGCGAGCTGCTCGCCTTTGTCGAGGATTTCGCGCAGCTCGGCTCCTACATGCACGAGCCGATCCGAACCTATTCGGCCGGCATGGCGGCACGGCTGGCTTTCGGCGTGTCGCTGGCGATCAAGTTCGATTGTTATCTGGTCGACGAAATCACGGGCGCCGGTGACGAACGTTTCAAGGTTCGCGCCGAGGAAGCGCTGCGGGAGCGGCGGGAGAACGGCACGCTCGTCATGGTGTCGCACGATACCAGCACCTTGTTCCGCTACTGCACGCGCGGCGCGGTGGTCTATGGCGGCGGCGTCACCTTGTACGATACGATCGCGGAGGCGGCCGACGTCCATCACCGCCTGCAGAGCTTCGGAACGCGGGCGGGTCAGGCGGCCTGACCGGGCGACGAGAGACACGGCGGGCGGATTGTCTTGATTGCGGCAAGGCGATAACCGGGCCGGGTGCGGCACCACCATGCAGGGCGTCGACAAGGGGGAACGACATGCGGTTCAAGGGGAGCTTCTGGGCGTCGCGGCTGGTCGCAACGGCGCTGGCGGGAAGTGTGCTCGCTGGTTGCTCGACCCTGCCCAGCGCCGGGCCGACCGCCTCCGAGATCAATGACGCGCTGCGGGAGCATAATCAGACCGGATTCACGATCGTCGATATCGATGCCGCCTCGGCGCCCGCACTTGCGTTCAAGGCACCGGCGCCCGGTCAATTGGCCTCGCTTGCCCGCTCCGGCCGGGTCGATACCGTTGGGCCGGGCGACTTGCTGGAGATCAGCATCTTCGAGGTTGGCGTCACGCTGTTCACCGGCGTCTCCAGCAGCCCGGCGCAGGGCGGCACCTTCAACCCCTCGGCTCGCGGCACCCAATTGGGCGCAGTGAAGGTCGATGGCGCTGGCGATATCCAGCTGCCGTACATCGGGCGGCTGGCCGTCAGCGGAAAGACCCCGAGCGAAATCGAGCGCATGATCGAACGCGGGCTGCGCGGGCTGTCACAGCGGCCCCAGGCGCTCGTTTCGGTCAAGGAAAACGCCCACAATATCTTCTATGTGTCGGGCGATGTTCGGGTTCCCGGCCGTTACCCGCTGAGCCTGCCGCGTGAACGGCTGCTCGACGCTCTGGCACGCGCCGGCGGCACCGTGAACCAGCCCGACGACATGGTCGTCCGCGTCACCCGCGGCGACGTTTCGGCGGAAACACGGCTGTCGTCGGTTGATGCCTCCGGCCCACAGAACATTGATCTGCTGCCCGGCGATCGCGTCGAACTGTTCAATCGCCCGCGCACCTATCTGGTGTTCGGCGCCAGCGACAAGGTGAGCCAGGTCAACTTCGGCGCGAATCAGGTGTCGCTGGCGGAAGCGCTGGCGCGCACCGGCGGGCCCAGCGAGCGCCTGGCCGATCCCTCCGCCATCTATCTGTTCCGCTACACGGCATCGTCCCCGGACGCGGCCGGTCAGCCGGTGATCTACCGCCTGAACATGCTGCGGCCCGACAGCTACTTCCTCTCGCAGCGGATCGGCATGCAGGACAAGGACGTCATCTACATCGCAACCGCCGCCTCGAGCGCGCCCGGCAAGCTTGCGCAAATCCTCGGCCAATTGTTCACCCCGATTATCGCGGTACGGTCGGTAACGCGATAACCCGTCGATCGCTCACCTGCTTGGGCAATTGTGGAATAATGTCCAATATTGTGCGTGCCTTCCCCGGTTTGATGGGGTACAGGTCAGGCACAACCGGAGCGAAAGGCGGGAAAGCCGCCAACGGTTCGGCCAGCGGCATCAGGGCCGTGAGTGAAGAGGTGGGTAGATATGGCCTCACGTGCCAAGGGCGTTGTCACGCTCCCCAAGCGGCTCGGCGGGAAATCTGTCGCGGCACGTACGATCTCGCTCGCAGCGGATGGCTTACGATCGCTGGAGGCTTGTTTCGATGAGCCGGATTTTGCTGCCGGTTTCGACCGCCTCGTCTCACTGATCACGGATGCCCGTGGCCGGGTTATCCTGGCAGGCATGGGCAAGAGCGGGATCATCGCCCGGAAGATCACCGCCACCCTCACCTCGACGGGCGTGCCCGCCACGTTCCTTCACCCGGCGGAGGCGGGGCATGGCGATCTCGGAATGATCACCAGGGACGATGTCGTCCTGATCATCTCCCGCTCGGGCGAGACGACCGAGCTTGCGGCGATCTTCCGCTATTGCAAGCGCTTCGCCATCCCCACGGTGGTCATCACCGCGCGAAGCAATTCCACCGCGGCCAAGGCGGCGACCTTCCACCTTCGCTTGCCGTCCGTGCGCGAGGCATGCCCGATCGAACTCAGCCCCACGACGTCGACGACCGTGCAGCTGGTATTCGGCGATGCGCTGGCCATGACGTTGATGGCGCGCGGCGGCTTCTCGGCGGAGGATTTCCACCAGTTCCATCCCAACGGGCGCCTGGGCGCGCGCCTGCTGAAGGTGCGTGACGTCATGGCGCGCGGCCCGGATGTGCCCCGCGTCACGGCCACGGCCTCGCTGCTCGACGCCACGATCGAGATGACCCGGACGCGCCTGGGTGCCACCGCCGTTGTGGACGATGACGGGCATCTTGTCGGCGCCTTCACCGACGGTGATCTGCGCCGTACGGTCACGGGGGAGCGCAGCCTCACTGATCACGTCGGCAAGTTCATGACCGTCTCGCCGCTATGCATCGGTCCGGGTGAACTGGCCTCCGAAGCGGTGCGCCTCATGCACGAACGCAACGTCCTTCTGCTCTTCGTGCGCGACGGCGAACGGCTCGTCGGCGCCGTCCACATGCATGATGTGCTGCGCGCGGGCGTGGCCTGACGCCGCGCACCGGGCGTGAGCGTACTGGTCGTCATTCCGGCTCGGGCCGGCTCGGTTCGCCTGCCGATGAAGCCGCTGTGCACCATCGCCGGGGTCAGCCTGCTTCACCGCACGATCGCCTTCGCGCGTCGCTCTCTCGCGGCAATCGACGGCGTCCGGCTCGTGGTGGCGACGGACGATCTGCGCATCGCCGCTCATGCCGAGGCGGTGGATTGCCCCGCCGTGATGACGGCTTCGGATCTCACTTCCGGCTCCGGTCGCGCGCTTGCCGCGGCGAGAGCCGAGGAGCAGTCGCCGGCTTGCGTCGTCAATCTCCAGGGCGATGCTCCGTTTCAGCCGCAGGATGCGCTTGCCGCCGTCATCCGCGCGCTCGCTTACCGCCGCGTGGATGTGGCCACCCCCGTCGTTCGCCTGACCTGGTCGGCGCTGGATGCGCTGCGCGCGCACAAGTCGGTTGCGCCGTTCAGCGGCACCACATGCGTTCGGGCGTCGGATGGCAGAGCCTTGTGGTTCTCGAAGGCCATTCTGCCCGCGATCCGTGATGAGGGAGGCATGCGGGCCGCCGGGCTGCCCTGCCCGATATGGCGCCATGTCGGCATCTACGGATACCGCCTGGACGCATTGGAGGCGTTCGAAGCGGCCGAACCGACTCAGCTGGAAACGCTGGAGGGCCTCGAGCAGCTCCGCCTTCTGGAGCTCGGGCTCCGCATCGACGCCGTCGAGGTCGCACCCGCCCCGTTCGACATCTCCGGGATCGACACGGCCGCCGATATCGCCCGCGCGGAGGCGCTGATCGCCGCGCATGGCGATCCGCACTCCGCATGAGGGCGATCGTCGTCCGCCACGGCAACACCTTCGGCCCCGGTGAACCGGCACGCCGCATCGGCGCGCGCACCGATCTGCCGCTGGTGGAAAGCGGCCGGAAGCAGGCCCGCGCCCTTGCGCGGCACCTTGCCGGCATTCGCATCG
This sequence comes from Sphingomonas sp., assembly GCA_042096015.1. Taxonomy (GTDB): domain Bacteria; phylum Pseudomonadota; class Alphaproteobacteria; order Sphingomonadales; family Sphingomonadaceae; genus Sphingomonas. The sequence goes on from JBELMF010000128.1 coordinate 4,092, forward strand.
ACCGCTGCCTCGCCTCGCCCTTGGCCCGGACGCGGGAAACGGCGGCGATCATCGCTCCCACCCTGTCCGTCGAGATCGCCGATTGGCTCCGAGAGATCGATCACGGCCCCGATGAGGGCATGGCAGAGGCGGCGGTGGTGTCCCGGATCGGCACCGCCGCGCTAACCGCATGGGACAGCGCCGCCGCCCCGCCGCCGGGCTGGATCGTCGACGCGCCGGCGCGAATCGCCGCCTGGCGCCGCTTTTTTGCCGAGGAGCAGGGGACAATCCTGCTCGTCACCAGCAACGGCGCGGCGCGCTTCGCGCTTCTCGCGCTGGATTTGTCGCCGGCGCGGCTGCGCACCGGCGCATATGGCGACATCGTGGATGGCCGGGTGGAGACGTGGGATCGCCGCCCTGACGAACCCATCTAGAGCGGTTTGCAACCTATCCCTTCGCCACCGCATCGATCCGCTTCAGCGTGTCGATCAGCGGCGGCAGCCACGTAAGCGGCAGCATCACCGGCCCGTCCGACGGCGCGTGATCGGGATCGTCATGCGCCTCCGCAAAGACCGCCGCGACGCCCACCGCCACGGCGGCGCGCGCCAGCGGCGGTGCGAAGCGCCGGTCGCCGCCCGACGATCCCCCCATTCCGCCCGGCGCCTGCACCGAATGGGTAGCATCGTACATCACGGGATAGCCGGTCTCCGCCATGATCGGCAGTGCCCGCAGGTCGCTGACCAGCGCGTTATAGCCGAAGCTCGCCCCACGGTCGGTCAGGATGATCCGCTCGTTGCCGGTCGCGGCGATCTTTGCCGCCACCGCTGCCATGTCCCACGGCGCCAGGAACTGGCCCTTCTTCACGTTCACCGCCGCCCCGGTCCGGCCGGCCGCGAGCAACAGGTCGGTCTGGCGCGACAGGAACGCGGGGATCTGCAGGATGTCCACCGCCTCGGCCGCCAACGCGGCCTGCTCGGGCGCATGGATGTCGGTCAACACCGGACAGCCGATCGCCGCCCTCACCTCCGCCAGCACGCGCAGCCCCTCGTCGATGCCCAGGCCGCGCCGGCCGCTGATCGACGTGCGGTTCGCCTTGTCGAAGGATGCCTTGAACACGAACGGCACGGCGGCGGCATGCGCCATGGCGGCGATCGCCTCCGCCAGCCGCAGCGCATGATCGCGGCTCTCGATCTGGCACGGCCCGCTGACCAGCACGAACGGCCGGTCGTTGCCGAACGTCACCTCTCCTACCGTCACGCTCATCGTGGTGCCTTCACGAAGCGGCGCAGCAATTGCCCGCGCCACGGCCAGCGCCCCGAATGATAGTTCCAGAAGAACCAGCCGAACAGCGCGCAGGCCAGCCAGGCCGGAAATGCCATCGGATCGCCTTCGGCGCGCATGGTGCGATAGAATGCCCGGTCGACGGCCCAGCGCTGGCGCTCGGTCCCGCCGCCGGCGATGCCGTAGCGGTTGTCGTGCTGCCTGCACCCGGCATTGCGGTTGTATTTCCGGTGATCGAGAAAGACGCAGTAATTCCGTTCCCGCTCGGCCATATGATCGTGTAGGCAGGCGTCATGGCGGGGTTCAAGCGGAAAGTCTTCTACGTCGGCGGCTTCGATCCGCGCGGCGTTCGCTTCTATCATGCGCTCGCGGGGGAGGCGGTTGCCCGCTACGCCGCGCTGACGGGAGAGCCCGCCACGATCTCCACCCGCCGCAATCAGGGCCCGCTGCGGACGGACTGGACGATCGCCAATCCGGCGCAGGGGGTCGACACCGATTACAGCTTCCTGCGCTGGGACGATATCGTCCGAAAGGCGTGGATCCGAAACCCCCTGACGCTCGCCGTGCGGGCCTGGCGCGCCTATCGGGCGAACATCCGCCACCTCGATTTCGATACGGGTCGAAAATTGGGCAAGGGCCCGCTGATCACCCTGTTCTACCCGCCGGTTCTGTCGATCGCGTTGCCCTTGCTGCTGACGCTGATCCTGTGGGGTGTGGCGGCCATTTGGCTGCCCTGGTGGATCGCGCTGGCCGGTGCGGTCGTCGCGGGGATCGCCATTTCCGCGCCGCTGCTCACCAAATGGCATGCGCCGTGGCTGCTGCGCTTCTTCGTCTTCAACAGCGAGCTGGGCGGCGGCGAGGCACATCCGGAGATCGAGGCGCGGCTTGACGCCTTCGCCGGGGAGATCGCCGCCAGCCTGGCCGAGCCGTGGGACGAGATCGTGCTCCTCACCCACAGCAACGGCTCGATCCTCGCCGTGCCGCTGATGGTGCGCCTGCTCGATCGCTGCGGCGACAGGCTGCCGGCCAATTTCTCGCTGGTGACGATGGGCCATTGCATTCCGCTGGTCGCCTGCCGGCGCGATGCCACGCGCTTCCACGATCAGCTGCGCCGGCTCGCCACCGCGGATTTCCGCTGGATTGACATCGGCTCCCCGCCGGACGGCGCGGCCTATCATGGCGTCAATCCGATGGCGATCGTCGCCCCCGATCCGAAGCCGCGGATGGAGCTGCTGTCGCCGCGCTTTCACCTGTTCTACAATCCCGAAACGTACCACAAGGGTTATGCCAACAAGTACGAGATCCATTTCGACTATCTGCGGGTCGGTGACCGCATCTCGCCGCTCGACTTCCCCAGCCTGATGACTGCGGCGCGGCCGATCGACGCCTCGGTGGCCGCTTTTCGGCAGATCCAATGAGCCTGCCGAACGTCGGCGGAGGGCACGTCGACGGGCGCTTCGTCCCGCCCTTTCCCGATCCGCACCCAAGGAAGTCCTCGCTCTTTTGGCGCTTCGTGCGCGGCTGGAACTCGTGGATTCACGTGCTCTTCGCCAAAAGCTACACGATGAAGATGGGGGAGATCCGCACGCCGGGCCTCCACATGTACATCGCCAATGAGTTGACGCTGGTGAAGCGGATCATGGCGGGCTGGCGCGAATTTCCCAAGCACCACCTGCTCGTCCGCACGCTCGGCCCGGCGATCGGCAACAGCGTTTTTTCGGCGAACGGCGATGATTGGGCGACGCAGCGCGCGATGATCAATCCGGCGTTTCAGCAGACGGCGCTCGGCCGAACGCTGCCGATGATGCGCGATGCCGCGGACGCGCTGGTCGGCCGGATCGCCGCGCGTGACCTGTCACGCCCGGTCGACGTCGATCCGCTGATGACCCACGTCGCCGCCGACGTGATCTTCCGCACCTTGTTCTCCACCCCGCTCGATGCCCCCGGCGCGCACCAGATCTATCGCGGTTTCAACCGGTTTCAGCGTCATGCCCAGTCGGCGTCGATGCTGCGCTTCTACCGGCTGCCCTCGTTCGGCTTCTTCGCCCGCTCGCGCGCCGCCGCTGCCGATATCCATGCGGTCTTCGCGCCGATCGTCGAGGCGCGGTTTGACGCCTATCACCAGCGCGGCGACAGCGGCCCGGACGATATCCTCGCCGCGCTTCTGGCCGCGCGGCATCCCGAAACCGGCGCTCCCTTCACGCTTGATGAGCTGATGGGTCAGGTCTCCACCATCTTCCTCGCCGGGCACGAAACCTCTGCGAGCGCGATGAGCTGGGCGCTCTATTGCCTCGCTGCGGATCAGCCGACACAAACGGCGGTGCGTGAAGAGGTGCTTGCGGTGATCGGCACCGCCCCCATCGAGCCGGAGGCGATCCGTCACCTGCCCCTCACCCGCAACGTCTTTCGGGAGACGCTGCGCCTCTATCCCCCGGTCGCGTTCATGCCGCGCGAGGTGATCTGCCCGACGCAGATGCGCGACAAGCATCTGGAGCCCGGCGCCATGCTGGTCGTCTCCCCGTGGCTGATCCAGCGCAACCCCGAACACTGGCCCTGCCCCCACGCCTTTGACCCCGGTCGCTTCGACGATCCGGCCGGCAAGGCCGCCGTCCGCGAAGCGTGGCTGCCCTTCGGCGCCGGTCCGCGCGTGTGCGTCGGCCAAGGCTTCGCCACGCAGGAATCCGTGGTGATCCTCGCCAGCCTGATCCGCGCCTTCGATCTGGCGACGGTGAACGGCGAGACGCCAGAGCCGGTCAGCCGCCTCACGCTACGCCCGAAACGCGGCATCCGCCTCCACTTCACCCGCCGCTAGCCATCGCGCGCACCGACGGCACAGCGCCGCCCATTGCGCCCAGGCGTCACGAACCGCGCTTTGGGCCTGATCGGCACGGCCCTATATCCGCCACATGGGCCCGCCCGTGCGCAAGATCATCCATATCGACATGGACGCCTTCTACGCGTCGGTCGAACAGCGCGACGATCCCGCGCTCCGCGGTCGTCCTGTCGCGGTGGGTGGCTCACGCGCGCGCGGCGTGGTGGCCGCTGCCAGCTATGAGGCGCGCGCCTTCGGGGTTCGCTCGGCCATGCCCTCGGTCACTGCAATGCGGAACTGCCCCGATCTCGTCTTCGTCCCGCCGCGCTTCGACGTGTATCGCGCGGTCAGCCGCCAGATCCATGCGATCTTCGCCGATTACACGCCGCTCATCGAACCGCTCAGCCTCGATGAGGCCTATCTTGACGTGACGGAGGACCGCCGCGGGCTCGGCTCGGCGCAGGCGATCGCCGCGGAGATCCGCGCGCGGATCAAGGCCGAAACGGCGCTCACCGCCTCGGCCGGCGTCAGCTACAACAAGTTCATCGCGAAGCTGGCGTCGGATCAGAACAAGCCGGACGGCCTGTGCGTCATCCCGCCCATCCGCGGCGCGGCATTCGTCGCCGGCCTTCCGGTCAAGCGCTTCCACGGTGTCGGGCCGGTCACCGCCGCCCGCATGGCGAGGCTCGGGATCGAAACGGGCGCGGATCTGGCGGCACAGCCGCTCGATTTCCTGCGCGCGCATTTCGGCAGCCATGCCGAATATCTCCACGGCGCCGCACGCGGGATCGACGATCGCCCGGTGCGTCCCGATCGCCCCACCAAATCGATCGGCGCCGAGCGCACGTTCGAGACGAACCTGCAAAGCGCCGCCGAATCGTCCGAGGCGCTGGTCCGGGTGGCCGATGCGGCATGGACGCGGATCGCGCGCAGCGGGGAACGCGGCCGCACCGTCACCCTGAAGCTGCGCGACGGCGCGTTCCGCACGCGAACGCGCGCCCGGTCGCTTGGAACGCCGGTCGCGGACCTCGCCGCCTTCCTCGCCATCGGCCAGGATTTGCTCGCGCGCGAGCTGCCGGTGGAGGGCGGCATCCGCCTGCTCGGTCTCACCTTGTCGGGGATCGTCGAGGGGCACTCACCCGAACAGCCGCCGCTCCCGCTGCTCGGCGATGGCTGAGCCGAGCGGTGCGGGTGTCAGGCGGCGCTGGCAAGCCGACCCGCCGCCGGCGCCTTGAGCGTCAGGATCGCAACCGCGCCGGTGCCCTTGCCTTCACTCTCCAGCCGCAGCGAGCCATCCATCGCGGTCATCGAATTGGCGCACCAGTGCAGGCCCAGGCCTCCCGACTTGTGGGCGCGGGTCGAAAAGCCGCGCTGGAACAATGTGGCGCGGGTCTCGGGTGCAAATCCTTCGCCGTCGTCACGGATACGCACGGAAACCTGTCCGTCCGCCTTGCTCATGCTCACCGAGATCGATCCGCTGTCCCGTCCTGTGCTCGCAATCGCCTCCACTGCATTGGAAAACAGATTGCCGATCACCTGGCTCAGGATCACGCGGTTCGCCATTGCCAGCATCGGATGCGCGGGGAACCTGAACACGATCGATGTCGCGCCGATATAGCGGGCGATCGTGGCATGCTGGGCGACGATCTCGGTGATGTCGCATGGTGCCATTACGGGCCGCTCATGGGCATGCGCCTGTTGCTCGCCGATGACCTCCAGCACATGGGCCATCGCCTCGCGGCCGATATCCAGCTGGCGCACCTGCGCCACCCGCGCGTCCTCAAGCGACCTGAAACAGGCCGCTGCGAAGGCGGCCAGCTTTTCACGCCGGTCCGCCGGGACGTCGTCTCGCGCCAGTTCCGTCAGGGTACGGTCCAGCATCGTCCGGTCGACCGGCGGCGATTGCGCTGTTCCCACGCTCAATATCGTCGAAATCGGGTTCAGCGCATTGCGCACATTATGCATCACCGCCACCGCGCTTTCGGATCGCCCCAGCGCAAAGGATTGCGCCTCCACCTGCTCGCGCAGGTCCTTCAGCTGGCTCAGCATGGCGTTGAAGCTGGCTCCCAGCGCCCCGATCTCGTCGCGCCGTCCGTCTTCCTCCAGCAGGGCGATCGAGCCCGATGTGCGGACAAGCTCCATCTGCGCCTGCACGCGGCTCAGCGGGCGCAGCACCATGCGCGTGAAGATGCGCCGCAACACCAGAAGCACCATCAGCAGCAGCAAGGTGGAACCCGCAATCGCCAGCAGCAGCATGCGCCGGCCCAGCACGACGACATCGCGCTCGACGGTAAAGCGCGCGCTGGCCACCGCCTCGCGCCCGGCGCCGGGAAACGGCACGGTGATGGTCATGCGGGATGCGGTAACCCGATCAACCGGCGGCTGGCCCACGGCCGGCGTGATGACGGCGTCGGTACCCAGCAGCTCGGACAGTCGCGCAGCCGTCATCGTGCGTGCCATCACGATG
>JBELMF010000129.1:0-10548 GCA_042096015.1 Sphingomonas sp.
GGATTTCGATCGGCGCGCCGCCGACCGAGCGGACCTGGCTCGATCCGCCGCCGGAGAGGACGCCCAGATCCGCGGCGCCGCCGATCACGACGATCTTCTTCGCGGTCCGGGCGATCGGCAGGACGTCACGATCGTTCTTCAGCAGCACGATCCCCGCCTCGGCGGCACGCTGCGCGACCCCGGCGTTGCGCGCGTAGGGCGGCGTCTGCGCCGCGCTCGGCATCGGCGCGTCATAGGTCCCCGTCTCGATCAGTCCGGTGAGATAGCGCACGACCATGTCGTCGAGCCGCTTCAGCGGCACGTCGCCCTTCTCGACCGCGGCCTTGAGCGGTGCGCCGAAATAAATTGCCCGGTCGAGCTCCTGGCCCGATTGCTGATCGAGGCCGGCATTGGCCGCCTTGACGGTGGAGTGAACGGCGCCCCAGTCGCTCTGCACCCAGCCGCGATAGCCCCAGTCCTGCTTCAACACCTTGTTGAGCAGGAAATCGTTCTCGCACGCCCAGTCGCCGTTGACCTTGTTATAGGCGCACATGACCGAGCCGGGATTGCCTTGCTCGATCGCGATCTGAAAGGCGAGCAGATCGCTCATGCGCAAGCTCGCCTCGTCGATCCGCGCGTCGAGGATCATGCGCCCGGTTTCCTGTGAATTGAGCGCGAAATGCTTCACCGTCGACACGATCTTGTTCGACTGGACACCGGCGATGTGCGCGCCGCCGAGCAGGCCGGCGAGCAACGGGTCCTCGCCCATATATTCGAAGTTGCGGCCGTTCCACGGATCGCGCGTCAGGTTCACGCCGCCGGCCAGCAGCACATTGAAGCGCTTGGCACGGGCCTCCGAGCCGATCATGGCCCCGCCGGCCCGGGCGATCTCGGGCGAGAAGCTGGACGCGGTGGCGAGGCTGGAGGGGAGCGCGGTGGCGACATCGCCCTTGCGCTGCTCGACCTGATTGGCAACGCCCAACGATGCGTCGCTCTCGCGCACCAGCGGCACGCCGAGCCGCGGAATGCCGTCGATATGCCCGGCCGAGGGGATCAGTTCGTTGCTGGTCTTGCCAGCGGCCATCGGCGGGAAGAGCCCGTGGACGAGCGCGATCTTCTCGTCGAGCGACATGCGCGCGACGATCGCGGCGGCGCGCTGGCGTGAGTCGGATGCTTCCGTCCCGGCGCGTCGCTCGGCAGCGGGTGCGTTCTGCGCGGCGATCGGCTGCCAACCGGCGAGCGCCAGTGCGGTGGCGCCAAGCAGCGCCCGCTTGCTGTTGATCATCTTCCTCCCCTTCGATTGTCGATCGGCTCAACGAATGTGGCACGCCAACAACATAATTTGAGAACGTTCACAAGTTTGCTCGACCCCGCTTGACACATTTTCAAACGAGGTAGAAGTGAACGTTCTCAACCCGCGGTTTGCGGGGACGTTCGACGTAACGAGGATACAGGGGAGGATTTCTGATGAGGAGCTTTGCGGCTCGCTCGCTTTCGCGATTCGTGATCGGAGCGTCAGTGGTGGCGCTCGCGACCGCGCCCGGCCTGGCCTGGGCCCAGGATGCCGCCGCGACGGTCGGCAACCCCGGTCCGTCCGAAACCGATCCGATACCGGCCAACCCGACCGAGGGCGAGGACGACATCGTCGTCACCGGCATCCGCGCCTCGCTGCGCGAGGCCATCGACATCAAGCGCGACGCGCAGGGTGTGGTCGATGCAATTTCCGCCGAGGACATCGGCAAGTTCCCCGATACCAACCTTGCTGAATCGCTGCAGCGTATCACGGGCGTGTCGATCGACCGTTCGAACGGTGAGGGGTCGTTCGTCACGGTGCGCGGTTTCGGCCCGGAATATAACCTGGTCACGCTGAACGGTCGCCAGATGCCCACCTCGACGCTGGGTGACGGCGCCAGCGCACCCGCATCGCGCTCGTTCGATTTCGCGAACCTCGCGTCGGAAGGCATCGCCGCCGTCGAGGTGTACAAGACCGGCCGTGCCTCGGTGCCGTCGGGCGGCATCGGCTCGTCGATCAACATCCGCACGCCGCGCCCGCTCGACAAGCCCGGTACGCGCGGCAGCCTCGCCGCGAAGGGCGTGCTGGATTCGTCGCAGAACGGCAAGGACGAGATCCTGCCCGAAGTGTCGGGCATCTTCTCGACCACGCTGGCCGACGATCGCGTCGGCATCATGGTCAACGGCATCTACCAGCGCCGCAAGGCGAGCGCGAACGAGGCGTTCGTCGGCTTCCGCGACGGTTTCCTGGGGACGACCGACGATTGGGGTACGCTGCCGCGCAACCCGCAGCAGGTGAACCGCCCCGGCGCGACCGATGTGTACGAGATCCCGCAGGAGGCATCGTACAACGTCCGCGACATCGATCGCGAGCGCATCAACGGGCAGGCCGTGCTTCAGGTCAAACCGACCGACACGCTGACGGCGACCGCCGATTTCACCTATTCGCGCAACAAGGTCGAAGTGCGCAACAACAGCGTCGGCGTGTGGTTCAACTTCGGCGACGTGTCGAGCGAGTGGACCGATGGCCCCGTCGCAGGCCCGGTGTTCTACAGCGAGGCATTCGCGCCGGGTAAGGACCTGTCGTACAGTGCCGCGCTGAGCGCCAACGTGAGCGAGAACAAGTCGACCGGCTTCAACCTCAACTGGGAAGGCCCGGGCGGCGTCACCGTGTCGTTCGACGCGCATCATTCGACCGCGGAATCGAAGCCGACCAACGATTACGGCACCAGCACCAACATCGGCAGCGCGGTGTTCGGCGTTGCGCGCCAGACGATCAACTTCGAAAATGATCTGCCGATCATCTCCTACACGATGCAGCCCGGGATCAACCCGCTCGATGCGTCGTTGGCGACACCGACGGGCAATTCGTTCCGCAACGCCTATTTCCGCGACGAGATCAACCAGTTCCAGGTGAAGGGCCGGTACGAGCACGAAGGCGCCTTCCTCGACAGCATCGACTTCGGTTTCTCCTATGTCGATAATCAGGTGCGCTCGGCCTACGGCTTTATCCAGAACGAGACCTGGGGCGGCATCGATCCTCGCGGGCAGAGCTTTGGTGCGGCAGCCGTGCCGGACGATTTCTGGAAGCTGATCAGCCTGCCGGACAAGTTCCAGGGCGTGCAGGGCGCCGGCGACGCCGCGCTGCCGCAGCAGATCCTCGGGTTCAACTTCGAGCAGATGGCCGATCTTCTCCGCGCGCAGTACAATATCTGCAGCAACCCGCAGACCGGCACCGTCCAGTCGGGCACGTGTCTCGCCGATTACACGACCGACCGGCGCCTGCGCGAGAAGACGATCTCGCCGTATCTGCAGGTCAACACCAGGTTCGACCTGCTGGAAGGGCCGGCGCACATCATCGCGGGTCTGCGCTACGACCAGACCACCGTGCGCTCGCAGGCGCTGGTTCAGGTGCCGACCGGCACGCGCTGGACCGGGGCGAACGAGTTCGCGCTGACCTTCGCGCCCGATCGCGCGTTCAGCGTGTCCAAGGGCAGCTACCAGAACTGGCTTCCGGCGATCGATTTCGACATGGAGCCGATCCGCAACGTGAAGCTGCGTGCGTCGTACAGCCACACGATCACGCGTGCGGATTACGGCAGCCTGCAGGGCGGCCTCGAGCTGGCGTCGAACCCGCGTATCGGCGGCGGCACCGGCACGATCGGCAACCCGAACCTGGTCCCGTTCAAGTCGAAGAACATCGATCTGTCGGCCGAATGGTATTACGGGCGGGAGAGCTACATCTCGGTCGGTTTCTTCAACAAGGACGTCGAGAACTACATCTCGACGACGCAGATCGATCAGTCCTATGCGAACCTGCGCAATCCGGGGTCGGGCCCGCGGGCGCGTGCTGCCGCGGCGGCGCTGGGCACCACCAATGCCGATCGGATTCGCGACTACATCCTGCGCAACTATCCGGAATCCTCGCAGGTGACCGGCCAGAATGTGATCGATGGCGTCACCTATCTTACCGGTAATATCTTCGGCCTGCCCGAGGACGACCTCTTCAACTTCCAGATCAACCAGCCGTTCAACAGCGACCAGACGGCGAACATCAACGGCTGGGAATTCGCGATCCAGCATCGCTTCTGGGACACCGGCTTCGGCACGATCCTGAACTACACGATCGTCAACGGCGATGCGCAGTTCAACAATGCGCTTAACCCGAACACCAGCCAGTTCGCACTGGTCGGGTTGAGCGACAGCGCCAATGCCGTGTTGTTCTTCGACAAGTTCGGGCTGCAGGCGCGTGCCGCGTATAACTGGCGCGACTCGTTCCTGAATTCCAGCAACGGCTTCGATCCGACCTATGTCGAGGCATATGGCCAGCTGGATGCGAGCATCAGCTACGAGTTCATGCCCGGGCTGACCGTGTTCGGCGAAGGGATCAACCTGACCGGCGAAGCGCGCCGCGGCCATCGCCGGTCCGACAACATGGTCACCTTCTCGCAGCCGGGCTTTGCCCGCTATGCGGCAGGGGTGCGCTTCAACTTCTGATCGTCTCCCCCACTGCGGCCATCCTTCCTTCGGGAAGGGTGGCCATTTGTGCGATCGGGCGGCTAGTTGAAGCATTGATATGGGTGCGGCAATGGACAGGCAGGTCGCCACTATCGTGATCGTCGGCGGCGGCACGGCCGGCTGGCTGGCCGCGGCGACGATTGCCGCACGGGCCGATCCCGCATTCCCCGCACCGCTCCGCGTGACGCTGATCGAATCGCCCGACGTGCCGACGATCGGTGTGGGTGAGGGCACCTGGCCGACCATGCGGCGGACGCTGGCAAGGATCGGCATTCCCGAAGCCGAGTTCCTTCTGGCGTGCGACGCTTCCTTCAAGCAGGGCTCCCGCTTCGACGGGTGGCGGACCGGCGCGCCGGGCGACTGCTACCTTCATCCCTTTTCGCCGCCGATCGACGGTGATCCGCGCGCGCTGGTCGCGGCCTGGCAGGAGGGCGGCGAGGCCGGGTTCGCCGAGGCGGTGACGCCGCAGGCGCGTGCCTGTGCGCTCGATCTCGCGCCGCGCCAGCGCAGCATGCCCGACTATGCCGGTGCGCTGAACTACGCCTATCATCTCGACGCGGTGAAGCTCGCCGCACTGCTTCGGCGGCACGCGACCGGGCGGCTGGGCGTGCGCCACCTCACCGACCACGTCGTCGGCGTCGAGCGGTCCGATGATGGCGATATCGCCGCCGTTCGCTGCCGTGCGCAGGGTGCGGTGGAGGGCGATCTGTTCATTGATTGCACGGGGCAAGCGTCGCTGCTGCTCGGCAAGGCGCTCGACGTGTCCTTCATCGATCGCGGGCATGAGCTGTTCAACGATCGCGCGCTTGCGGTGCAGGTGCCCGTCGCGCCGGACAGCCAGATCGCATCCACCACCAATGCGACGGCCCATGGCGCCGGCTGGATCTGGGACATCGGCCTGCCCAGCCGGCGCGGCGTGGGATGTGTCTATTCCTCCGCCCATATCGGCGACGATGCGGCGGCCGACATCCTGCGCGCCTATGTCGCGCGCACCGCCCCCGGCGTGGATGTCGCGCAGCTCGCACCGCGTCGGCTTGCCTTCCGTTCGGGGCACCGCGCCCGTTTCTGGGACCGCAACTGCCTGGCGCTGGGGCTGTCGGCGGGATTTCTCGAGCCACTGGAAGCATCGGCGATCGTCACGATCGAACTCGGGCTCGAGGCGCTGCTCGATGACTTTCCCGTCACGCGAGCAGCGATGGACCGCCGGGCCCGCCGCTTCAACGATCTGTTCCGTTACCGATGGGACCGGATCGTCGATTTCCTCAAGCTGCATTATGTGCTGAGCGAGCGGACCGAGGAATATTGGGCGGCGAACCGCGATCCGGCGACGCTATCGGCGCGGCTCGGCGACCTGCTCGCCATCTGGGCCGATCGGCCGCCCGTTCCCCAGGATTTCGCCGGTGTCGACGAGATTTTCCCGGCTGCGAGCTACCAATATGTCCTGTACGGCATGGACGCCCGATCGCCGCGCCCTGGCCCGATCGGGATCAAGGGAAAGGATGCCGCCGTCGCCTCGCTCCGCCAGATCGCCCAGCGCACCCGCGCGATGGCGGCCAGCCTGCCGACGAACCGCGCCTATCTCGACGCACTCCGCAACGAACAACGACATGAGTTTGTAGCATGACCGCCAAGCACGCGATCCTGAGCGCGGACGCGCATCGCGATCTGCGCATCCGCACGGATCGGGGCGCGGAACTCGGCGACGGCGTGATGGCCAGCATGGTCGTCCCGCGCGAGTTCCGCGATGTGCAGCAGCATTATCCGATCCTGTTCCGGCTCAATGCGGAGCGTGACAATTTCACCCCCGTCGCGCTGATGGGCTTCGAGGCCGGGGAAAATCTGTTCCTGGAGGACGGGCGCTGGGATGCGGATTACGTGCCGCTGGCGATCGACATCCAGCCGTTCCTGATCGGCGGCGCGGACGGCGAGGGGGAGCGGCAGGTCCATATCGATCTGGCGAGCCCCCGGATCAGCCATGACGAGGGGACGCGGGTGTTCGAGCCGGAGGGGACACCGTCGCCGTTGCTCGAAGCCGTCGTGCAGAAACTCGGCACGCTCGACGCGGGGTATCGCGAAACGGCGGCCTTCATCGAGGCGCTTCGGCAGCATCGGTTGCTGGAGCCGTTGGCGCTGGAGATCACGCTGGCCGACGGATCGGCCAATCGCCTGGTCGGCTTCCACATCGTCAACGAAGCGGCGCTGCGCGGGCTTGATGCCGGGGCACTGGGCGAGTTGCACGCCGCCGGCCATCTGATGCCGATCTTCATGGCCGTCGCTGCGCTGGGCAATGTGCGCGGCCTGATCGCGCGCAAGAACAAGCGGTCGCTCCATGGCTGATCCGTCCAGCGACATCTTCGGCGGCCTGAAGCGGGTGCCGGAGCGCGACCTTGCCGGAGCGTCGGCGTTGGACGGCGCGCTGCGTGACGCCGATTCGCCGTTCGTCGTGCGCGGGCTGGTGCGCGATTGGCCGCTCGTCCGTGCCGGAATGCGGTCTGCGCAGGCGGCGCGCGACTATATCCTGTCGAAGCAGCGCGACAGGGCATTCACGGTATCCGTCGGTAAGCCGGGGACGAACGGCCGGCTGTTCTACGATGCCGATATGACGATGAACTTCGGCACCAAGCGGGACAGCCTGGCGACCATCTTCAGCGACATGGCGCGAGAGGAAGGGGGCGCCGATCCGACCCCGATGTACTTGGGTTCCATCGACATGGATGCGTTCTTCTCCGGCCTGGCGGAGGAGAATGGCGTCGACCTGGGGGGTCGCGATCCGCTGAAGAGCATCTGGATCGGCACGCGCACGCGCATCGCGGCCCATAACGATCTTCCGGAAAACCTGGCCTGTGTCGCGGTTGGGCGGCGGCGCTTCACCCTGTTCCCACGCGAACAGTTCCGAAACCTGTACCTGGGCCCCGTTGACCATACGCCCGCCGGTCGGGCGGTGAGCATGGTCGATTTCCACGATCCGGACTTCGTACGGCACCCGGGATTCCGCGACGCACTGGAGCACGCCCAAACGGTGGAGCTGGAGCCCGGCGACGCGATCTACATCCCGGCGCTCTGGTGGCACCATGTCGAAGGCCTGGCGCCGTTCAACGTGCTGGTGAACTATTGGTGGCGCCATACGCCACGCTGGCTGGGGCAGCCGCAGGATGCGCTGTTCCACGCGATGATGTCGATCCGTGATCTCCCGACGGATGAGCGCGCGTACTGGCGCGACATGTTCGATTATTATGTGTTCGGCGAGGCCTCGGCACCGCGCGACCATATCCCGGAGGCGGCGCGCAGCGTGCTCGCCCCATTGACGCCGGAAAGCGCCGGGCGCATCCGCAACTTCCTGCTGCGCCAGCTCAACGCATGACACCGCGACGGATCGTGATCGCGGGGGGCGGTACGGCGGGGTGGATGGCGGCCGCCGCCATCGCCCGCACGATGGGCCGCGCGGCGCAGGTGACGCTGATCGAATCGGATGCGATCGGCACGATCGGCGTCGGGGAGAGCACGATTCCCCCGCTGGTCGCCTATCATCGGCTGCTCGGCATCGACGAGGCCGCGTTCATGGCGGCCACCAAGGCGACCTTCAAGCTGGGCATCGTCTTCGACGGGTGGCGCGACGGCAGCGACCGGTACGTGCATGCCTTCGGGTTGACCGGCAAGGACCACTGGTCCGCCGGCTTCCAGCATTTCTGGCTGCGCGCCCGCGCCGCCGGCGATGCGACGCCGTTCAGCGGTTATTCGCTGGAGTTGCAGGCGGCATTGGCGGGTAAATTCGCGCATCTGCCGGACGATCGCATGAACTATGCGTTCCAGCTTGATTCCGGCCTCTACGCCCGCTTCCTGCGCACCATGGCGGAACGCGACGGCACCATCCGGATCGAAGGCCGGATCGAGGCGGTCGAGCGCGATGGCGAGAGCGGCGACATCGCGGCGCTGACGCTGGACGATGGACAGCGGATCGCGGGGGATTTGTTCCTCGATTGCACCGGCTTTCGCGCGCTGCTGATCGAAGGGGCGCTGCACGCCGGCTTCGACGATTGGTCGCACTGGCTGCCGTGCGATTCGGCCATCGCGCTGCAGACCGCCAACGTGGAGCCCGCAGTGCCCTACACACGGGCGATTGCCCATGACGCGGGCTGGCAGTGGCGCATCCCGCTGCAGCATCGCGCCGGCAACGGCATCGTATGGTGCAGCCGTTATCTATCGCGCGAGGCGGCGCTCGAGCGGTTGCTCGGCAAT
Source organism: Sphingomonas sp. (assembly GCA_042096015.1). GTDB lineage: Bacteria > Pseudomonadota > Alphaproteobacteria > Sphingomonadales > Sphingomonadaceae > Sphingomonas. The sequence goes on from JBELMF010000129.1 coordinate 8,746, forward strand.
GTCGAAGGGGAGGTGCTGACCGAGCCCAATCACCTGCGCTTCGCGGCCGGCGTCCGTCGGCGCCAGTGGCATCGCAACTGCATCGCGATCGGCCTGTCGGGCGGCTTCATGGAGCCGCTTGAATCGACCAGCATCCACCTGATCCAGCGGGCGGTGTTGCGCCTGATCCGGATGCTGCCCGCCGCCGGGCCGATCAGCCCCAGGGACATCGCCGAGTTCAACGATCAGCAGCAGGCCGACATGCTGCAGGTCCGCGATTTTCTGATCCTCCACTACAAGGCCACCGAGCGGCGGGACAGCGCCTTCTGGCGGCACTGCGCCGCGATGCCGATCCCCGACAGCCTGGAACACAAGATCGAACTGTTCCGCGACACCGGCCGGGTATTTCGGCGCAGCGACGAGCTGTTCGCCGAGCACAGCTGGGTGCAGGTGCTGATGGGGCAGGGGATCGTGCCCAAATCCTATCACCCCGTTGCCGACAAGCTGAGCGAGGAAGAACTGGCCCGGCTGATGCAAACGTTGCGCGATCAGGTGTCGCGCACCGTCGCCGGGCTGCCGCCGCACGCCGATTATGTCGCGCATTATTGTGCCGGCGCGCGGCCCGAGGCTGCCTGAGACCGCGCATGGCAAGACGTCGCCAGTCCGTGACCATCAAGCACGTCGCCGCCGATGCCGGCGTGTCGCTGCAGACAGTGAGCCGCGTCATCAACAAGGAGCCGAACGTGCGGCCCGAGATGATGCGCCGCGTCCAGGAGTCCATCGCGAAGCTCGGCTATGTGCCGTCGATCGCCGCGCAGCGAATGGGCGGATCGCGATCCTATCTGATCCTCGCGCTCAATGATCGCGAACGCACCATCGCGGACTGGCGCAAGCGGGAAGGCAGCGACTGGGTGGACCAGATGCTGCTGGGCGGCATGCTCAAATGCGCCGAGCACGGCTACCGACTGATCTTCGAACTGGTCGACACCCACAGCGACCATATCGAGCGCGAGCTTTCCGCCGCGATCGCGGCGCTGCAGCCCGATGGCGTGATCCTGACCCCACCGCACTCGCACAATCCGCTGATCACGGGTCTGCTGGAACGATCCGGCATCGCCTTCGCCCGCATCGGATCGCTGCGCGAGGGCAGCGGCTTTCGCCTGACGATGGGCGACGAGGTAGCCGCGCGTGACGCGACGATGCACCTTGTCGGCCTGGGCCACCGACGGATCGGCTTCATCGCCGGGCCGGACGATTACGAGCTGAGCGGGTGGCGCACGGAGGGCTGGCGCTGGGCGATGGAGGCTGTCGGCTTGCCCCATGCGGACCTGCTTGCCAGCGGCGATTTCAGCTATGCGTCGGGCACGGCGGCTGCCGCACGCCTGCTGGATCTCGCCGATCCGGTCACCGCCATCATCGCCAGCAACGATCAGATGGCGCTGGCCAGCGTGGCTGAGGGGCGACGGCGCGGTCTCACCGTCCCCGGCGACCTCTCCATCGTCAGCTTCGACGATTCGCCGGTAGTCCGTTTCCACACGCCGCCGCTTACCGCCGTTGCGCAGCCGATCGCCGAGGTCGCGGCGCGCGCCGTGGAGCTGCTGATCGGCGACCCGGAAGGGGGGCAGGACGCCGCACCGGTGATCGTGAAGGCGTCCCTCAACCATCGCGGGTCGAGCGGGCCGGCACCGGTGCGGCCCCGCGCCCGCGCCTCGGCGCCCGGGTCATAGCAGCGCCGTTGCCGCGCCGAGTGACAGCAGAAGCGCAACGAGCGAGGCGATAACGATCACCAGCAGGGGCCGGACGCCCGTTTCGAGCAGCGAGCCC
>JBELMF010000130.1:0-10359 GCA_042096015.1 Sphingomonas sp.
CCCTTGCGTCGCGGCGACGGCAAGGCCGATCGCATTCAGTTCGCCGTGAGTCCACACCACACCCTTGGGCATTCCGGTGGTGCCGCCGGTGTAGATGAAGAAGCGGTCGTCGGGGCTGCGCGCGATACCGACGGGTCTGCCGTCGCCCTCTACGAGGCCCTCGAAGCGGATGGCGAACGTCGGCGGTTCGTCCTCGCCGCCGATCTCGACATAGGTGCGCACCAGCGGCGAGCGGTCGACGACTTCGGACACGCAGTCGCGCAGGCGGGCGTCATAGACCAGCACCGTCGCGTCGCTGTCGGCGAGGATGTAGGCGAGTTCGTCGGCGACGTAGCGATAGTTGACGTTGACGTGCGTGCCGCGCGCCTTCCAGCACGCCATCAGCGCAATGAGATAGTCGGCGGAGTTATAGGCGTAGAAGGCGAAGCGCTCGCCCGGCTGAAGCCCGCGCTCGATCAGCGCACGGGCGAGATTGTTCGATTGGCGGCGGAGGGTGGCCCAGTCGACCACCTGATCGCCATGGGCGAGGGCGATGCGGTCGCCGGGGATCGCGGCCTCGACCGCCTCGATCATGTCGCCGAAGTTGAAGCTCATCCCTCGCCTCCCATCCCATTCGTCATCCCGGACTTGATCCGGGATCCCGCTTTCTCACAAGCGTTGCAAAGGCAGCGGGACCCCGGATCAAGTCCGGGGTGACGAAGCTTTCGCGGCACCATCACAACTTCCACAGGCGTCTTGCACAGGGCCGGGGTGTACTCAGTGTTTTACGCCGCCTGCCCCGCCTGCTGCTCAGCCGGCTTGTTCTTGCCCCAATATTCATCACGGAGCAGGCGCTTGTAGAGCTTGCCGGTGTCGTGCCGCGGTAGTTCCTCGCGGAAGTCCCAGCGGCGCGGCGACTTCACGTGGCTGAGGTTCGCGCGGGCATATTGCGAGAGTTCCTCGGCCAGCGCCTCGCGATCCTCGAGCGGGTCGCGCGGCTGGATCACCGCGACGACCTCCTCACCCATTTCCTCGTGCGGCGCGCCGATCACCGCGACGTCGGCGACCTTGGGGTGGGTGACCAGGAGGTTCTCGATCTCGGCAGGGTAGATGTTCACCCCGCCCGAAATGATCATGAAGCTCTTGCGGTCGGTGAGATAGAGATAGCCCTCCTCGTCCATCCAGCCCACGTCGCCGAGCGTCGTCCAGCCCTTGGCGCTGGTGCTCTCTTTGGTCTTCTCGGGATCGTTGTGGTAGCTGAACGGCGCCGCGCCGGTTGGGTTGAGGTCGGTGACCGGCGCCTCGAAGAAGATTGCGCCTTCGGTGCGCGGGGGGACCTCGTTGCCGTCCTCGTCACAGATGTGGGTGATCGTCGTCAGGTTGCGCCCGACCGAGCCCTTGTGCGTCAGCCACTCTTCCGAAAGGATGTTGTGGAAGCCGTTCCCTTCGGTGCCAGCGTAATATTCGCCGACGATCGGCCCCCACCAGGCGATCATCTGTTCCTTGACGGGGATCGGGCATGGCGCGGCGGCATGCCAGACCGCCTGGAGCGAGGAGACGTCGTAGCTGCGACGCACCTCCTCGGGCAGCTTGAGCATGCGGATGAAGTGCGTCGGCACCCATTGCGCGTGGGTCACCTTGTACTTCTGGATATATTCGAGCGCCTTTTCGGCGTCGAACTTCTCCATCACCACCACGGTGCCGCCGAGCTGCTGCACCGCCATCGACCAGCGCAGCGGCGCGGCGTGGTAGAGCGGCGCTGGCGACAGATAGACCATGTCGCTGTTGAAGCCGTACAGCGCGCTGCCGATGCCGGCGAGCGGCGAGATGTTCTCGCCATAGGGCTCCTCGGGCAGCGCGAAGCGGACGCCCTTGGGCTTGCCCGTGGTGCCGGAGGAATAGAGCATGATCTGGCCGGGCGAGGGATCGGCGATCGGCGTTTCGGGCTGCGACGCGGTCGCATCCTCCCAGCTGTCATAGCCGTCGATCGTGCCGTCGACCATGTAGCGCGCGAGATCGCCGATCAGCGGCAGCACCGCCTCGGCGCATCCGGCACAGCCCTTGGAAGCGATGAACACCCGGCAGTCGCCGTCGCGGATGATATATTCCGCCTCGCTCGCCATCAGCTTGGAGGAAATGCAGGTGAGGTACACCCCTGCCCGCTCCGCCGCCCAGACGACCTCGAAATAGCGCGGCGAATTGTCCATCATCAGCGCCACCGCATCGCCGCGCTTCAGCCCCAGCCAGCGGAGCAGATGCGCGCCGCGGTTCGCGCGGCGGTCGAGTTCGGCGAAGGACACCGCCTCGCCCGTGCCGGCCATGATGAAGGCGGGTTTGTCGGGCGTGGCGACGGCGTGCTTGTACGGATGCGTCATCATTCTCTCCACCCGCGGCGGGCGCTGCCGGCCCGCTCGCAGGGTACGTTCACGTCAGGTCAGGCGGCGAGGCGTTCGACGATGATCGCCGGCGCCATCCCACCCGCGGCGCACATGGTGACGAGGCCGTAGCGCTTTTCCTGGCGCTCCAGCTCGTCGACGATCGTGCCGATCAGGATCGATCCGGTCGCGCCGATCGGGTGGCCGAGCGCGATCGAGCCGCCGTTCACGTTCACCTTCTCGCGCGGCAGGTTCAGGTCACGGATGAACTTCTCCGACACGACGGCGAAGGCCTCGTTGATCTCGAACAGGTCGATGTCATCGACGGTGAGCCCGGCCTTCTGCAGCACCTTCTTCGCGGCGGGGACCGGCGCGTTGAGCATCAGCGTGGGATCGTCGCCGACATTCGCCATGGCGACGATGCGCGCCCGCGGCTTCCAGCCCATCTTCTCGGCATATTCCTTGGACGCGAGCAGCACGGCGGCCGCGCCGTCGACCACGCCCGACGAATTGCCGGCATGGTGGAAATGCTGGATGTCGAGATCCGGATACTTGCGGTTGATCTGCTTGCGGAAGGTGTCGCCAGCCTTGTTGTACGGCATGTCGGCCATGGCGGCGAACGACGGCTTCAGCGCCGCGAGACCCTCAGCGGTGGTCTGCGGGCGTGGGAATTCGTCGTGATCGAGGACGACATTGCCGTCGTCGTCGACGACCGGGACGATCGACTTCTTGAAGCGCCCTTCCGCAATCGCGACGGCAGCCTTCTGCTGGCTCTCGAGACCGGCGCGGTCGAGTTCCTCGCGCGTGAAGCCTTCCTTGCTTGCGATCGCGTCGCCGCAGATGCCCTGGTGCGACTGCGGGTGGCTGAGGTTGAGGCGCTCGTTGCCCGAGCCCATGCCGAGCGGCGGCTTGCCGCTTTCCATGTCCTCCTGGCTCATCGCGGCGGTCAGGCTCATCATCTCGGTGCCGCCGGCGATGACGAGGTCTTCCATGCCCGACATGATCTGCGCCGCGGCGAAGTTTACCGCGGTGATGCCGCCGCCGCAGAAGCGATCGAGCGTGGTGCCCGAAGCCTTCACGTCATAGCCGGCGTCGAGCGCGGCCATGCGGCCCATGTCGCCGCCCTGCTTGCCCCGCTGCGAACTGGTCGACCAGATGATGTCGTCAACCTCATCGGTCTTGATGTTGTTGCGCTCCTTCAGCGCCTTCAGCACGGTGGCGGCGAGATGCTGCGGATGCATGTGCGCCAGCGCGCCCTTGCCCTGCTTGCCGATCCCGCGCGGCGTGCGGACGGCGTCGATGATGTAAGCGTCGGCCATTGCGTCAAAACCTCTCCAAGAGACCCACCCCCACCGGCTCTTTACCGGCGCGATTTTCCGGCATAACCTTCGTTATGGTACAAGGGATGTCAAGCGTGCAGCCAGCAGTTTCGGGACAAACCGCAAGCCCGCGAAGCCCGGATCTGACGCCTAGGGACTGGCTGGAGGCAGGACAGTCGCTGCTCCGCCGCGGCGGCCTGCGCGCGCTGAAGCTCAGGCCGCTGGCTGAGGAGCTGAAGGTATCGACCGGCAGCTTCTACCATCATTTTCGCGATTTCGACGATTACCAGGGCAAGCTCGCCGCCTATTTCGCCGAGGACCAGGTAAGCGACCTGATCGCCGCGCTGGAGCGGGCGACCCCCGATCCGATCGGCCGCATCCGGCTATTGGGGCAGACAGTGCGACGGCGCGGCTCCTCGCGCATCGCGGTGGCGATGCGCGCCTGGGCGGAAAGCGATTCGCGCGCGCGGATCGCGGTGGAGCGGCACGACGAGCTGATGCTCGACTTCCTCGCGCGTAGCCTGATGGAGATCGGTTTCTCGCGCGAGGAGGCGGAGGTGCGCGCTTACGGGCTCATCACGCTGGGCCTGAGCAAGGTGCACGCGCCGCACCTCGACATGACGACACTGTTCGAGTCGCTGCTCGACATCATCGTGGCGCGGCCGTGAGGGTCGTAGCGTGAAGGCACTGGTTGTTTCCACACTATCGCCAGACCTGTCCGGGACGGCGCTGATCGACGTGCCCGAGCCGGTCGCAGCTCCCGGCAAGGTGCTGATCCGGGTCAAGGCGGCGGCGCTGAACTTCCCCGACCTGCTGATGACCAAGGGAGAATATCAGCTGAAACCGCCCCTGCCCTTCTCACCAGGCATGGAGGTCGCCGGCGAAGTGATTGCCGGTGAGGAATTTTCGCCGGGCGATGCGGTGGTCGCAGGCACACGGCTCGGCGGGTTCGCCGAGCTGGTTTCGGTCGATGCGGCGGCTGTGCGGCGCAAGCCGGCGCATCTGTCGTTCGGCGAGGCGGCGGGGGTCGGGGCGGCGTATCTGACCGCTTATGTGGCGCTGGTGCGGCTCGCGAAGGTCGAGGCAGGCGAATGGGTGCTGGTGCATGGTGCCACCGGCGGCGTTGGGTTGGCGGCGGTGGACCTCGCCAAGTCGCTCGGCGCAAAGGTGATCGCGACCTCGCGATCGGCGGAGAAGCTGGCGGCGGTCGAAGCGGAATACGGCGTTGACGCCGTGCTACCCGCGCCCGGGTTTCGCGAGCGGGTCAAGGAACTTACCGGCGGCGGTGCCCATGTGATATACGATCCGGTGGGCGGCGATGTGTTCGACGAATCGGTGCGGGCGATCGCGTTCGGCGGGCGGCTGTGCGTGGTGGGGTTCACCTCAGGACGGATTGCAAGCGTCTCCACCAACATGCCGTTGATCAAGGGTTTTTCGGTGATCGGCGTGCGGGCGGGCGAATATGGCCGGCAGTTTCCGGACAAGGGCCGCGAGAACCAGGAGGCGATCTGGCGGCTGGCGGAAGAGGGCAAGATCCGGCCGCGGGTGCATGCAGACTATGCGCTGGCGGACTGGCAATCGGCGTTCGAAGCGATGCAGCGTAGCGACATGGTGGGGAAGATCGTGCTGGTGCCGTGAGTCTTGCCGGGCCGTCACCCCGGACTTGATCCGGGGTCCCGCTGTTGTGGTAGGTGGAAAAGGAAGCGGGATCCCGGATCAAGTCCGGGATGACCGGATAAACCTGGGAGAGGGACAATGGCTGGTTACGATTACGTCATCATCGGCGGCGGTTCGGCCGGCTGCACGCTGGCGGCGCGGCTGAGCGAGGATCCGGCGATGAGCGTCTGCCTGCTGGAAGCGGGCGGCGCGAACAAGGAGCTGATGGTGCGCATGCCGGCCGGGGTCGGCGGGCTCATCAAGGCCAAGGGCAAGCACAACTGGGGCTTCTGGACCGAGCCAGAGCCGCATCTCGACAACCGCCGCTTGTGGTGGCCGCGCGGCAAGGGGCTGGGTGGCTCCTCCTCGATCAACGGCATGGTCTATACTCGCGGCCACCCGCAGGATTTCGACGAGTGGCGCCAGTTGGGGCTCACCGGCTGGTCATGGGACGATGTGCTGCCTTATTTCCGCAAGCTGGAAGGGCACCACCGCGTCGACGCGCTGCACGGCAGCGACGGGCCGCTGTCGATCTCGGCGGGCGAAAGCGACAGCCCGTTCCACGATGCGCTGATCGAGGCAGGGCAGCAGGCGGGCTATGCCGCGTGCGAGAACTTCAACGGCGCCAGCCAGGAAGGCTTCGGTCGCTACGACCTCACCATCTCCAACGGGCAGCGCTGGTCGACTGCGGCGGCCTATCTACGCCCCATCGAGCATCGTGCCAACCTGACCGTCATCACCGACGCGCGGACCACCGGCATTACAGTAGCGGGCGGGCGCGCCGTGGCGGTCAATTACATCCGCGGCAACCGGCTGGAGCAGGTGGAGATCGGCGGCGAGGCGATCCTGTGCGCAGGTGCGGTGCAGAGCCCGCACATCCTGCTGCTGTCGGGCATCGGCAATGCGGCGCAGCTGCGCGAGGTGGGCGTGCGCCCGGTGCATGATCTGCCCGGCGTCGGCGAGAACCTGCAGGATCACCTCGACATCATCATGAGCTGGTACAGCCAGGGGCTGCTGACCGCCTATTCGCAGACCAAGGGACTGGGGCAGCTGCGTGTCGGGCTGAACTATCTTCTGCGGGGCCAAGGCCTCGGGCGGCAGCAGTTCCTGGAATCAGGCGCGTTCATCTGCTCGCGCGACGGACTGTCGCGGCCTGACGTGCAGATCCATGGCGTGCTGGCGATCATGAAGGATCATGGCAAGACTCGGGTGCAAGCGGATGGTTTCTCGCTCCATTTGTGTCAGCTTCGCCCGGAGAGCCGCGGACGGATCACGCTCGGCTCGGCCGATCCGACTGCCGACCCGCTGATCCATGCCAATTACCTCGCGAGCGAAGTCGACCGGCGGGTGATGCGCGACTGCGTTCATATCGGGCGCGAGATCGCCTATCAGGCGGCGCTCGATCCGTATCGCGGGGCGGAATATGCGCCCGGCCGCACGGTGCAGTCTGACGCGGAGATCGATGCCTGGGTGCGGGCGAACGCCGAGACGATCTACCACCCGGTCGGCACGTGCAAGATGGGCATCGATGGCGATGCGATGGCAGTGGTCGACGAGCGGCTGCGGGTGCGCGGGCTGAGCGGGCTGCGTGTGGTGGATGCCTCGGTGATGCCGACGCTGGTGGGATCGAACACCAATGCGCCGACGATCATGATCGCGGAGAAGGCGGCGGACCTGATCCGCGGGATGGAGGCGAAGACCGCGCTGGCGGCGTAGCGCGAGGGGAAAGCCCCTCCCCTTCAGGGGAGGGGTTGGGGTGGGGAAGTCATCGGCTCCATGCGCGTCGGTCTCGGTGAGACACCGCCCCACCCCCAACCCCTCCCCTGAAGGGGAGGGGCTTAAAGCGTGAAGATCACCCCTGCAGTGCCGCCACGCCGGGGAGTTCGCGGCCTTCCATCCACTCCAGGAAGGCGCCGCCCGCGGTTGAGACGAAGGTGAAGTCGTCCGCGACGCCCGCGTGGTTGAGCGCCGCGACCGTGTCGCCGCCACCCGCGACCGACACCAGCGATCCCTCGACCGTCAGCGCCGCCGCAGTCTTGGCGAGCGCCACCGTCGCTGTGTCGAACGGCGGCGTTTCGAATGCGCCGAGCGGGCCGTTCCACACCAGGGTGCGGCAGTTCTTGAGCACGTCGCCGAGCGCCTCGACCGCGGCGGGGCCGACATCGAGGATCATTTCGTCCTCGGCCACCTCGTGGACGTTGACGGTGCGCGTCGGCGGGTTGGCCTTGAACTCCTTAGAGACGATCACGTCGTACGGCAGATGGACGGTACAGCCTGCGCGATCCGCCGCATCGAGGATCGCCTCGGCGGTGTCGGTCAGGTCGTGCTCGCACAGGCTCTTGCCGACTTTCACGCCGCGCGCGGCGAGGAAGGTGTTCGCCATACCGCCGCCGATGATGAGGTGATCGACCTTGCCGACCAGATGCTTTAGCACGTCGAGCTTGGTCGAGACTTTCGCGCCCCCGACGACCGCGGCGACGGGATGCTCGGGCTCGCCGAGCGCCTTCTGCAGCGCGTCTAGCTCCGCCTCCATCGCGCGGCCGGCGAAAGCCGGCAGCTTGCGCGCCAGCCCCTCGGTCGAGGCGTGCGCGCGGTGCGCGGCGGAGAAGGCATCGTTGACGTATAGATCGCCAAGCGCGGCGAAGCGATCGACCACGGCGGGATCGTTTTTCTCCTCGCCGCCGAAGAAGCGCGTGTTCTCCAGCACCGCAATGTCGCCGGGCTGGAGCGTCGCAACATTGGCCGCATCGCCTTCCCAATCGACGTAGCGGACCGGGCGGCCGAGCACCGCCTCATAGGGCTTCACGATCTGCGCCAGCGACATCTCGGGGCTGGGCACACCCTTGGGTCGGCCGAAATGCGCGAGGACGAGGACGATCGCGCCCTTGTCGGAAAGTTCGCCCACCGTCGCAACGGTGGCGCGCAGACGGGTGTCGTCGGTGACCGCGCCATCGGCGAAGGGGACGTTCAGATCCTCGCGGACGAGGACTCGCTTGCCGTGGACATCGCCCATGTCGTCGAGCGTTCGGAATGACTTGGCCATTGTTCCTCAATCCTGATTGCGTCGCCGACGGCGATGCGGCCGCCATGCACCACCATTGCACAGGCGCCGCCGCGCCAATCGGGCGTCAGCGCCGCCCGCAAGCCTTCCGCCAGCGCCTCCATGCGTTCGCACGGATCGGTCTCGCGGGTCACTTCCAGCACCACGTCGGCACCGATCCGCAGGCGGACGCCGGCGACCTGCGGCAAATCCAGCCCGTCGACGAGCAGATTGGAGCGGCGTTCCTGCCAGGCGATGCTGTGGGCGACATCGGCCATCGCCGCATCCCAATCAGCCCGCTCGATCAGGGTCACCTGCCGCTTGTAAGGCTTGCCCTTCATCGCGCCGCGAAAATCGCCGACGATTCCGCCCTCCAGCGTCACGTCCGCGTGATCCAGCACCTCCATCGGCGCCTTGGAGCGCGCGTGGCGGGCGATGCCGAGGAGGATGCCGGTCGTCATGTCAGCTTCCTAGGCGAAAAGCGTACCCACGTCTAAACACTCACTTCGTCATCCCGGACTTGATCCGGGATCCATGGTGCCGCGAGCGCTGCGCCTGCGTAATCAAGCGACAGCGTGCGCGGACGATTGGATCCCGGGTCGAGCCCGGGATGACGAGCAGCAGCTTGCGCGTCCGATTACCCCAGCTTCGCCATTGCGGTTGCGGTGTCGACCATGCGGTTGGAGAAGCCCCATTCATTGTCGTACCAGCTGACGACGCGCACCAGCTTGCCGTCGATCACCGCCGTCTCCAGGCTGTCGACGGTCGACGAATAGGGCGTGTGGACGATGTCGATCGACACCAGCGGCTCGTCGGTGAAGTGCAGCACGCCCTTCATCGGGCCTTCCGCCGCCGCCTTGAGCAGCGCGTTGATCTCCTCGACGCTGGTGTCGCGCTTCGGCGTGAAGGTCAGGTCGACGAGGCTGCCGTCCGGGGTCGGCACGCGGATCGCCGATCCGTCAAGCTTGCCCTTGAGCTCGGGCAGCACCTCGCCCACCGCGCGCGCAGCGCCGGTGGTGGTCGGGATCATGCTCATCGCCGCGGCGCGTGCGCGGCGCAGGTCCGGGTGGATCTGATCGAGGATCTTCTGATCGTTGGTGTAAGCGTGAACGGTGGTCATCAGGCCGCGTTCGATGCCGACCGAATCGTTCAGCACCTTGGCGACCGGCGCCAGGCAGTTGGTGGTGCACGAGGCGTTGGAGACGATCGTGTGGCCGGCCTCCAGCTTGTCGTGGTTGACGCCATAGACGACGGTCAGGTCGACGTTCTTGCCCGGAGCCGAGATCAGCACCTTCTTGGCGCCGGCCGCGATGTGCTTCTCGCACGACGCGCGGTCGGTGAAGAAGCCGGTGCATTCCAGCACGATGTCGACGCCCAGTTCCTTGTGCGGCAGGTTGGCGGGATCGCGCTCGGCGGTCACGCGGATGCGCTTGCCGTCAATGACGAGGTCGTTGCCGTCGGCCTCGACGGTACCGGGGTACTTGCCGTGCACGCTGTCGCGGCTGAACAGCCAGGCGTTGGACTTGGCATCGGCGAGATCGTTGATCGCCACCAGCTCCAGATCGCTGCCGCGCTCCACCAGTGCACGTGCCACCAGGCGGCCGATGCGCCCGAAACCGTTGATCGCAACCTTCGTCATGTCGACCGAGTCTCCCCTCACGTCCCGAATATCGTGCGCGCTTTGCGGTGGGACGGGCGGTGCGTCAACCATGGCGAACCTGTCAGGCGCAAAGCTGTCAGGCCTTGCCGCCGCGGCAGTGTGTTCCTAATCCACTGACATGACGGATAGTGACGCTGTGACGCGGATCCACGCCGCGATCAGGCGCATCGAGGCGGCGGTGGAGCGCCGCAACGAAGATGAGCGCGCGCTGCGTGCGCGCCATGGAACGCTTCGCCAGGAAGTGGCCCGAGCGATCGCCGATATCGATGCTCTTGCCGTGCGGGATGCCGGCTGATGGCCCGGGTGACGCTCGACATCGGGGGTACCCAT
>JBELMF010000131.1:0-10345 GCA_042096015.1 Sphingomonas sp.
TGTTCGAGCAATTGGTGATCAGCACCGGCAGCCCGAAGGTGTGGCCCCAGGCGCTGACCAGATGGTCCGACCCGGCCTTGCTGGCCGAATAGGGCGAGCGCGGGTCGTAGGGCGTGTCCTCGGTGAACAGGCCTTCCTCACCCAGCGAGCCGTACACCTCATCGGTCGAGATATGGTGGAAGCGGAACGCATCCTTGGCGGCGCCCTCCAGGCCCTGCCAGTAGGAGCGCGCCTCGGCGAGCATCGTATAGGTGCCGACGACATTGGTCTGGATGAACGCGCCCGGCCCGTCGATCGAGCGATCGACATGGCTTTCCGCCGCGAGGTGCGTGATGACGCCGGGCCGGAACTCGGCGATCGCGGCGCGGACGGCTTGCGGATCGCAGATGTCGCCCTGCACGAAGCGGTAGCGGTTGCTGTCCGCGACCCGCTCGACCGTCGACAGCGTGCCGGCATAGGTCAGCTTGTCGAAGTTGAGGACTTCGTAGTCGGTGTTCTCGATGAGGTGCCGGACGAGCGCCGAGCCGATGAAGCCGGCCCCGCCGGTGACGAAGATGCGCATGCTTATGTGGTCCTTCAGGCGAGCGGGGCGAGCGGGGTGCCGTCGTAGGGGAAGGGGCTGTCGAAATCGGCGAGAGGGGGCTGGACCTGGTCCTTGGCGCTCAGCTCGGGTGCGACGCCAGCGGGGATCGGCCAGTCGATTCCGACCGAATCCCAGCGGATCCCACCGTCATGGTCGGGCGCATAGGTGTCCGAGCATTTGTAGGTCACCTCGCAATCCGCCTCCAGCGTCACGAAGCCGTGCGCGAAGCCGATCGGGATGAACAGCTGATGCCCGTTCTCCGCCGAAAGCTCCGCGCCGACCCACTGCCCGTAAGTGGGCGACCCGCGCCGTACGTCCACCGCGACGTCCCAGATCCGCCCGCGGATGCAGCGCACGAGCTTGTCCTGCCCGCGCGGCGGCGTCTGGAAGTGCAAGCCACGCAAGGTGAACGCCGGCACCGACAGCGAGTGATTGTCCTGCACGAACCGGCAGGTGATACCCAGCTTCTCGAAGGCGGGCTCGGAATAGACTTCGGTGAACCAGCCGCGGGCATCGCCGAAGCGCTTCGGCACGATCAGTTGAACGGGAGACATGGCGCCTTGCATAGTCGGGTGCTTGGAGGCGGGCAATCGGCGCTTGCTCCGCTTTCCACCAAGTCGTCCTGCTCCCAACAAAGCGTACTCGACCAGCGCGAAGTTGTGCCAGATCAGTCATATGCGCCCTGCTTTCTTGGTAAGCCCGATAGACGCGCAGCCGCCGCGCCACGTAGGATCGATGGGTTAGGGGGACAGATTCGCGCGGCGACGCGGCGAAGGGGGATATCATGGCTATTACACGACGGACCGCGCTTGGCGGGCCGACTGACATCGTTCCGCGCAGTCGGTCGCTTCGAACCGGCACACTATCCCTTCCGCATGGACGGCGCGATGGCGCCGACATTAGCATGCCACCCGATGCGCCCTGCGCGAGATTGGTGCGTTGACCAGCCCTCGCCACCGGACAGGAGATGGGAATGCGGAGTGATGGGCGTGTCGACCGCCGTCGGCTGATGGGCGGCATGGTACTCACCATGGCCGCTGCGGCATGCGCGCGGGCGGCCGGGTCGGGCATTCCCGGCGACGTGCGCAATTTCGGTGCAAAGGGGGACGGCGTCGCTGATGATACCCTGGCGATCCAGCGTGCGATCGACGCCGCCGCCAGGGAAGGCGGCGGAACCGTGACGCTGTCCCCCGGCACCTTCCTGCTACGCTACCGGCCGTCAGAGGACGGCGACGGCGTCAGCGCGCTCACGCTTCGCTCGGGCGTCACCATCGAAGGAATGGACCGCGCACGCTGCATCCTGAAGCTGGCTGACGGGCAATATGGGCCCGGCACCTATGCGCGGATGATCGCCAGCAAAGGAGAAATTGCCCGCGCTGCGCTGCGTTCGTTCACGATCGACGGTAGCCGACCGGCGCAGGGGCAGTTCCGCGACGACGTCAGCGGCGCCGCCATCCTACTGGGATGGAAAGGTCGATGCGTCGATGTCGCGGTCGAGGATCTCGCGATCCGCGACATGATCGGCCAGGGTATCATGCTGCAGGGCACCGTCGGCAATGTGTCGCAGCGCCTGCGGATCACGAACAATCGGGTCGAACGGACCAGCTATATCGGCATTCAATCCTCGCAATTTGACGGATTGCAGATCACGAACAATCGGGTCTTTGACTGTCAGGACAACGGTATCGACATCTATGGCGACGACACCATCGGTCACTCGACGATCGTCACCTCCCGCCATGCGACCATTACCGACAATCAGATCCGTAACTGCGGGATCGGCGTGTTCCTGGAAACGGTCGCCGATTGCATTACGGCGAACAATGAGATCGCCGACTGCCGGGTCTCCGGCGTCCGGGTGAACCGGATTCATGGTGAACCACGCAACCTGACCATCGAGCACAACCGGATCAACGATACGCCGGTGGGGGTTGCGATCGGCGGCGACACAGGCGGGGTAATAATCCGCGACAACGATATCCGGGGTTTCACGACGGCCGGGCTGGAATTCAGTTACAATGTCAGCCGGGTGACGGCGACCGCCAACCGCTTCCTGCCTGCCGACCCGTCCGTCCCGATCGTGCTGGGAAAGCCGACGACGCTCGGAGCCACGCCGGAGGAGCAACTCTCGTTCGTCCGCATACGTGGCAACCGCATTCCCCGCGGTCACGATCCAGAGCGTATCTTCGTCAACCGCTATCGCCGGGTCGTCGATGTGGACGTCGGCGAATTTGCCAACGAATAGAATACCACGGTGGCAAGTAAGGCCGAAGATCGCGTAGAGCCGCGCGATGTCCCCGCCGAACGAACGCCCGTTGCGCATTCTCAACGTCAACCAGAATTATCATGTTCTGGGCGGCATGGACGTCGCGATGTTCCACCTTGAGGGATTGCTGCGGGCGCGCGGGCACCATGTCGTGCCGTTCGCCGCGGCCGATCCGGCCAACCGGGCGACCGAATTTGCGCGCTACTTCCCGCCCGCGCCGCCGTCGACCGATACTGCCGCCAAGGACTTGCTGCGAACGCTTTACTCACCCGCGGCGCGGCGCGCGATCGGCCGCGTTCTAGACGAGCAGGAGATCGAGCTTGTTCACCTGCACAGCTATTTCAAGCGACTGACACCCGCCATCCTTCCGGAGATCCGGCGGCGCGGCATTCCGATCGTGCAGACGATGCACGAATACA
This sequence comes from Sphingomonas sp., assembly GCA_042096015.1. GTDB lineage: Bacteria > Pseudomonadota > Alphaproteobacteria > Sphingomonadales > Sphingomonadaceae > Sphingomonas. Next base: position 3,269 of record JBELMF010000131.1, read on the forward strand.
GAGCCGTCTGCCCGATCACCCTTCTCTACCGCGACGGCCATGTCTGCACCGAGTGTAAGGATCGCTACTACGCACAGGCGATCCGACATCGCTGCGCCGGCGGTTCCCTCGCCCGCTCGCTGTGGAACGTCGCCGAAATGCGGTTGTCCGACATGCTGGGCCACAAGCGCGACATCGCCCGTTATCTGTCGATCAGTCATTATCAGCGGGATCAGCTCATCGGGATGGGGATGCCCGCGGACCTAATCGAGACGATCTACCATCCGGTGCCCCTGCCGGCGATCGCCACAACGGGCGTGCGCGGCGACCACGTCCTGTTCGCGGGCCGGATCGAGCCGCATAAGGGCATTTTCACGCTTCTCGACGCCGCGCGCCGATTGCCCGACGTTCGCTTCGCGATCGCAGGCGACGGGTCGGTGCTGCACCAGGCACGCGCACGCGCAGCGGACCTCGGCAATGTCACCTGGCTCGGCGTACTGGATGCGGCGGGTCTGGCGTCGGCGCGTGCCTCGGCGCGATGTGCCGTCGTACCGTCGTTATACCCTGAACCGTTCGGGCTCACCGCCATTGAGGCACTGGCGCATGGTCTTCCCGCCATCGTCGCGGCCAGCGGCGGGCTCGCGGAAACGGTGCGGGATGGCATCGACGGGTTTATCGTTCCTCCAGCGGACGTCGAAACGCTGGTCGACCGCATCGCGCGTCTGGTGGCGGAGCCGGAGCTCGCGGAACGACTGGGCACTGCAGGTCGTGCGCGAGCCGCCGACGAATTCTCCGACGACCGACATTATCGACAGACGCTAGCGGTATATCACAAGGTCTTGGCCGAACAGAAAAGGATCGCGGCATGATCGCGGCGCTCGTTGCACGGATCACGGGACGGACATACGCGATCGAGACCGGCGATCTCGGCTACCTACTTGCCAAAGGCGGGATCCCGTTTCTGCGGGGCTTCACCTGGAGCGTGCTGCGGCTGCGCCGACCGTCGGGGCTGCTGCTGGGCAGCAAGGTGGCGTTCGTACAATCGCGTCGCCTGCAGCTCGGTCGCGGCGTGGCGATCGGCAGCTATGGCTATGTCGACTGTGCCGCAATCGAGGGCCTGGTGCTCGGCGACCGGGTGACGCTGCGCGAGCGGGTCTGGATCCAGAGCCGCAGCGGGCTGAATGCGCGTGCCGTCGGGCTGCGCATCGGATCGCGCAGCTACATCGGTCCCAATGCCGTGATTGGGCTGGGCGGGCGCGTCATCATAGGCGAAGGCGTTCAGATCGGCGCCAATCTGTCGATTACCGCAGAATCGCATGAGGCAGGACACGACGGGAGCTTCGTCTCGGGCGCCGTTTCCCGACAGGGTGTTACGATCGGCGATCGCTGCTGGCTGGGAAACAACGTCACGATTCTGGACGGCGTGTCGATCGGTGAGGGAGCAGTCATCGGCGCCGGGTCGGTTGTCACCCGGTCAATCCCCGCTCATTCCGTCGCGCTGGGCGCTCCTGCCAAGGTCAGGCGGTCCATCACGCCCGGCGGAGCCGCGATCCGTCAACTAGACGGATAGCCGGCCGGCTCCGGCGCGGCGCTGTGCGGCGGAAAGCGTTGCGGCCCCCAGGTAAAGAGGGGCCGCGCCTGGCGGAACACAAATGGATGCCCGGCATGCTCGAGTGCCAAGAGCGCCCAAAGGATCGGCATGACCTTGGAGGAGGCGAAGATATCGATGAAGAGCCCCGCCACGATCAGCATAACAAGCGAGAACTTGCCGACGCTGCGCTGCTTTAATGTGCGAAGCGCCAGCACGATCCAGCTCACGAACAGCGCAATGCCGATCAGACCGGTCTCGCCGAATACACGGACGAAGTAGCCGTCCACGGCATTGCTCCACGCGCCGGGCCCCCATCCGACGAATAGCTGCACCCAGCGCGCGCCGGTCGATTTGATGACGATCGGCCAGCGTACGGCACGCAGCTTGAAGCTCAGGTCCCCGCGGGTATTGGGCATGTAGCGGTAAATTTGCGAGCCTTGCAGGAAGCGCTCGCGATAATAGACCGGGCGCGGGACGACGGGAACGCGCTGCCACGTATAGACTAGTAGCCGGCCCATCGCGGCGGGCGACTCCGAATCGCCCAGCCGCGATTTGCTGATGGCGTTGTAGATGGGCTGCGCCGCGGCGGTGGCGACAATTGCACCGGCGAAGCCTACGGCCATGGTACGCCCCGGCCGCGCCGCGGCGAAGCTTATAAGGATGCCGAGGAGGGTGACGCGCGCCTGCGTCAGAAAGACCAACACGATCAGGAAGGGCGTCAGCCAGATAGCCGGCGCCGCATAGGCCAGCATGGCAAGCATTGCCGATGTTTCGAACGGCCCCGATGTATTGATGGTCAACCGCTCCGACGCGCCCGTGAACTTTCCAATGCGCGGAATGATTTCGGCATATTCGCCGAAACCCCAGACGACGAAGACGGCGCACAAGAGCAGGAACGTCCAGCGCAGAGCACGTGTGCTGAGACGCGGCGCCGCCTCGTACATGATGAAGAACCACACCATGTATTGCGCAAGGCGCGCGCCATAGACCAGGCCCACCAGCCCGCCCTGACCCAGGTTGATCATGGCGGACACCATCCCGAACCCGACAAAGATCAGGTACATTCTGGCATAATCGGGGATCGAGAACTGCCGCCGCGCCGATACCAGATATACCGCAAACGCCACGGCGCTGATGATGTCCTCGGGGCGGATCGCTGCCGAACCGATAGCATAAAGGTCGATTTTCGGAGCCAGCACGTAAAGCGCGAACAGGACGAGATAGACGATCATCGCGCGAAGTTCCGGAGGCTGCGAGGGTATTGGAATGCGCCTGGGCGCCCGGCGCTATGTCACACCGCTGGCAGGGATGGCAAATCCGTCATGAACCGAGCAGTTGCGGAAAGAAGGCTGCAGCCTCTGCGTCCGCCTGCACCTTGATCGTGCGAGCATGGGCGGTGCAAGCGGCGCGAGCCTTCGCCCAGTCGCGTGAATTGGCCGCCAGCCGTTCTGCCAGCAACGTCAGATCCGCTGAGGGATCGCGGGTCAGCAGGTGCGCGGGGGTCCGGATCCGGTCGCGGATGCATCCCATATCATTAGCGACCACATCGACGCCGCGTCCGAATGCCTCCAGCATGACCAGCGGCTCCGCCTCGTCGATCAGCGTGGTGGGGAGGACGAACATGTCGATGTCGGCGAAGAAGCGCTCCTTTTCCGCGCCGTCCACCGCGCCGCGATAGTCGATCCGCCCCGGAAAGGCGGCAACGGCGGCCGACAGGTCCGCACGAAGGATGGGATCCGCGCACGGGCCGGCGATCACCAGCCGCCAATCTCGGCCATCGGCGATCGCGCGGGCAAAAAGGTCGAGCAGGTACGCCACGCCCTTCTCGCGGGTGAGGACGCTCATGTGCCCCAAGGTCGGGGGCCGTTCTGGACGCGGCGCGCTGTCCAGCCGTGGGCCGAACAGATAGGCGTTCGACAAGGTTACCGCGCGCCCGGAGTCATTATCGAGATAGAGCCTGGCGAACCGTCGGGTCATGTCGGCGGACAAAAGGATGTGGCGCTGTCGCGGACCTCCAGCCGCCACGAGCATCCGCATGCCCGCCAACGGCCCCAAATTGATCGGCCGATAGCTGTGATGATGGATCATGTGGTTGATACCGCGCCATCGCAGCACCAACACGAGCGGCACGAACAGCCAGACACCGGCCTGCCCCGGCACCGACAGATAGGCGCGATCGCCGCGCCTTGCTGACCGGAGAATCGCCCACAACGCGCGCGCCATGCCGCTCAGCTTGCTGCTCGCGGTTCCACCGATGTCACGCAGGTGCATCGGGATCTCTCGGCGGGCCAGCTCCTCCAGCATCGCGCGATTGTAGTTCGATTGGCCATTCAGCGGCGGGGGCAAGGCTCCGACGAACCACAGGTGCGATCCATCGGCAGGGCTGTGAACATCATCGGTCGGAGGAGAAGGGTTGGACATCAGGACGGGCCATTGCTGGGGGGGGGCGATCCGGGCCTGCCGTTGCCATCCCGAAACTCGTGTGCGAGATGCGCATCTATCCAGTATCTTCCGCGAGGAAAAGTGAGCGTAGCACAAGGTACCCGGCGAGCCGACTTCATTGTGGCGGCGGGATTGCTGGTACTGGCCCTGTCGCTGGGCGGGGGCAGCGCGGTCGCGCCGATGCAGCGGATGATCGTGGAATGGGCCGGCGTGGCAACGCTTGCTTGGTTCTTCATACGAGGCTGGAGGGCACCCCGCGGCCGGTCGATCGCGATCGCCCTGGCGCTCATCGCCACGACTATTGTTCTGGTGGTGGCGCAAACCATACCGCTGCCGCCGGATGTGTGGCGTTCGCTGCCGGGGCGAGCGCCGGTCGCTGCCGTCCTTGACGTGACCGGCGGACAGGCGGCATGGCTGCCGCTGAGCCTTGATCGTGCCGCAACGCGCGATGCCGGCCTCTTCCTCATACCGCCGATTGCGATGTTCGTTGCCGCCCTGCATCTCGATCGCGAGCAGCAGCTTAAGCTGCTGCTGATCGTGGCCGCGGCGGCGCTCGTTAGCGCCGTCCTGGTCATGATCCAGGCGCAGGGGGCGATGTGGCTGACGCTCTACGACGCCCCCCATGCCACCAAGGGCAAGGGCATCTTCGCAAACAAGAACCACAATGCCGCCTTCCTCGTGATGGCCATTCCGCTGGTTGCAATGCTCGGCACCACCAGAATCTGGCTCCGGCAAGCGGGCGTCCAACGAACCGTAACCGGCGTGCTCATCGCGATCCTTGCCGTTGCGGTCATCGGGTGTTTGTCCCGCGCCGGACTCGCCTTGCTGCCCGTCGGCCTGGTCGCCTGCATTCCGCTGCTCGGCGGCTGGGCTCTCGTCCGCCGCCATCCCCGGCTGGCCGTGGCCGCGGTGGCGGTACTGGTGGTCACCGCAGCCGCCATTGCGCAGTCGTCGATCGCACAAGAGACGCTCGATCGCTTCGCCGCGGGGCAGGAGGGGCGCTATGTCTTCTGGCCGGACGTGCTCACTGCAATCCGCCAGTTCATGCCCTGGGGCTCCGGCCTCGGCACCTTCGTGCCGGTATTCCGGATGACGGAATCGCTGATCGCCGTGCATCAGACGTACACCAATCACGCGCATTCCGATTACATGGAGATCGCGCTGGAAGCAGGTGTGATCGGCCTCGCCCTGATGCTGGGATTCGCGGCCTGGTTGATCGGCACCGCATGGGTCCGGCTGCGCGGCCGTATCGACACGCCGGATTTCGCGCCGTTGTTTGCCGCGCTTGTCGGCATTGCCCTGCTGCTCGCCGCGTCGATCGTCGATTATCCCCTGCGGACGCTTCTGCTGGCCTGTGTCCTCGCACTGCTGGCCGCGATGCTGGCTTCCCCGGCGTCTTTTCCCGCCGTGCCGTCAGCACTTCGCAGCCGCTCACGCCGCCCCGTCCCTCGCCGATTGTGAAGGCTGGAACGATCTGCGCGACCCTAGCCAACCACGAAAAGCACGGTTAAGCGACGGGATCGATCGCCGGCGAATGGCAGGTCGCGGTACGTTTCTTATTAGAGGCCATGATGACGGCGCGATTTTTTCTTCTACTTTCCGGCGTGACGTTGTCCAGTTCGGCGCTGGGAGCCTGCGTCTCATCCGAGAAGTGGGAAAATTTGCCTGCGGGGCCGGCGGCTTACCAGACCATTCCGGCAACCCGCCCTACGTCTAGTCGACCAGAGTATCGCATCAACGTTCAAGACACGCTGAACGTCACCGTGTTTCGCGAGCCTGACATGTCGGTCGAGGAAGCGCCGGTCGAAACCGGTGGCACGCTGCTCATGCCGCTGATTGGCCGCGTGGTGGCCGCGGGAAGAACGACCCAGGAACTCGCTCGTGATATCGAGGAGAAACTCGGCGCCCGCTATCTCGTCGATCCTCGCGTGTCGGTGATCGTGATGGAGTCACGCGCGCAGAACATCACCGTGGACGGCGCGGTCAACACGCCAGGCGTCTATGGCCTGCAAGGCGACACCACCCTGCTTCAGGCGATCGCGCTGGCGAAGGGGGCAACCCGCGTCGCCAACATCGACAAGGTCGCCGTGTTCCGAAACATCGCTGGCACCCGCCATGGCGCACTCTTCAACATGGCCGAGATCCGCGTCGGCCAGGCTGAAGATCCTGTGCTGCAAAGCGGTGACTATGTGATCGTCGGCACTTCGGGCATCAAGGCCTTCGGCTACGATCTGTTGAGTCTCGCTCCTGCCGCCGGCTTGTTCGTGCCGCTGGTCAACTGATTCAAAGCTCCCCCTCGGTTATCCTCGTTTGCCCGGATTTCGCATGAACAGTATTTCCACCCAGAATCCGCGCATGCGCTCCCACGACAGGGCAATGCCGTCATCGAACGATTTGCCGCACGATGGCGGCAATCCGATCGACCTGCGCGCCGTGTGGTCGGCTGTCTATCGCAATCGACTGAAGCTGGTCGTCACCTTGGTCGTCGCGCTGTTGATCGGGCTACTGATCACGTTTCTCAGCACGCCAATCTTCCGCGCCGAGGCGCGCATCCAGATCGAGCAGCAATCGGCGGAAATCCTGGCCGGCAACGATGTCGAGCCCACCAGCGATTCGATCCTGGACGGGGACCGCTTTCTGCAGACCCAGATCGACATCATCAAGAGCCGCACGCTTGCGCGGCAGGTGGCCGAGAACCTGGGCCTGTATCGTAGTAACGACTTCCTCGAGAAGATGAGGATCAAGCCGGCAACAGAACCGCGCGGCGCCTACAATCTTCAACAGACCCATCGCGAGCAGATCGTCGATGCGCTGCAGAAGAACATGGATGTCGAACTGCCCGTCGAGTCGCGCATCGCGGTAATTTCCTTCGACAGCCCGGATCGTCAGTTGTCGGCACGCGTCGCCAACAGCTTCGCCGACAGCTACATTGTAAGCAACATTCAACGAAAGTTCGACACCACCGCCTATGCCCGTCAGTTCCTGGAAAATCAGCTGCGCCAGACCCGTCAGCGGCTTGAAGAGTCCGAACGCGCTCAGATCGAATATGCGCGCGCTGCGGGCCT
>JBELMF010000132.1:0-10234 GCA_042096015.1 Sphingomonas sp.
GAATGCCGAAGCGTTCGACGCAGAGGGCTTCTACTGCCTCGGGGACGCGGCCCGCTTCGTCGATCCGGCGGACCCGTCGCAGGGTGTCGCCTTCGACGGGCGCATCTCCGAAGACTTCAAGCTGACCAGCGGCACCTGGGTGTCGGTCGGCACGCTGCGGCCGGCGATCGTCACCGCGGCGAGCCCGTATCTGCGCGATCTGGTGGTCACCGGGCAGGACCGGCGTTTCATCGGTGGGCTCGCCTGGCTTTCGGGGGCTGGCGGTGAGGAGGCGGTGGGAGCGCTGCGCGAGACGCTCAGGGCATTCAACGCGCAGCAGGGCGGGTCGTCGCGGCGCATCGCGCGGCTACTGATCCTCGATGAGCCGCCGAGCGTTGCAGACGGTGAGATTACCGAAAAGGGCTATGTGAACCAGCGCGCGGTGCTGGCGCGCCGGGCGGCGGCGGTGGAGCGGCTGTATGCGGCGGAGCCGGATGCCGGGGTGATCGTGCTGGACTGAGCGCTCGGGCCATCCTCGTCATTCCCGCGAAGGCGGGAGTCCATACGCACTGGCCCTGCGGCCCATCACTGACGTCGGCGTGTATGGATCCCCGCCTCCGCGGGGATGACGGTGGTGGGCGTGGTCGGCTTCGGCCCCTTCCTGTCACCCCGGGCCTGACCCGGGGTCCCCTGCCTTCGCGAGTGTTGGAAAGAAGCGGGACCCCGGATCAAGTCCGGGGTGACGGGGGGAGAGATGGGCCTCAGCCCTCCACCCGTTCAATGATCAGCGCCGGCGCCATGCCGCCGAAGGCGCATTGCGTGATCAGGGCGTAGCGGCCGCCGGTCCGCTCCAGTTCGTCGAGCGCGGTGCCGATCAGCATCGAGCCGGTCGCGCCGATCGGGTGGCCGAGCGCGATCGCCCCGCCGTTGACGTTGACCTTGGCGCGGTCGAGGCCAAGGTCGCGGATCGCCTTCTCGGTGACCACCGCAAACGCCTCGTTGATCTCCCACACGTCGATGTCGTCGACGGTCAGCCCGGCACGCTCGAGCGCCTTCTTCGCCGCCGGCACCGGCGCGTTGAGGATCAGCGTCGGGCAATCGCCATGGTTGACTGCGGTGACAATGCGGGCGCGGGGCTTCCAGCCGTTGGCCTGCAGCCCCTCTTCCGAGGCGAGCAGCAGCGCCGCCGAGCCGTCGACCACGCCCGACGAGGTGCCCGCGTGATGTACCGGCTCCCAATCCAGATCGGGATATTTCTTCTGGATCATCTGCTTCATTGTCGTGCCGTCGGGAGAGGCGGCGACGTCGTTGATCGCCACGAAGCTCGGCTTCAGCGCCGCCAGGCTCTCGGCGGTGGTCTGCGGGCGCGGGAACTCGTCCCGGTCGAGCGCTACGGTGCCGTCGTCGTTATACACCGGCACGACGCTTTTATCGAAGCGACCTTCCGCCATCGCCATGGCGGCCCGGCGCTGACTTTCGGCACCAAAGGCGTCGAGCTCCTCCCGGCTGATGCCCTCCATCGCGGCGATCGCATCCGCCGCGACGCCGACGTGCGAGATCGGATGCTCTTCGTACAGCGCGTAATTACCCTTGGCGCGGCCGAGCTGGGCAAAGGGCGTGCCCTGTTCCCAAGAATCCGCCTCGGCATGATGGCTCATCATCTCGGTGCCGCCGGCGATGACGACATCCTCGAACCCGGCCATGATCTGCGACGCGGCGAAGCCGACGCTGCTGATCCCGCCGCCGCAATAGCGATCGAGCGTCACCCCCGACGCCTTGGTGTCGTAACCGGCATAGAGCGCGGAGAGGCGGCCGAGATCGCCGCCCTGCTTTCCGCGCTGCTGGCTGGTCGACCAGATGATGTCGTCGACCTTCGACGTGTCGAGTTGATTGCGCTCCTTCAGCGCCTTCAGCACGGTCGCGCCGAGATGCTGCGGGTGAAGGTGCGTCAGCGCGCCCTTGCCCAGCTTGCCGCCCCCGCGCGGGGTGCGGACGGCGTCGACGATATAGGCGGTGGTCATGCCAGCGTTCCTTTCCTCTTCTTCACCCCTCCACCTTTAGGGGAGGGCACCCCCCCTCTTAAGCCCCTCCCCTTCAGGGGAGGGGTGGGGGTGGGGTGTCTCAGTCTCACCGAGACCATCAATCACAAGGGTCGCGCCCGCGGAGAGCCCCCACCCCAACCCCTCCCCTGATGATGGGGAGGGGCTTCAAGTCACATCACCGCGGCGCCATGCGGATCGCGCCGTCGAGGCGGATCGACTGGCCGTTGAAATAGGCATTGCGCACGAGTTCGAGCACGAGCGAGCCATATTCGTCGGGCTTGCCGAGGCGCTTCGGGAAGGGCACCGAGGCGTTGAGGCTTTCAAACACCTGCGGCGGCAGCTTGCCGAGCAGCGGCGTGCCGAAAATCCCCGGCATGATCGAATTGACGCGAATGCCCAGGTCCATCAGGTCGCGCGCCATCGGCAGCACCATGCCGTTCACGCCCGCCTTGCCCGCCCCATAGGCGACCTGCCCGATCTGGGCGTCCTGCGCCGCGACCGACGAGGTCATGATGATCGTCCCGCGCTCGCCATCCTCCAGCGGGTCGAGGCTCGCCATGCCGAAGGCGGAGAGCGAGGCCATGCGGTAGCTGGAGATCAGGATGCCGTCGGTGGCGAAGGCGAAATCCTCCGTCGAGAAGCGCGTGAACTCGCCGGTCTGCTTGTTGCGGCCGACGGTCTTGCCCTTGCGATTGGCCATCGCGCAGTGGACCAGGATCCGCTCCTGCCCGTGCGCGGCGCGGGCCTTCTCGAACCCGGCGATCACCGAATCCTCGCTCATGATGTTGACGTTGCAGAACGCGCCGCCGATCGCGTCAGCGACTTCCTGCCCCAGTTCCTCGTTGAGGTCGAAGATCGCGACCTTCACGCCCGCGGCGGCGAGCGCCTCGGCACTGGCCCGGCCGAGGCCCGAGGCGCCGCCGGTGACGACGGCGGCGGTGTCAGCGGTAATCTGCATGCGAACAGTCCCTTGTTGATGTGAACGATCAGGCCGCGCGGCGCATCGCCATGGCGGCGCGCCAGAAGCAGGCGGCGGACAGGAAGGAGATCAGCGAGGTGGCGACCAGCGCGTAGCGGACGCCCTCCGCCTCGCCGTAGCTCGTGGCGAACAGGTCGCTGATCAGACCGGTCAGCAGCGCGCCCAGCCCCAGCCCGCCGGCGTTGAGCACGAACAGGAAGATCGCGGTCGCGGTGGAGCGCGAATTCTGCGGGATCATCCCCTGGATGCCGGCGAACACCGGGCCGAACCACATGTTCTTGAAGAACAGCGGCACGGCGAGCAGCGCGAGAATGGTCAGCCCGCTGCCGAGGAAGAACACGCCGGCCAGAAGCGGCCCGGCGATCAGCATCGAGATCGCCGCGACCATGCCGTAGCCGCCCGGCTCCTGCCCGGCATAACGATCCCCCAGCCGCCCGCCGACGAGTGTCCCGATCCCGCCCGACACGCCGAGCACGATGCCCAGCGCCACGCCGATGAAGGCAAGCGGCCCCGCGAAGCCGATGCTCTGCGCCGCAGCAGCGAGCTCGGGCGTGTAGTTGCGCAGGAAGAAGGAGACGTAGAACGCTTGCTGGCCATAGCCGACGAAGGAGGTGATCGCGGATCCCGCCGCGAGCCACCAGAAGGCGGGCTGCCGGCGCAGTTGTGCCAGCACCGCGCCGAGCGGCGGCACGTTGGCGCGCGAGGCGGGGGTGCTGCTCGGCCGCGGATCGCGCAGCGTCGCGAAGGCGATCAGCGCCAGGATCACGCCGGGCGCGCCCGCAACCATGAAGGCCGCGCGCCAGCCATAGCTTTGCGCAATGATGCCGCCCAGCACGAGCCCGGCCAGCGAGCCCACCGGCACGCCCATCGAGAAGGTGCCGAGGGCGGAAGCGCGCTTGTTCGCCGGCACGCTGTCCGCGATCAGCGACTGGGCGGAGGGCGTACAGCCCGCCTCGCCGACGCCGACGCCGATCCGTGCGAGCAGAATCTGCACAAAGGTGGTCGACATCCCGCACGCGACGGTGAAGCCGCTCCATACCACCAGACAGCCGGCGATGATCCGGCCGCGGTGCCAGCGCTCGGCCAGCCGCGCCATCGGAATGCCGAGCGTCGTGTAGAACATCGCGAAGCCGAGGCCCGTCATCGCGCCGAGCTGCCAGTCGGCGAGACCGAGGTCGCGCTTGATCGGTTCGGCGAGGATGTTGACGATCTGCCGGTCGACGAAGTTCAGCATATAGACGATCGTCAGCAGCCACACGGTGTAGCGCGCGGCCACCGCGCTCGGCAGCGGGAAATCCTGCGTCGTGGCAGGCGCAACGGCTTCAGCTTCGACTTCCTCGATGTCGGTAAGGGCATGTGCGGCGCTGCTCATGCTGCCATCTCCTCGGCGCGATCCTCGGCCAGCAGCGCATCGCGCAGGCGCCGCTTGACCAGTTTGCCGGCGTCGGTGCGCTCGAGCGTCTCGCGGAAGACGTAGCGGCGCGGTACCTTGATCGCGCTCAGTCCTTCGCGTGCGAAGGCGTCGAGCCGGGCGGCGAGTTCGGGCTCGTTCGCTAGCGGCCATTGCCGCGGCTCGATAAGCGCCGTCACGCGCTCGCCCATCTCTGTGTCCGGCATGCCGACCACCGCTGCATCGGCAACGTCCGGATGAAGCAGCAGCCGGTTCTCGATTTCCTGCGGGTAGATGTTCACCCCGCCCGAAATGATCATGAAATTCGCGCGATCGGTGAGGAACAGATAGCCGTCGTCGTCTACCCGCCCGATGTCGCCCAGCGTCGGCCAGCCATGCTGGTTGTACGCCGCCGCAGTCCGCTCGGGATCGTTGTGGTAGCTGAACGGATTGGGGTTGGAGAAGCGCACCAGCCCTTCCTCGCCGACCGGCAGCTCCTCGCCGTCGTCGCCGCAGATCCGAATCTCGCCCTGCACCGCGCGGCCGACGGTGCCGGGGCGCGCGAGCCAGTCCTCGCACGTCGCGACGGTTAGCCCGACGCCCTCGGTGCCGCTGTAGAATTCGCCGATGATCGGCCCGAGCCAGTCGATCGCCCGTTGTTTCAGCGCCACCGGGCAGGGCGCGCCGGCGTGGAACACCGACCGCAACGAGGAAAGGTCGTACCGCGCCCGCACCGCTTCGGGCAGCGCCAGCATGCGGGAGAGGTGGGTCGGCACGACCTGCGCCACGGTTATCCGGTGCCGCTCGATCGCGGCGAGTGCGGCCTCGGCGTCGAACCGCTCCATCAGCACCACGGTGCCGCCCAGCCGATGGATGGCGAGGCTCCAGCGTAGCGGGGCGGCGTGATAGAGCGGTGCGGGGCAGAGATAGACCGCGTCCTGGCTGTAGCCGAAGAAGCGCGATCCGATCTCGACGGCGCGCGGCGCCTGCTCGAAGCTCGTCGGAACCGGCGACTTGATCCCCTTGGGAAAGCCGGTGGTGCCCGAAGAATAGAGCATGTCGGTGCCCGGTGCCTCGTCGGCAACGGGCGTCGAGGGGAAGGCGCGGATCGTGGTCACCAGTTCCGCGTCGAGCCCGACGACCGGGCAGGGGAGCGCCGGATCGCCGAGCCGGTCCAGCACCTTGGCCGAGAGGATCGCCACCTTTGCTCCGGCATCGCGAAGGATATAGGCGACCTCACCTTCGGTCAGCGCCGTCGGGATCACCAGGTAATGAACGCCGATCCGCTGGGCGCCCCAGATGAGCTCGTAGAAGCGCGGATGGTTCTCCGCCATCACCGCGACGACATCGTCCGTTTGCACGCCTTGCGCGCGAAGCCAGTGCGCCACCTGATTGGCCCGAGCTTCCAGCATCGCATAGCTTACCGCTTCCCCGCTGCCGGCCATGATGTAGGCGGGCTTGGCGGGGGTCTCTGCAGCGAACCGTTTCGGGTGCATGGGCGATCCTCTTCCTTTTCTCGTTTATCTTCGTGCCGAGCCCGGGCGATGCGCGGAGAGGCGTGTCACGTCGACCATGGCTCCGCCGGAGCCAGGCCGCGCAGGACGAAATCCACCGCCGCGGCGGTGAAGGATCGGACGAAGGAATCCTGTGAGGGCGCCCCGCCCATGAGATCGTGGAACGGAACGCGCGTCGCGAACAGATACTGGCACGCGCCCACGATCAGGAAATAGGCATGGTTCGGATCACAAGGGCGAAACTCGCCCGCTGCGATGCCTTCCTCGATGATCCGCCGCTGAGCCGTGATCAGCGGCTCCACAAAGTTCGCCTTGATCCGGTCCGATGCCTCGGTGCCGGCATCGCGCACCAGCCGGTTGAGCAGGCCGTTGAGATAGGGATGCCGCGAATAGGTGCGGATGATGCCGGTCACGTGCAGCTTGAGCTTCTGCGTGGGCGTTACGTCGAGATTGATCAGCTCTTCCAGCTGCCCGAGCGAGCGCGCCGTATCGGCTTCGACGAGGGCGGTGAGCAGGCCCTCCTTGCTGCCGAAGTAATATTTGACGAGCGGCGCCGTCAGCCCGGCCCGGCGCGCAATGGCGTGTAGCGACACGTCACTGCTGCCGCTGTCGATCATCAGTTCGCGGGCGGCTTCCAACAGGGTGTCCCGTGCGGTCGGAACTGGCTTGCCGGCGGATTGGTGCGGCGCGGTTTGGGACGACATGATCTGGCTGGTTACTCATAGTGGGCGGGTGTGGTCATGGTGTCGGTACCGAGGCCGGTCCGGAACAGGCGCGCAGCCTTCAAGGCCGCACGCGGCAGGAATCGTCGATGTCTGCTGCCTCTCAAGCCGCATTGCTGGCGATCCTTCTCCTAATCATAGCCGGCATCCGTCTGACCTGACCTGACTTTTTGATGCTTGTAAAGCAGTGAGTGAAAGCGCATTAAGCGGTTATTGTTCATTCGTTAAACGCGAATGCAGGTAAAACAAGCGCGTCGGCGTCGAACATGGTTGGGAAGCCCGAAGATACGGGTGACGCCATGGCAAGACGGCATGATCGCGCGCAATCGGAGAGGGAAGGCCTGTGAAGCTTATCAACATGCTGGCGTGCTGCTCGATCATCGCCCTGAGCGCGACCGCCGCCGGCGCGCAGACGACCGTCGGCGATGCCACGGGGCAGGCGACAGCTGACCCGGCTCCGGACGGCACCCAGACGGAGCCTCTTTCCGCGCCACCAGCCGCAACCGCTCCGACCGCTGCGGCCCCTTCGACTGCGGCCGCCGAGGACATCATCGTCACCGGATCGAGGGTTGTCAGCAACGGCTATCAGGCGCCGACCCCGGTGACGGTGGTGAGCAGCGACGTTTTGAAGAACGCGGCGCCCAACATCACCGATGCGCTCCGCCAGCTTCCGCAGCTGACCGGCTCGACGGGGCCGTCGACGCCCAGCTTCACGCCCAGCGGCTCCGTCGCGAGCACGTCCAGCACCGCAAATTTGCGTAACCTGGGGATCACGCGCACGCTCGTCCTGCTGGACGGGCGCCGTCCCCCCGCGTCGGGCGTGACGGGCACTGCCGATATCGCGCTGTTCCCGCAGCAACTGATCAAGCGCGTGGATATCGTGACGGGCGGCGCCTCCGCGGCTTATGGTTCGGATGCGGTCGCGGGCGTCGTGAACTTCGTGCTCGACACCAAGTTCCGCGGCGTGATGGGCGAGCTGCGCAACGGCATCTCTACGCACGGTGACGGCCACAGCTGGGCGGCAGAGGCGTCAGCCGGGTTCGGCTTCGACGACGATCGCGGCAGCGTGATCGTGTCGGGCAGCATCAACGAGCAGGATCCGATCGATGGGCGCGCGCGCGACTGGGCGAACGCCGGCTGGGCGACCATTCCCAACCCGAATTACACCACGACCAACGGCGAGCCGTCGCTGCTCTTCCGCGAGGACGTGAACCTCGCCGCGGCGACCTACGGCGGCATCATCACCGGGGCGCGCCGCGGCAGCACCAGGGTCGGTGCCGGCGCGCTGCGCGATATTCAGTTCGGTCCGACCGGTGCGCAGTCGCTCTATCAGCACGGCACGCTGTTCACCGGTACCGTGGAAGTGGGAGGCGAAGGACCGCGCTATCCCGCCGCCATCGTCTCCGACGTGAATGCGAAGACGGCGTTCGGCCATGCCGAATATGAATTCAGCAACGATTTCTCCGTCTTTGCGGAGGCAGGCTACGGCTATTCGAAGACCCGTTATCCTTTGCTGATGCCGTTCTTCATCGGCAGCGGCGGGATCGTGATCCAGGCCGACAATGCGTATCTGCCCGACAATATCCGCCAGGTAATGGCGGCGAACGGCTTCACCTCGATCGAGCTGGGCAAACTCGACGGGACCTGGGGCCAGAACGAGGTGACCAACATCACCAAGACCCTGAACCTCACTACAGGCTTCAAGGCGAAGCTGGGCGGGTTCACGCTCGATGGCTATTACGAGCATGGCGACACAAGATATGACCTGCTGACCGCCAACCAGCGGATCAATGCCAATACGCGTGCGGCCGCCGACGCGGTGGTCGCCCCCAATGGCCAGATCGTCTGCCGTTCCAGCCTGACCGATCCCAACAACGGCTGCGTGCCGTGGAATCCGTTCGGCACGGCGCCGATGACCGAGGCGCAGCGCGCCTATCAGCAGGGCAGCGGATACGCGCGCTCGGTCGCCAAGCAGGACGTGGTTGCGCTCACCGTTCGCGGCAATCTGTTTTCCACCTGGGCCGGAGAGGTCGCGGCGGCGGTCGGCGCGGAATATCGCGACATGTCCGGCGTGATCGAAGTAGATCCGACCTCCGCGGTGGTCGGTTTCAACGCCACCAATCCCCAAGGCTCGGCCGGCAGCTACAACGTCAAGGAGGCGTTCGGTGAAGTCCTGGTGCCGTTGTTTCGCGGTGCCGACTTCCTCAAGTCGATCGATTTCAACGGCGCCGTTCGTCGAACCGACTACAGCACCAGCGGCGGGGTGACGACGTGGAAGCTCGGCCTGACCAGCGAGCTGCTGGACGGGCTGCGGCTGCGCGGCACCTATTCACGGGACATTCGTGCTCCAAACATCGGTGACCTGTTCGGCCCACGGTCGCGCAATGTGGTGGCGATCATCGATCCGTTCCGTAACAATGAGGTGACGCAGAACGTATTCACCTTTACCGGCAGCAATCCGAACCTTACGCCCGAGCGGGCGAAGACGGTCGCCGCCGGCTTGTCCTATCGTCCGGACTTCATCCCAGGGTTCGGCTTCTCGGTCGATTACTATAACATCAAGATCAATGATGCGATCACGACGCTTTCGGCGCAGCAGCTCGTCAATCAATGTTTCGCCGGTGACGAATCGCTTTGCGCGCTTACGGTGCGTGGGCCAGACGGTCGCCTGACCGACGTCAACGGCGTCGCGCTCAACATCGCCACGGTTGAGATCTCGGGTTTCGACATCGACGCCAGTTACCAGACCGATTTCGCCGGCGGTTCGCTGAACCTGCGCGGCATCGCCACCTACCTGGACAATTACACCCAGGAAGCGCGCGGCGTGGCGACGGTGCAATATGCCGGCACCAGCTCGTTCCCGAAGTGGCGCGCGAACCTGCAGGCGACCTACACGTCCGGCGGCACCACGATATCCGTCCAGGAGCGATTCATCGGCGCGCACCGGCGTGTGATCGCCCCGATCACGGTCGACAACGATCATGTGCCGGAGGTGTTCTACACCAACCTCACCATCCGCCAGCAGTTTGAGGCCGGCAACGCCAAGCCGGAGCTGTTCGTGTCGATCAACAACCTGTTCGACAAGGATCCGCCGCCGTCGGAGACCAACAACATCACGCTCGGCACGTCGCGCGTCGTCGATCCGCTGCTGTACGATACGGTCGGGCGCTACATCACGATCGGCGGACGTATCCGCTTCTGATCGACAGCGGGCGGGCGACATTCATGCCGTCCGCCACCCTTCATGCCGCTAGCCGCGATGATCGGAGGCGCCGCCCTGGCACGGGACGGCGCCGACCCGCTACGCCGCTTGGCTGCTTGTCAGGTAGGTATCGCGCAGTTCGCGCTTCAGCACCTTGCCGATCGGACCGCGGGGCAGGTGATCGACCAGGCGGACATCGGCGACCCGCTGCATCTTGCCCAACCGATCGTTGAGCCAGCCTTTCAGCGCCGATGAATCCTCGCCCGGGGCGACCGCGAAGGCGACGGGGGTTTCGCCCCATGCTTCGCTGGGTACGCCGACGACACTGGCCTCGATCACCGCGTGATGTGTCGACAGTACCGCCTCGATGTCCGACGGGTAGATGTTGAATCCGCCCGAAATGATC
>JBELMF010000133.1:0-10224 GCA_042096015.1 Sphingomonas sp.
CGTTTGCACTGTTCGTCGGATGGGTCCTGGCGCTCGACCTGCCGTTCGAACTTAAAATCTTCCCGATCGTGAACAACGGCCTTGCCGCGATCGTCGCCTGCGTCGCGCGTACCAGCATCGACCACATCCATCAGCGCAGCGAGTGGCATCGCGCCCGGGTGATCGAACAGAATGAAGCGCTCCAGGCCGCCAATGCCGCGCTGGCCCGACAGAATGAGGAGCGCGGCGAACTGATGGTGATCGCCGCGCACGACCTGCGCAGCCCGCTGTTCGGATTGGCGAACGTGCTGAAGCTCGCGCGCACGCGCCCGCCGGAATCGGCCGATCGCCTCGACGAGTTGTTTGATGCTGCCGGACAATCGGTGGATGCGCTGGTCGCGCTGGTCAGTCGGTTGGTGGATGCGCACCAGCTGGAAAGCCGCGCCACCCCGATCCTGCGCCGCAAGAACCTTGGCGCGTTCGCGGCAAGCGCCGTCCAGCGCATGACGCCCTTATCGGAGACGGCCGGCATCACGCTGAAGATCGCTCTGCCCGACAAACCCGTTTGGGGCTGGGGCCAGGCGGCTAGCATCGATCAGATCCTCGACAATCTTCTGTCCAATGCAATCCGCTATTCGCACCCCGGCGGCGTGGTCACCGTAAGGGTGGTCGATGACCAGAATAGCCCGACGATCGAAATCCGGGATCAGGGTATCGGTATCCCGCCCGGCGAACGGCCGATGCTGTTCAAGAAATTCCAGCGCGGCGCCGCGACCCCGCTAAACGGCCCGCGGGGATCGGGCCTGGGGCTCTACATCGTCGATGTGCTGACCAAATCCATCCATGCACACTGCCGCTACGAACCCAATCCGCTCGGCGGCTCCATCTTCCTGGTCTCCTTCACGCCGGCGCCATCGGCAGACTCACGGCCGCCGAGCCGCGGCATGATCGCGGCGGCCGGGAGCGCGTGATCGTGGGTACAACGGTGAGTTACGGGGATGGCGCGCATCTTCGGGCGTATTCGCCCGCTGCATGCGTCATGCTCCACGGGTGATCTGGCAACGGCGTGAAATCGCGTTCAGGGTAACGCCATGGATCATGGGCCCATGACAGACCGATCCGACGCGGCCAGCCGGCGCGATCCCGCGTCCACACTGATGCATGCCGAAGCCGGCGAGGCCCCGGACGCGGTTACCCGCTTCCTTGATCGCAACCGCCTTGTGCTGGAGCAGCTTGCGGCCAGGCTGCGCGATCAGCCGCCGCCGTTCGTCGTCACCTGCGCGCGTGGATCATCGGATCACGCGGCGACCTTCGGCAAATATCTGATCGAGACGATGCTGGGCGTGCCGGTGGCGTCGGCGGCGCCGTCGATCGCGTCGGTCTATGGTGCGCCCGTGCGTGCGCGTGGTGCCCTGTGCCTTGCGATCTCACAGTCCGGGCGCAGCCCCGACCTGATCGCGAGCGTCGAGGCATATCAAAGGGCGGGTGCGTTCGTCGTCGCGCTGGTCAATGATGAGGGATCGCCGCTGGCCGAGCTTGCCGACGCGGTGCTGCCGCTGTGCGCGGGCAGCGAACGATCGGTGGCGGCGACCAAATCCTATATCGCCTCGCTGGCGGGACAGGTGGCGCTGGCGGCGGCGTGGACCGGCGATACCGCATTGACCGGGCGCCTCGCCGACCTGCCGGCGCAGATGGCGCGGGCGTTCACGCTCGATTGGCGCGCAGCGGCGGCACCGCTGATGACGGCGCGCAACCTGTTCGTGCTGGGGCGCGGCTATGGCTTTGCCATCGCACAGGAGGCTGCGCTCAAGTTCAAGGAAACCTGCGGGCTGCATGCCGAGGCATTCTCGGCCGCCGAAGTCCGCCACGGCCCGATGGCGATCGTCGGCCACGGTTTCCCGGTGCTCGGCTTCGCGACATCCGATCCGACGGGTGACGATGTGCGCGCGGCGATGGGGCAATTCTCCGATCGGGGCGCAGCGACGCTGCTGGCCGACGTTAGGGGGGGCGGCCTGCCCGCGATCGCTGCCGATCCGGCGCTTGAGCCGATCCTCCTGATCCAGACATTTTATCGCTTCGTCAACGCACTGGCCGTTGCGCGCGGCATCGACCCCGATACACCGCCGCACCTCAAGAAGGTGACGGAGACGCGATGACCACCGGCCTGACCTTCACCAACGGGCAGGTGGTAACCGGCGACGGCCGGATCGCCGACCGCCTGCACATCGATGGCAGCCGGATCGTCGCGGCGCCCGCGGGCGCGTCGGGCGCGACCATCGACCTTGAGGGCGGCTGGCTGCTGCCCGGCTTCATCGACACGCAGGTCAACGGCGGCGGCGGGGTGCTGTTCAACGACGATCCGAGCGTCGAGACGATCCGGCGGATCGGGGCGGCGCACGCGCGCTTCGGCACCACTGCCTTTCTGCCCACGCTGATCTCGGACACGATCGAGCGGATCGACCAGGCCATGCGGGCGACCGAGCAGGCGATCGCCGCGGGGGTGCCGGGGGTGGTGGGGATCCATATCGAGGGCCCCTTCCTGAACCCGGCGCGCAAGGGGACGCATGACGCGGCCCGCTTCCTGCGGCTGGATGCCGCGGCGATCGCCTTGCTGGGCAGCCTGGCAACAGGGCGCACCATGGTAACGCTGGCACCGGAAATGACCACGCCGGACGATATACGTGCCCTGGTCAGGGCCGGTGTGATCGTGTCGGCCGGACATACCGATGCCGATTACCCGACGATGCGCGATGCCTTTGCGGCCGGGGTCACCGGCGTCACCCATCTGTTCAACGCCATGTCGCCGCTGCACCACCGCGAGCCGGGTGTCGTCGGCGCCACACTGGAGAACCAGCAGGCCTATGCCGGTCTGATTGTCGACGGCCGCCACGTCGCACCCGCGGCGCTGCGCATCGCGCTTGCCGCGCGACCGCGCACGCGATTCATGCTGGTGACGGACGCGATGTCCCCGGTCGGCACCGATGCCGACCATTTCGACTTGCAGGGCAAGACCATTCGTATCGAGAATGGCGTGTGCGTGGAGGAGAACGGCACGCTGGCCGGCTCGGCGCTCGACATGGCCGAGGCGGTGCGCAACGCCGTCGAGATGCTGGGGATGACCGTTGCGGAGGCGGCGATCATGGCATCGAGCGCGCCGGCAGCGTTTCTGTCACTGGCCGGGCGCGGCGTGCTGTCGCCGGGCGGCCGTGCCGATCTTGTCTGGCTGGACGCGGACCTGCGGCCGCGCGGCACGTGGATCGGCGGTCTGCCCGTCGCGATCACAGCGGGTTAGAGACCAGCGCGCCCGCGGCGGTCCCTTGCGGACCGCCCGATGCTCGTCGATAGGCGCCCGAATGGATCACCAGCCTGCGCCTGCCGGCATGCACCGGCGCGAGTTCGTCGCCTTCATCGCGGCGGTCATGGCCGTGAATGCCCTTGGCGTCGACCTGATGCTGCCCGCGCTTGCCGACATCAGCCGCGATCTGGCGATCGGCGTCGCCAACCACCGGCAATGGATCATCACCGCCTATATGCTCGGCTTCGGCGCCGGGCAGTTGCTGTACGGACCGCTCGCGGACCGGTTCGGCCGTCGCCCCGTCCTGATCGGCACGCTGGCGGGCTTCACCCTGGCCAGCATCTTCGCGGCGAGCGCGCCGACCTTCGGGGCCCTGCTCGGCGCGCGCCTGCTGCAGGGCCTGATGTCGGCATCCACCCGGGTGCTCGCGGTGGCGATCGTGCGGGACGGATCATCGGGCCGCCAGATGGCCCGCACCATGTCGGTGGCGCAGATGATCTTCTTCATCGTGCCGATCATGGCGCCCTCGCTCGGCCAGGTCCTGCTGGCGATCGGGCCGTGGCGGTTCATCTTCTACGTGCTCGGGGGCTTCGCAGCGTTGGTGCTGGCATGGACGCTGGTGCGCTTGCCCGAGACGCTGCCGGTCGAGCGGCGGCGGCCGATCTCGGTTACGGGCCTGACGCAAAGCTACCGGCTGACGCTCAGCAACCGTTATTCGATCGGCTATTCGCTGGCCGCGGCGCTGACCTTCGGCGGAATCATCGCCTTCGTATCGGTATCGCAGCAGATCTTCGTGGATGCGTTCGGCGCGGGAACACGCTTCACCCTGTTCTTCGGGATTTGTGCCTGTGCGATGGGGGCTGCATCCTTCGCGAACAGCCGGCTGGTCGAGCGGCTGGGCACGCGGCTGATTTCGCAATCGGCGATCCTTGCGCTGATCGCGCTGTCGGTGGTGCACGTGGCGGTGATCGAAAGCGGCCATGAGACGCTGACGAGCTTCGTGATCTTTCAGGCCGCCAGCATGACGTGCATCGGCCTGTGCGGGGCCAACTTCGGTGCGATGGCAATGGAGCCCGTTGGCCATATCGCGGGCACCGCCTCTTCGATCCAGGGCTTCATCACCAGTATCGGCGCGGTGATCGTCGCCTCGCTGATCGGCCAGGCCTATGCCGGTACAACACTTCCGCTGGCACTAGGGTATCTCGGGATCGGCATGGTCGTTCTCGCGCTGGTCTATGTCGTCGAGGGGGGCAAGCTGTTCCACGCGCGGCTGGCCTAGCGGCGGTCACCAAGGTCAGCGCGCGCGGCCGCGTGCGCTGACCGGCCAGAGATCCACCAAGGTGCCGTCGCGGACCACATGGTAGAAATCGTAGAGGTTCACCGTCGGGTCGCAATGCGGGACGATGAGCGTGACCGGATCGCCGGGACGGAGCGCCGTGCCGATCCCCGGTGAGACGAGTGCGGCATGCTCGTCGCCCATGAAGGCGAAGCCGGCGTCCGCCGGTGCGCCGGCGACCACGCTGGCCACGCCGCCGTCGGTCGACAGCGACTTATAGCCCGCATCGATCGTGACCAGTCCTTCGTGATTGGCGCTGACCACGCGGGTGTCGACCATCAGCGCGGTCTCGAACGGGGCGGGATCATCAGCCGCCAGGGTGCAATCGAGATACTGGCGGTCCATGAAGATGTAGGAGCCGACCTGAAGCTCGGTGAAGACGCCCAGCGCCATGTCGATACGATGGCTGCCGGTGCCACCCCCTGAGACGATCCCGGGCGGAAAGCCGGCGGTGGACAATGCGCCGAGCACCTGCCGCAGATAGTCAGTGCGATCGGCGATTGCGGCGTGCCGTTCGGCATAGCCGGCGATGTGCTGCTGGCGACCGCAATAGAATTGCACGCCGCGCAGCCGCAGGCGCGGGCAGCGCGCGATCACGTCGGCGAGCGCCACGGCATCTTCGGGTGAGGCGACGCCGGTGCGGCGAATGCCGGGATCGATATCGATCAGGATGTCGAGCGTCGCGTCGGCTGCGGCCAGCGCCGCATCGATCGCACGTGCGACGCCCGGATGGTCGATCACCGCCATCAGTGCGTCGGCGCGGCCCGTCAGGGCGGCCAGTCGCGCGATTGCAGCGGGTGCGGCGACCGGTGAGGTGACGAGCACGCCGGCGATGCCCGCGTCGACCATCACCTCCGCCTCCCCGATCTTGGCGCAGCACACGCCGACGGCGCCGGCGGCGATCTGTCGATGCGCGATGTCGGTGCTCTTGTGCGTCTTGGCATGCGGCCGAAGCGCCATGCCCGCCTGTGCGGCGAGCGCCGCCATGCGGGCGATGTTGCGATCGAGCGCATCGGCGTCCAGCACCAGCACCGGGGTGTTCAGCGACGCGCGTGAGCCCTGCTGACCGATCAACGGGCGGTGCAGTTCCAGATCATCCATCAGCCGAATAATGCCTCAAGGTGGGGATTGAGGAACAGCCCCGCCGGGTCGGCGGCGCGGCGCGCCGACCGGAAACGCTCCGCCATCGGATAGAGCCGCGTCACGTCATCGCGGGTCAGGCGGTGGCGCTTCGCCCAGTGCGGCCGCCCGCCATGGGCACGGAAGATCGGCTCCACCGCGTCGAACACGCCCGACCAGGGCATGCGCGCATATTGATGCATCGAAATGGCGGCGACCGGACCGGCGTTCATCGGGCTCATCCAGATATCGTCCGCGGCGACCAGGCGGAATTCGAACGGAAAGCTGACCGGCAGGCGTCGGCGCCGGACGTACCGCACGACCTCCTCAATCGTGTCGAGACCCACGACGACCGGCATTTCATATTCCATTTCCTCGAACGGCACGGTGCGGTCGGAGGGGAAGATGGCGTGGGCGGGGCCCTGCCGCGAATTGGCGAAGCCGGTCAGCATCATGCCGCGCTGAAGCCAGGGGATCAGCGGCGGCAGGCGCACGCCGACGTCGAGCAGGCGGCGGAACGTGCGTTCCTCGATGTCGCTGGTGGAGGGCGGGGCGGCGCAGGGCTCGCACGGCGCCAGCGTCTTCAGGATTACGTGATCGCTATAGGGCAGCCACCAGAACTCGAGATGACGGACCTGCGCGGCTTGTTCCATAAAGGTTTCGCGGATCTCGGCCCAGCGAACCTTCTCGATGCGCTCCGCCAGGTGAAAGGCCGGGACCACCGCGAAGGCGATCTCGGTCGCGATGCCGAACAAGCCGAGCGACAGGCGCTGGGCCTGGAACAACGCCGGTTCGCATTCGGCATCGCACCAGCGCGCGCGGCCGTCGGCCCCGACGAGGCGGAAGCCGCGGGCCAGTGTGGACAGCGACCCGAGCGACGGGCCGGTGCCGTGCGTGCCGGTCGCCATCGCACCGGCAAGCGACTGCGGGTTCACATCCCCCTGATTCGGCAGCGACAGGCCTTCCACCCACAGCGCTGCGGTCAGCCGCTTCAGGCTCCAGCCGGCCGGCGCACGCACCGTCGCCCGATCGGCGGCGACGTACAGGTCACCCTGTATGTCGGCGAGCGAGACGATCGTGTCGTCGCTGGCGCACAGCGGCATGAAGCTATGCCCGGCGCCGACGGCGCGCACGCGGGTCGCTTCGCCGATGACCGCGGCAAGTTCATGCTCGTCCCGCGGGCGCGCGATCCGGCGCGGCGCTGCCGTGACGCTGGTTGACCAATTGTGCCAGCCCATCCGATCCGCCATCGGGTCGCATCCTCCCCGTCCAGACCATAGGTGCCGGATCGGCGTGATCCTAGCAGCGAATAACGCCCCGGTGATCGGCATGCGATCATCGGATCAGATACAGATCCGATCAGATGCAGGCGGCGGCCAACTGCGGCTCCCACGGGATCTGCCGCTCATCGAGCGTGGTGAGATTGGTCTTTTCAATCAGCACGCCGCGCGAGTGGTAGCCGACCAGCGCCTTCACCGGCAGGTCCAGGTTGCGGACCAGGATGGCCGTTTCTTCCGAGCTGAAATCGGTCATCCCGCGCACCCGCTCGGCACCGCTTTCGTCATAGACGTGAATGACATCGCCCTTCGAGTAATTGCCGGCAACCGACAGCACGTCGCCCCGTTCGATGCCCCGCTCGCCGCGCTCCACCGCATCGGCGGCGTCGCCCGAGATGACGATGCTGCCCGCCATCTGCAGACGATTGGTGAGCCACACCTTCCAACTGGTCAGCGGTTCGGAATGCGCAACACAGGTGGTGCAGCGGCGTTCGCCCTTCAGCACCGAGGATATCGGAAGCGCCACCTCGCCGTTGGCGATCAGCGTGTTGCACCCGGCGTTCTGGGCCATGTTCGCGGCCTGCATCTTCGTCAGCATGCCCCCGCTGCCGAGCGTGCTGACCCCACTGGTCACCGCCAGATACTTGCTGACATCATGCACCGTTTCGACCAGCTCGGCGCCCGGCTCCGACGGATCGCGATCGTACAGCCCGTCGACGCCGGTGAGGATCACCAGATGCTGCGCCTGGACCATCTGCGCGACCTTGGCGGCCAGCCGATCATTGTCGCCGACGCGAATCTCCTCGGTGGTGATCGTGTCGTTTTCGTTGATGATCGGCAGGATGTTGGCCGTGAGCAGGCGGTGGACGGTGTTCTTGGTGTTGAGGAAGCGCGGGTGATCCTCAAAGTCACCGAGCGTGACCAGGATCTGCGCGATATCGAGCCCATGCTGGTTACCGATATGCTTGTATGCGTCGAGCAGCAGCGGCATGCCGCAGGCCGCCGCCGCCTGCTTGTCGCGCAGCCCCGCCGTGTCCGGCGTTGCGCCGATCATCCGCATCCCCAGCGCTACTGCCCCGGACGAGCACAGCACCACCTCATAGCCTTCTTCCCGCAACAGGGCGATGTCCTCGAGGATCTGCTGCATGATCGCCCAGCGCGGTGTGAGCCGTGTGAGGTCGGTGAGAAGACTTGATCCTACTTTAACAACTACCCGTTTTACTTGATCCACAAGTAACTCCCATAGAGTATCTATAGAACACGCGACAATAACTCCGCCGAGAAAGTGCGGCGAAGTTGACACATGTGAATGATGGCGTTAGATGGCGCTTATACCCGATTGTGTGGATTTGGCAAATCGGCGCGTCAGGAACACGCCGACATGCGCATCGTCAACTATGATACCGCTAGCATTTGCCTGCGGGATTGCGGCGCTGATCTGCCATGAACTTATTGGGTGCAATGACATACGGAGGTACGGTTTGCGGGTCGCATTGGTCGGTTATGGAAAGATGGGCGCGGCGCTGTTGTCGCAATGGCGCGAGGCGGCGGGCCAACGGTTCCCTGGCCACCGCTTCTTTGTCATCGATCCGGCTGTCGATCTGACCGAAAATGGCAGCGAGGGGGTAGTGGGCGAGGGGGCAGGCGGCAAACCGCCGCGCGTCACCTTCCTGAACGAGCCGCCGCCAACCGCGCAATGTGCGTTCGACTGCCTGATCGTCGCCGTGAAACCGCAAATGCTGGATGACGTCCTGCCGCTTTATGCGGACCGGCTCGCCGAGGGCGGGATGGTGGCGTCGATCGCCGCCGGCTGCTCCATCGCGCGGCTGCGCACGCTCGCCGGCGGTGCGCCGACCGTGCGGATCATGCCCAATCTGCCGGCGGCGATCGGTGCCGGTGTCAGCGGCCTGTGCGCCGATCCGTCCGTTTCCGACGCGCAGCGGGCGATGGTCGAGACGCTGATGGCGGCGGTCGGCACGGTGGTGTGGGTGTCAGACGAGGACCAGCTAGACCGGTTGACGGCGGTGGCCGGTTCCGGGCCGGGCTATGTCTTTGAAATGGCTCGCAGCTATGTCGCGGCGGCGCAGGCGCTGGGCTTTGACGCAGCGCAGGCTCGGCAGCTCGTGCTCGGCACGCTGGCCGGGACCATCGCCATGGCCGAGCAATCGACGCTGACCCTGGAAGAACTGCGCACCAGCGTGACGAGCAAGAACGGCACCACGGCGGCGGGCCTCGATGCACTCAACGGCGATGGCGCGTTCGACCGGCTGATCACCGCCACCCTTGATGCGGCCTATGCGCGCGCCGTCGCGCTGCGCTGAGCTGCCACCCCAATCAGGCCCTTGGGCCGGAAAGACGATATTATGACTATGTTGAAAACCCGCCCCGACGTGGAGGCCAGCCCCTCGGTTGCCGATCATGTCGCGGCGCTTGGCCGCGCGGCAAAGGCGGCGGCGCGCATGCTGGCGACCAGTGATGCCGCGACCCGCAACCACGCGCTGCGTGCTGCGGCACGCCGCCTGCGTGATGCGACGCCGTCTCTGCTCGACGCGAATGCGGCCGACGTGGAAGCGGTTGCTGACCACAAGCCAGCCGCTTTCCTGGATCGGCTGCGGCTAGACGAGAGCCGGGTCGAGGCGATGGCGCGGGCGCTGGAGGACATTGCCGACCTGCCCGACCCGGTCGGGCGCGAGCTGGCGCGGTTCGATCGGCCGAACGGCCTTGAGATCCGCCGCGTCGCGGTGCCGATCGGGGTGATCGCGATGATCTTCGAATCGCGCCCCAACGTCGGCGCGGATGCCAGTGCACTCAGCATCAAATCGGGCAATGCCATCATCCTGCGGGGAGGATCGGAAAGCCGCCGGTCGACCGCGGCGATCGTCGCGTGCATGCAGGGCGGGCTGGCGGAAGCCGGCCTGCCGACCGCCTGTGTGCAGACGGTGGACATGGCCGATCGCGCGGCGGTGGGGGAGCTCCTGCGCGCGGTCGATCACGTCGACCTCGCCATACCGCGCGGCGGGCGCGGCCTGGTGGAACTGGTGCGCAACGAAGCACGCGTGCCGACCCTGCTCCACCTCGACGGCAACTGCCACAGCTATATCCATGCCGCCGCCGACCTGCCCAAGGCGGTGGCGGTGGTCCGCAACGCCAAGCTGCGCCGGACGGGGATTTGCGGCGCGACCGAGAGCATCGTGATCGATCGCGCGATCGCGGCTCAG
>JBELMF010000134.1:0-10146 GCA_042096015.1 Sphingomonas sp.
ACCGCGCGGGCGTGGGCTGGATCGCCTTTGCGTCGGACGGGCGGGTGCTGGCGATGTCGGAACAGGCCAGCGCGGCGCTGGGCGCACGGTGGAATCCGTCGGGCGTCGCCGCCGCGGTCGCCGATTGTGCCGGCAGGCGAACCGCCATGACGCTGCGCCTGCCGGCGGGAACGCCGGACGGCATGCAGCTGATCGCGCTGCCGGAAAGCCCCGCCCTGGCGCGAACCGCGGTGATCGGACTGCTTAGCCTGCCGTGGCGGAATGATGCGACAGCGCAGGCGCAGGCGCTGATCACGCTGTTCGGGCTGGCTCCCAGCGAGGCGCGGCTGGCGGCGGAGATTGCGGGCGGCGCCAGTTTGAGCGAGGCGGCCGACCGGCTTGGCGTCACGATCGAGACGGCGCGAAGCTATTCCAAGCGGGTTTTCGCCAAGACGCGCACGCGCGGGCAGGCGGATCTGGTGCGCCGCATCGGGCAAAGTGCGGCCCGCTTTGCCTGAGCCGCGCGTGACCCGGGCACCGGTCGTCGCCCCACGCGCGACACGCTGACGATGCGCACGAAGCTGAGCACCTGCAAGAAGAAGGTGCGATATCAACACCTTGACGATGCGATCGCGGCCGTTGCGCGCGCGCGCATCTCGCTGCGGCCGTATCGGTGCGATCGATGCGGCCGGTTTCACCTGACCAGCCGGACCAAGGGCAAAAGAGTGGCGAGGCCGCGGGAAGACTGATTCCTTCCGCCTGCGCGGAGCCGGCCGGTCAGGCGGCGAGGGGGAAGCGCAGCAGGCGGTTCTCCAACGGCACCAGCGCGTGCGCCGCGCCGCCGACCGCGCGGATGATTTCGGGATGCGTCGCATCCAGCCCGCCGGTCAGCGCGCCGAAGGCCGGCAGGATGAGCTTGTTCCCCGTCGCCACGAAGCACCGCCGCGACACCAGCTTGCCGCGCACGCGAACCCGCAGCTTGGGGTGGAAGTGGCCGGACAGCTCGGGGCGGTTCTCGCCGGGCCGCGCCTCGTGGCGCAACACCAGCCCGTCGACCACTGCTTCGTCCGCGACCGCACCGCCGCAGCGATCGACGCCATGCGGATCATGGTTGCCGGTGATCCACGTCCAGCGCGTCGCGCCGGTTAGGGCGCGCAGCATGTCCTGCGCCGCCGCTGGCAGGCGGGCACAGCCATCGGGATCGTGGAAGCTGTCGCCCAGGCACCATATCTCGCGCGCGCCGGTCGCGGTGACGAGCGCGGTCAGATCGGCAAGTGTCGCGAACGAATCATAGGGCGGCAGCATCTGCCCCGCCCGGGCAAACCAGCTTGCCTTTTCCAGGTGGAGGTCGGCGACCAGCAATGCGCGGCGGGCGGGCCAGAATAGCGCACCCTCCGGCAGCGGCGTCAGATCGTGGCCACCGAACGAAACAGGAACCATCCCGGCTCCTTGCCTCAGCGTCGCCCGGTGATCAACCGTGTGTCGCGCCGGGACCGTGTCTTGCCGGGGGGGTGTCGGGGTGGAGCACTGCCCCTTGTCGTGCGAAGTCTACGCTCCACCCCGAAGGTCGCGCATGCGCGCCCTCTCCAAACCGTCAGAAGGTGTAGGCGACGCCCAGCACGCCGAGCCACTGATTGCGCGAGCCGGCGACGCGGACGATCGGGCTGTCGCCGACGTCGTTGATCAGCTTGCGATAGGTGGCGCCGCCGACGAGCTTGAACCCGTGCAGCAAATCCCCGGTCAGCGACACCGTGCCCACCGTGCCGACCGTCCAGCTTTTCCAGCCGCCGCGGCCGCTGGTGTAAACCGGCAGGCCCGATGCCGCCGCGCGATCCTCCGGCACGCTGAAATAGGTTTGCACATATTTCGTGCCGACCCGCTCGGCCGAGCCGAACAGGGCGATCGCGCTCTTTCGGCTGAGCGGGGTGAAGTAATTGATCGTCGGCTGCCAGAAGTAGCTGTCGTGGACGCCCGCGACATCGTGGCGATAGCTGACCGACACGGAAAGCTTGTCATAGGGACTGGTGATCACGCCGGTCTTGCCGATGCCGACATAGCCGCCGAGTTCCACCGCGATGCTGCGCTTGCCCAGCGCACGGACGCGGGGATCATCGATCCCGTCGCGGCTGTTGCGCATGAAGTTCAGGACCCCGACGGGGCCAAGCTGGAAATCCCAGGTCGGGCCCGGTTTCCCGGCGATCAGATCGGCGCTGGCGCGATTACCGAGCACCTGAAAGTTGATGCCGCTGACGCTGCCGATCGCACCGGGCACCGGCACCCACTGATAATCGTCCGACCCTTCGTAATCGGGCATATATCCTGCCCCGATCCCCACGGTGACGGAATCCTGATCGAGGTTCTGGGCCAGCCCCGTGCCACCGGCCGGGGGCGAGACGCCCTGTGCCATTGCGACCGGCGCCGCCAGGAGAGCGGCGGCAAATCCCAGCGAAAATCTGACAATCACGTATCGGAGCCCCTATTCAGACCGGTCCGTAACAAACCTGTCTCCAATTCGCTCCGCATCACGCGCCCGAAAGCCGCTAAAGAATGTAACGAAGCCTGACCTGTTGCTTTTCCGCATCATCATTGATGCTGAACCGCGCAGCCTCGAAGCGCGGCGGGCCGAACCGGATCGGCGGGTTGCGCGAGAAGCCGAAGCCTTCGCGCGGGATTCCGGCAAAGGTATCGAGCTTGGCATTGCCGTTCTCGTCATGGATGACCGCCACCGCATAGGTGCCGTGCGGCAGGCCATCGAACTGCAGCTTTCCGGTGCCCGCCGGGATCGTCCGGCTGGTCGCGTTTGTGTCATCGACACAGGTCGGGAAATTGTCCGGATCGGCGGTCAGGCAGACGCGCAACAGGCCCTTGGCGGAACGGACTGCGTCAAAGCCGACGTCAAGCCGCGCGACCGGCGCCGCGCCGATCAGCAGCGCCGCGCTCACGCCGATCAGCAGCGCGGGCGCGATCCTTCGCGAAATCGCCGATCCCGTCGTCGGTGCCGCACAGCCGATCCCAGAACCGGAAATATAGCCCATAATTGCACCCGTACCGCTCGTGATGGCGTTGATGATGGCTGGCGGTGATCAGCCACGCCCCCACTGGCCCCCGCCACATGAACCGCGGGAAAATCTCCCAGCCCATGTGGTTGGTAACCCCCATAACCGTCATGATCGCGAGCACCAATCCGAGCGCGCCGACGTGGATCGGAATCACGAACACCAGTAGCGGAATTGCCACAGCGCCGGTCAGCGCCTCGATCGGGTGGAACGCCATCGCCGCCCAGGCCGTCGGTGGGCGGCTGGCGTGGTGGACGGCATGGGCGAGCTTGAACGGGTTCGGACGATGCATCCAGCGGTGCGTCCAGTAAAACCACGTGTCGTGCGCCGCGAGGTACAGCAGCACCGAGACGGGTAGGTACCAGAGCGGCATGGCATGGACGTCGTCGTAGATCCGCGTCCAGCCGCGGTTCTGCCAGCCCCAGGCGACCACGCCTGCGGGCACGCCGTAGATGGCGGCGGAAGCGAGGCTCCACCAGATTTCGCGGCGGATCTGCGGATCGAGGCCGGTGTAGAGGCCGGGATGCTTCGCGCGCGTCGCGAGCGCAAAGGCGCCGCTGGTGACGAGATAGCGCACCCCGACGATCAGCGTCATCGCGACGGCGGAGAGGATGATGGCGAGCGCGATCGACATGATATGGCTTGTACGGGGTGGGCCCGACGATGTCGCCCCACATGCGAGCCGTCATGCTGAACTTGTTTCAGCATCCACCGCGCCGCCAGCGGCCGCTCGGCGAGGGGACGGGTGGACCCTGAAACGAGTTCAGGGTGACGACGCCTTTGGGGGGGCGGCGGCACCCGTTGCTCTGCCCGTCATCCCGGACTTGATCCGGGATCCCGCTTCTTCTTCGGCGTCCTGGCAAAAGGCAGCGGGACCCCGGATCAAGGCCGGGGTGACGGAGGAGGGCGGACAGTGGCTTCCGTCCCTCCGCGCGATCCGCTAGGCCAAACCGATGCCGGAACCCCATGAATGCGACATCGCCATCGTCGGCGGCGGGCTGGCGGGCGGGCTGATCGCGCTGGCGCTCGCCGCGCACCGGCCCGAGCTGATCGTGCGCATTGTCGAGAGCGGCGAGACGCTGGGCGGCAACCACGTCTGGTCGTTCTTCGACGGCGATGTGGCGAAGGACGACCGGTGGCTGCTGACCCCGCTCGTCTGCCACGCCTGGCCGGCTTATGACGTGTCCTTCCCGGCGCACGGCCGCACCATCAACCAGCCATATTATTCGATCGAGTCGGAGCGGTTCGACGCGGTGGTGCGCAAGGCGCTGCCGGCCGAGGCGGTGATGACCGGACGCAAGGTGCTGGCGTGCAGCCCAACCGCGGTGGTGCTGGCCGATGGCGACCGGATCGAGGCCAAGGGCGTGATCGACGCGCGCGGCCCCGGCGACCTGTCGATGCTGGAAGTCGGCTGGCAAAAGTTCGTCGGGCGGCTGCTCGACGTGCCCGAAGGACATGGTGTCGAGCGGCCGATGGTGATGGACGCGACGGTGGCGCAGCACGACGGCTATCGCTTCGTCTATCTGCTGCCTTTCTCGCCCACGCAGCTGTTCGTCGAGGATACCTATTACAGCGATTCGGCGACGCTGAACGTCGGTGCGCTGCACCGGCGGATCGAGGTGTATGCCGATGCCAAGGGGTGGAAGGCGACCCCGGCGGGGCGCGAGGAGAAGGGCGCATTGCCGGTGGTGATCGGCGGCGATTTCGACGGCTATTGGCGCTGGGGCGGGGCAAAAGTGGCCAAGGCCGGCGCGCGCGCGGGTCTTTTTCACCCCACCACGGGTTATTCGCTGCCCGATGCGGTGCGGCTCGCCATCCGCATTGCGGAGGCCAAGGACTTGAGCGGCGAAGGGCTGCACGATTTGACCCATGATTATGCCCGCGACCGCTGGAGCGAGCGGCGCTTCTACCGGATGCTCGATGCGATGCTGTTTCGCGCCGCGGATCCTGACGCGCGCTACAAGGTGCTCGAACGCTTTTACCGCCTGCATCCGAAGCTGATCGCGCGCTTCTACGCCGGGCAATCGACCCGCAACGACAAATTGCGCGTACTCTCGGGCAAGCCGCCGGTGCCGCTGTTCCGCGCGCTGCGCGTGATCCGGAACGCCAACTGATGCGCGCGGTCGTGATCGGCGCCGGGTTCGGCGGGCTGGCGCTCGCGATTCGGCTGCAGTCGGCGGGCGTGGAGACGACGATCGTCGAGGCGCGCGACAAGCCGGGCGGGCGGGCGTACGTGTGGCAGCGCGACGGCTTCACCTTCGATGCCGGGCCGACCGTCATCACCGATCCCGCGTGTCTTGCCGAGCTGTGGGCGCTGTCCGGGCAGGACATGGCGAAGGACGTGGTGCTCGAGCCGGTGAAGCCCTTCTATCGGCTCAACTGGCCCGATGGCACGAACTTCGATTACACCAACGACGATACGCTGCTGCGCGCCGAGATCGCCAAGCTCGATCCGGCGGATGTCGCGGGATACGCCAAGTTTCTCGAATATTCCGCCGGGGTGTTCCGCGAGGGATATGAGAAGCTCGGCCATGTCGCGTTTCTCGACTTCGCGTCGATGATCAAGGCGGCGCCCGCGCTGGCGAAATATCAGGCGTGGCGATCGGTCTATTCGATCGTCTCCTCGTTCGTGAAGAGCGAGAAATTGCGCGAGGCGCTGTCGTTCCACACCCTGTTGGTGGGCGGCAATCCGATGACCACCAGCGCGATCTATGCGCTGATCCACAAGCTGGAGCGCGACGGCGGCGTCTGGTTCGCGCAGGGCGGCACCAACCGGCTGGTCGCGGGGATGGTGGCGCTGTTCGAGCGGCTCGGCGGCTCGCTGCGGCTGAACGACGCAGTGGCCGAGATCGAGACGATGGGCGATCGGGTGACCGCCGTTCGGACGGAAAGCGGCTGGCGGCAGGAGGCCGACATGGTCGCCTCCAACGGCGATATCGTCCACACCTATCGCGACCTGCTGGGCTCGTCGCGGGCGGCGGCGCGGACGGCGGCGCGGCTGGAGCGCAAGAAGTTCTCGCCCTCGCTGTTCGTGGTGCATTTCGGGATCAAGGGCACCTGGCCCGGCATCCCGCACCACATGATCCTGTTCGGGCCGCGCTATATGGGGCTGCTCGCCGACATCTACGACCATGGCGTGGTAGCCGAGGATTTCTCGCTCTACCTGCACCATCCGACCGTGACGGATCCGTCGTTGGCGCCCGAGGGCTGTTCGACCTTCTACGCGCTGGCGCCGGTGCCGCATCAGGGCAAGTTCCCGGAGGATTGGGACCGCGTCGCGCCGATCCTGGAAAAGCGCATCCTCGACGAGGTCGGGCGGCGGCTGATCCCCGATATCCACGATCGGATCATCACCAAGTTCAGCTACACGCCGGCCGATTTCTCGCGTGACCTCAACGCGCATATGGGCAGCGCGTTCAGCCTGGAGCCGGTGCTGACGCAGAGCGCGTACTTTCGGGTGCACAATCGGGATGATGCGATCTCGAACCTGTATTTCGTCGGCGCGGGGACGCATCCTGGGGCGGGTATTCCCGGCGTCGTGGGGAGCGCAAAGGCAACCGCGGCGCTGATGCTAGAAGGAGTGAGACGGTGAGTGTTGTTGAATCCCCCTCCCGCTCGCGGGAGGGGTGCCCTTCTTCATCCCCCTCCCGCTTGCGGGAGGGGCTAGGGGAGGGCATGTCCGCGAACGCTCGCCTTGGTGACAGGCCCTCCCCCAACCCCTCCCGCGAGCGGGAGGGGAGTGAGTGAAGCGCCTGGCTGTTTACTGTGGCTCCGCAACACCGCGTGATCCGCTCTACATCGAAACCGCGCGTGAGGTCGGCCGCACGCTCGCCGAACGCAGGATCGGGCTCGTCTATGGCGGCGGGCGGCTCGGCCTGATGGGTGCGGTTGCCGACGGCGCGCTGGCGGCCGGCGGCGAGGTGATCGGCGTGATCCCGCAGGCCTTGGTCGATGCCGAGGTGGCGCATCGCGGGCTCACCGAGCTCCACGTCGTCGAGGGCATGCACGATCGCAAGCGCGCCTTCACCGATCTGTCGGACGGATTCGTCACCATTCCCGGCGGCACGGGCACGATGGACGAATTGTGGGAGGCGCTGAGCTGGGCGCAGCTCGGCTATCACGCCGATCCCGTGGGCCTGCTCAACGCCGGCGGCTATTACGACCACCTCATCGCCTTCTGGGAGAAGATGGGCGAGGTCGGTTTCCTGCGGCCGCAGCACCGCGACCTGCTGATCGTCGCCGACACGCTCGACGTGCTGCTCGATCGGATGGAGCGCCACACGCCGACCCAGCCGATCGTGCGGATGAGCGCGGCGGATCTGTGAGTTCGGCGAGCGACGAACGCGCCGCGCTCGTCGCCGCCGCACGCGAGTCGATCGCCAAGGGATCGAAGAGCTTCGCGCTCGCCAGCAACCTGTTCGACCAGGCGACGCGCGAGCGGGCGTGGCTGCTCTATGCCTGGTGCCGGGCGTGTGACGACATCGTGGACGGGCAGGACCACGGCCATGGCATGACCGCGGTGGCGGATGCCGAGGCGCGGGTTGCGATCATCGCCGAGAAAACCACCGCGGCGCTGGCTGGCCGGGTGGTGGGCGACATGCCGTTCGACGCGCTCCGCGTCGTCGCCGCCGAGACCGGGCTGCCGGCGCGCTTCGCGCATGATCTGGTCGCGGGCTTCCGGCTGGACGCCGAGGACTGGCGACCGCGCAGCGAGAGCGACCTGTATCGTTATTGCTACCATGTCGCCGGCGCGGTCGGCTGCATGATGGCGGTGGTGATGGGGGTGGACCCCGCCGACGAGGATACGCTCGATCGCGCCTGCGATCTCGGCATGGCGTTCCAGCTCGCCAATATCGCGCGCGACATCGAGGAGGATGACCGGGTCGGGCGCTGCTACCTGCCGGTCGAATGGCTGGTCGAGATGGATATGCCGCCTGGGCAGCACATGAAGCCGTTCTATCGCGACCGGCTGGTGGTGCTGGCGCGGCGGCTGGCGGCGCGCGCGGCGCTGCACGAGGCGAGTGCCCGGATCGGAGCGGCCAAGCTGCCGCCGCGCGCGCGCTGGGCGGTGCTGGCGGCGGCGGGGATCTATGGCGATATCGCGCGCGAGGTCGCCGCGCGCGGGGCGCATGCCTGGGATCACCGGGTGACGACGTCGAAGCGGGCGAAGCTCGGCTGGGTGGCGAAGGCGGCGGTGGCGGCGCGGCGGCCGGTGGCGGATGCCCCGCGCGATCCGCTGCTTTGGACGCGCCCGCGGTGATTCCTTGTACCCCGGCGAAGGGTGGGGCCCAGCTGGGGAACGAGTATGGAACGCGCAACGGTAGTTGCGGCCGCCTTCCCAACTGGGCCCCGGCCTTCGCCGGGGTGCTGCTTCAAGTCCAGCGGATCCGACTCTAGCTCAGTCCGTGCGGTTGAGCGCGCGGGCCCTCACACCAGATCCGGCGCCTTAGCCTCCGCCACCAGCCGCGCGATGATCTCGTCGAGCGCCACGATCTCCTGGCCCTGCGAACCCAGGCGGCGCACCGCGACGGTACCTTCCTCCGCCTCGCGCTTGCCGATCACCAGCATCGCCGGAACCTTGGCAAGGCTGTGCTCGCGCACCTTGTAGTTGATCTTCTCGTTGCGAAGATCGGTTTCGACGCGCAGCCCGGCGGCGGCCAGCTTCGCCCGCACCACCTCGGCATAATCGTCAGCGTCAGAGACGATCGTCGCCACCACCACCTGCACCGGCGACAGCCACAGCGGGAAGCGGCCAGCGTGGTGCTCGATCAGGATGCCGAGGAACCGCTCGAACGTGCCGAGGATCGCGCGGTGGAGCAT
The DNA here is from genome assembly GCA_042096015.1 of Sphingomonas sp. Classification (GTDB taxonomy): domain Bacteria; phylum Pseudomonadota; class Alphaproteobacteria; order Sphingomonadales; family Sphingomonadaceae; genus Sphingomonas. The sequence continues at coordinate 8,856 of JBELMF010000134.1, forward strand.
CACCGGCCGATGACGCTCGCCATCCTCGCCGATGTAGCTCGCGTCGAGCCGCTCGGGCAGCACGCGATCGGACTGGATCGTGCCGACCTGCCACGTCCGCCCGATCGCGTCGGTGAGGTGGAATTCGAGCTTGGGCGCGTAGAAGGCGCCTTCGCCCTCCAGCTCCTCGAACCCGTCCTTGATCCGCTGCGGCAGGTTGGACGCCATCACCGCGCGGCGCAGCTCGTCCTCCGACTTGTCCCACATCGCATCGTCGCCGAAGCGCTTCTCGGGGCGCAGCGCGAGCTTCACGGCATAATCGGTGAAGCCGAGATCGCGGTACACGCTGTCGAGCAGGTCGATGAACTTGGCGACCTCGTCGACCAGCTGGTCCTCGCGCACGAAGATATGCGCATCGTCCTGCGTGAACTGGCGCACGCGCATGATACCGTGCAGCGCGCCGTGCGGCTCGTTGCGGTGGCAGCAGCCGAATTCGGCCATGCGGATCGGCAGGTCGCGGTACGACTTGATCCCCTGGCGGAAGATCAGCACGTGCGCCGGGCAGTTCATCGGCTTCAGCGCCATCCAGTCCGCGTCCGGCGACACCAGCGCGCCCTCGTCGGAGACATTGGGCACTTCGTCGGGGATGACGAACATGTTCTCGCGATACTTGCCCCAGTGGCCGGATTTCTCCCACTGGCGCGCGTCCATCACCTGCGGCGTCTTGACCTCGTCATAGCCGGCCGCGTCGAGCCGGCGGCGCATATACGCCTCCAGTTGGCGCCAGATCATATAGCCCTTGGGATGCCAGAAGACGCTGCCATGCGCCTCGGCCTGGAGGTGGAACAGGTCCATCTCCTGGCCGATTTTGCGATGGTCGCGCTTGGCGGCTTCCTCCAGCATGTGGAGGTGCGCGTCGAGCTGCTTCTTGTTGAGCCAGCCCGTGCCGTAGATGCGGCTGAGCATCGCGTTCTTCTGGTCACCGCGCCAATAGGCGCCCGACACGCGCGTCAGCTTGAACGCCTGCGGATCGAGCTTGCCGGTCGAGGCGAGATGGGGTCCGCGGCACATGTCGAGCCAGGCATCCTCGCCCTTGCCGGCGCGATAGACCGTCAGTTCTTCGCCCTCGGGCAGTTCGGCGGCCCATTCGGCCTTGAACGTCTCGCCCTGCTTGGTCCAGCGGTCGATCAGGTCGGCGCGTGACCAGACCTCGCGAATCAGCGGCTCGTCCTTGGCGATGATCTCGCGCATCTTGGCCTCGATTGCGGGCAGATCCTCCTCGGTGAAGGGCCCGCGATCCGCCGGGGCGGCG
>JBELMF010000135.1:0-10112 GCA_042096015.1 Sphingomonas sp.
GCGAATATCTGCCGATGCCGTGGCTGCTGAAGCCGCTTGGGTTCGACCGGCTGGTGCCTGGATCGATGGACTTTGCCGAGGGGGCGGGCCCGCGTGCGCTGACCGTCCCGGGCATCGGGGCGATCGGCATCCAGCTTTGCTACGAGATCATCTTTTCGGGCGAGGTGGTCGATCCGGCGCAGCGGCCGCGGGCGATCTTCAATCCTTCCAACGATGCCTGGTTCGGCAGATGGGGGCCGCCGCAGCACCTGGCGCAGGCGCGCATGCGCGCGATTGAGGAAGGGTTGCCGGTGATCCGCGCCACGCCGAACGGGATCTCCGCCGTCATCGCCGCCGACGGCCAGCTGATCGCGGCGATCCCGCATGAGACGGCTGGGGCCGTCGAGGTGCCGTTCCCGGAGGCGAGACCGGCGACGCTCTTCTCGCAACTCGGCAACTGGATGGCGGCGATCGTCGCGGTGCTGCTGGGTGTCGCGGCCATTGCCTTCCGGTGCCGCGAACGATAGGGGCATATAAAGCTATCTTTATATCCTTATCTCATCAGCATCAGGCGGAGTTACCATGCGCCAGTCGTACCTCTTCACCAGCGAATCGGTCTCCGAGGGCCATCCGGACAAAGTCGCGGACCAGATTTCGGACGCGATCGTCGACTTGTTCCTGTCGAAGGATCCCGAGGCGCGCATCGCCTGTGAGACGCTGACGACGACGCAGCTGGTCGTGCTGGCGGGCGAGATCCGCTGCAAGGGCGTATATGAGAACGGCCAGTGGGCACCGGGCGCGGAGGCCGAGATCGAGGCGACCGTTCGCGACACGGTGAAGCGCATCGGCTATGAGCAGGAAGGCTTTCACTGGGAAAGCTTCCGCTTCGAAAACAACCTGCATGCGCAGTCCGCCCACATCGCGCAGGGCGTCGACGCCAGCGGCAACAAGGACGAGGGCGCCGGCGACCAGGGCATCATGTTCGGCTTCGCCTGCGACGAGACGCCCGAGCTGATGCCGGCGACGCTTTATTACAGTCACCGCATCCTGCAGCGCATGGCCGAGGACCGCCACTCGGGCGCGGCGCCGTTCCTTGAGCCCGACGCCAAGAGCCAGGTGACGCTTCGCTTCGAAAACGGCAAGCCGGTCGCCTGCACCGCGATCGTGGTGTCGACCCAGCATGCCAAGGGCTATGACGAGGGCGACAAGGAAGCCGAGCTCAAGGCCTATGTGAAGCAGGTGGTGGCCGATGTGCTGCCGGCCGAGCTGCTCAGCGACGAGACCGTCTATCACATCAACCCGACCGGCAGCTTTGAGATCGGCGGGCCGGACGGCGACGCCGGCCTGACCGGGCGCAAGATCATCGTCGACACCTATGGCGGCGCGAGCCCGCACGGCGGCGGCGCGTTCAGCGGCAAGGACCCGACCAAGGTCGATCGCTCGGCGGCATATATCACCCGCTATCTGGCGAAGAACATCGTCGCGGCGGGGCTTGCCAAGCGCTGCACGATCCAGCTGGCCTATGCGATCGGCGTGGCCAGGCCGCTGTCGCTCTATGTCGACACGCACGGCACCGGCACGGTGGGCGACGACCAGATCGAGGCAGCGATCGCAGGCATCGAGAAGCTGGGCGGGATGACCCCGCGCGGCATCCGCACGCATCTGGGGCTGAACAAGCCGATCTATCGGCGCACTGCCGCTTACGGGCACTTCGGGCGTGCGGCCGATGGCGACTTCTTCCCGTGGGAAAAGCTGGACCTGGTCGATGATCTGAAGGCGGCGCTGGCGTAAGCCTTCCACCCTTACCGGCACTATCGTTGCCCCGGGCCTGATCGGGGTTCTGCTGTCTTCGGGGCCGCCGAAGAGAGACGGTACCCCGGCTCAGGGCTGGGGTGACCTGCGTCTGGGGCCTGGCAGGATCAGCTGGGGTGCGCCTCGGTTTCAGCGACAGGGTCGTCAGCGGCGCGTTTTGATCGCTGACGGGTGATGGCGCGTTCGGCGGCATCGACCAGGGTGCCGGCAAGGCGCTCCGCCAGCCAGCCGATCGCTGCGCCGATCATGACGTCGCTGGGATAATGCGCGCCCCGCGGGAGCTGGATCGCGGCAACAGCGGCGGCGCCGCCGCGGGCAGGCGCCGCAAGCGCCGGCGCGGTATGCGCTACCGCTTCCGCCACGCTGACCGCGCCGGCCGTGTGCCCCGACGGGAAGGAGTTGAAGTCGGTATCCGACGCGCCCTTGCCCGCGCCGATCCGGGGTTTGCCGTCCAGCAGCGCACGCGCGGGGCGCGAACGGTCGACCGCATTCTTCACCACCGCTTTTCCGGCCGTGGCGAGGGCGTGGGAGAGCAGCATGCGCGCCCCGGTACGCGCGACGTCGCGGCGCCGCAGCACCGCGCCGATCGCGATCGTGGCCAGTGAGACGGCCACCAGCGGCGGCTGATCGGCGATCTCGCTGGCCTTGCCGATCCAAGCGATCGGCGCACGATCGGCTGCCGCGGCGATCGGACCGACCAGCTTGTGCTCGGCCTCTGCCGCCCGCTTCGCTTTCTTTTTCTTCTTTCCCATGGCTGCCCGTGAACGATGCTGCTGCCGCTTTGCTCCCGCGCGCTGGAGCGCTATCGGCCCGCCCGATGAACGATCCCACCAAGATCCGCCGGCTCTATGGCCGGGCACAAGGCCATAAGTTGCGCAAGGGCCAGGCCGCGCTCGTCGACGACCTGCTGCCGAAGGTGGCGGTGCCGGAGGAGGGGGCGCTGAATGCAATGCGGCTGTTCGGCGACGATCGTCCGTTGCGGCTGGAAATCGGCTTCGGCGCGGGGGAGCATCTCGCCGGCCAGGCGATCGCACGGCCGGACACGGGCTTCATCGGATGCGAGCCTTTCCTGAATGGGGTGGTCGGAGCGCTGGGCCATATCCGCGACGGCGGGCTGGACAACGTCAGGCTTTACATGGGCGACGCGCTGGCCGTCGTCGAGCGGCTGCCCGATGCGTCGCTCGATGCGGTGTACCTGCTGCATCCCGATCCCTGGCCCAAGGCGCGCCATGCCAAGCGACGCATGATGAACCACGGGCCGCTCGACCTGATCGCGGCCAAGCTGAAGCCGGGCGCGGAATTCCGCCTGGGCACCGACGATCCTACCTATTGCCGCTGGTCGATGATGGTGATGGCGCAGCGCCGCGATTTCACCTGGCAGGCGCAGCGCCCCGCCGAGTTCCTGCACCGCCCCGCCGACTGGCCTGAAACCCGCTATGAGCGCAAGGCGCGAGGGGATGGGCATGAAGTGTGGTATTTCCGCTACATTCGCGACTAACCGCAGGACCCACAATACGCGCGACCGTTTGCGATCCGCGTCACGGCAGCTAGGCTGCTGTTTCCAAAGAGGAGAGGATGAATGATCGCAAGATGGATTGCCGTGTCGGCCGCCGCGGGCCTGTCGCTGGCCCCGATCGCCGCATCGGCAGCGCCGGCACAGCCGGTTGTGGCTGCGTCGCTGGACCAAGCGAAGCGCGCGGCGGCGCCGACCGTCGCTGTCGACAACGCGGCGGGGGACGGCATAGGCGTTGTCGGCTATGCGCTGGGCGCGGCGCTGCTGGTCGGGTTCGGGTTTCTGATCGCCGATAATGCCGATCATCAGGACGCACCGGACAGTAACTGATCGCGGGCGGGATCCGGCGCGCCGACCGGGCCTGATGGCTATCGGCGGTGCGCCGGCCTTCGATCGTCAGCGGATTCCTGCGCCGGGAACATAGGCGTCGATAAGGGCGCCGACATAGTCCGGATTGCGCCCGGTGAGATTTTCGTGCGGGCGGCCGGGGGCGTAGATGAACCCGTGCACCTTGTAGGTGGTGCCGCCCAGCCCGTTCGAATCGCGATACCAGACCTTCACTTCGCTCCAGTCGTTCCGTTTGCTGACGTCGAACACGGTGACGTCCTGTTCGGCATGGCCGCGCTCGCCGTCAAAACGCGACCAGTTGGCGTGGGTGAGCATCAGCACGCGATCCTCGACGATGCGACTGACCACGGCGACATGGCCGAGCGGCAGGCGCGCCTGCTTCGAAAAGGCGATCACCGAACCGACGCGCGGGCGATCGCCGCGACCATATCTTCCGTCGGCCTGATCCCACCAGGTCCAGGCATCGCCGTAGATCTGGATTCCCGAGGCCTGGCGCGCGAACGGGACGCACTGGCCGACATAGTCAAGCAGCGAACGCGCCTCGGCGGGGCGGCCGAAGACGCACAGGAACGCTGCGACGAGAGCGAGGGGGGAGCGCTTCATCACAGCCGCAAAATACTCAAGGGAGATTTTTCGAGAGGTTGCGGAACGTGGTTAACAAATCATGGCCGCCCTCTCGTGCTCGGCGATGCGGGAGCGTAACGACCAGCGAGCGCGGTAGGCGGAGGTCAGCGGATCGCAGCGGCGCGGCGCTGGGCACGGCGGCGGAGGCGGCGGGCCTCCCGTTCCTGTGGCTTGCGGGCGGGAAGGGCTGGTGGTGCGACCGGAGCGACCGAGCCATCAGGACGCACGGCAGCGGCTAGCGCGCCGCGCAACGCCTCCGCCGCCTCCGGGACGACGCGTGTGGGGGGCCCGGCGGCGGCGAGGTAGCGATCGAGATCGGCATGTGCTGCGGCGAGATAGTCGATATGTGGCAGCTCGCCCAGCCGGGCCACGCCCGCCGTGTCGAGAAAGGCGGCGAGCTCGCGCAACGCGAGTGCGGTGACGCCGCGGTGGAGCAAGGGCACGCCACCATCGCCACAATGCGCCGATCCGAGGAGCGGGTTGCCCGCGAACTCGTCGAAGCGGCGCGAGCGGCTGGCCAGCACGCCGGCGAACGGATTGCGCGCCTTGTTGCGGCGGTTGAGGAGGATGGTGTGCGCCAGCCCGTCCGCACCGAACAGCTCGACGCCATGGCAGGCCGATCCCTCGGCAAAGATCAGCACCTGCGCCGCGGCGTAATGCGCGATCTGGTCACGCAGCGAGAGCCGCTCCGGATGCAGGATGTGGAAGCCGGCGCCCGCCAGCAGCCGTTCGAGCACCCGTTCGCCGAGAAATCCGGATTCGGTATCGAGCCCGGAGCGTGAGACATAGATCCTGGCCGGATAGGTGGCGGTGGTGCAGGGCAGGAGACCAGGCACGAACCCGCGCATCAGATCACGATACCACGGCTTCGGCCCGCCGACGAGATCGGAGCCGGCCTCGACAATCAGAAGCTCCTCCACGATGGCGTCGGAGGCGAGCACGGTACAGTTCGTCTCGTCAATGCCGAAGAGGGCAAGGATAGTGCGGGACACGGAGGGAAGGGCGGTGAAGGTGGGACTTGCCCCTCGCGCGGTGACGATCAGCCAGCGCGGGTTGAACGCCAGCTGGCGGGTCGGCACGATGCGGTGGATCATCTCCGACATCGCGTGGCCGAAATGGTTGAAGGCGATGCCGAGATACGCGTAGGACCCGACGAGCGGCTGCGGATCGACAAGCGCCGGCGCGAACTCATCGACCGGAGTATGGCGGCGGGTGTGGCGCAGCCGCAGACTGTCGGGATCGTCACCGAGCACCGGCCCGCCCATGAAGCGCGTGTCGGCACGCCCGAGCGCCTGCACCGGGGCCGAACGGATGGTGCGGACGACGGGGCCGCGCATTTCCACCGATCCGCTCCCGACCATCGTCATCGGCGTGATCTTATCAATCATGTGCGCGCTGCCAAGCGGTGTCGTGCTGGACGGTAGCGTGGCGACGCGGCAGCCCGCCGCCGCGCGGCCGCGCAGAGGCTTACAGGACGAAGGCCGTTGCGGTCAGCGACGTCACGCTGTCGAGCGACAGCGTGAAATCCTCCAGCGCATCGCCATCCACATCCGCGGTGCAGACGATCCCGCCGGTCGTCGCCTCGTAGCGCAGTTCGCCGGCGTGGCCGCTGAACGCCGCCGTTCCGATGAAGCGGAAGGCATCGTTGACCGCGGTGCCGGCGTCGGCGTCAATCAGCGACAGGCCGATCCGGTCACCCTGCGCGGCGGAGAAGTCGATGACAACGTCGTGATCGCCGATCGCATCGGGCCGGAAAAGGAATACGTCGGCACCGCGTCCGCCGGACAGCCGATCGTCACCCGAGCCGCCTTCGATCTGGTCCGCGCCCGCGCCGCCCCAGAGACGATCGTCACCATCGCCGCCGTTGAGCAGGTCGGCGCCACTGCCGCCGGTGAGGCTGTCGCGACCGGCGCCGCCGTTGAGATTGTCGTCGCCTGCGGCGCCATCGAGAATGTCACGCCCCTCCAGGCCCAGCAGCGAATCGTCCCCGGCGGCGCCATCGATGCGATCTCGGCCGGCGGTGCCGGTGATCTTGTTGGCGAGCCCATTGCCCCAAACGGTGAGATCCGGCGCCGCGAGCCGAAGCGTCTCCACCTCGTCCGGGAGGCGATAGTCGATCGAGGCATAGACGGTGTCCAGCCCGCCCCCGGTGCGCTCCACCACCAGATCACGCGCGGAGGTCACGAAATAGAGATCGTCACCCGTGCCCCCCTCCATTCGCGTCTGACCGGCACCGCCGAACAATTGGTCGTCGCCGCCATTGCCCATCAGGATGCTGTCGCCGACGTCCGCTGCGTGGAGGCGATCCGCGGTGGGCGTGCCGGTGACAATCGTGACCGGCACGGGCGGCGGCGCCTGCTCCGCTAGATCCACCAGTTCGTTGGCGATGTCGCGCAATACCTCGGACCCCCGCGCGAAGCGGAGCCAATCACGATTGGCGGCGAGCCAGTCGCCCACAAAGGCGCTGCCGTCGTCGTAGATCGGCGGGGTGACCGCGTTTCCGAACGGCGCGCTGATCGTCTGACCGTCGATCACGTAAACCTGTGCGACGTTGCCGATCAGCGTCGTGAGATCTGCGACCCGGATCCATGACGGCTGATCACGATATCCCGCCACGATATTGTCGGTGACCGACAGCCCGTCGGCTCGTTCGACATGGATGCCGTTGTACATCCCGCCGACCACCAGATTGTCGGAGATGACGACGTTGCGGTACGGCAAGGCATCCGTCTCATCACCCATGAAGATGCCCTGGATCGCCGCGCCGTCCCCGCGATGGATAACATTGCCAGTAATGGTGATGTTCTCGGCGCTGCGCGTCTGGTTCGCGGTCCAGAACTGGATGGCATCCGGATGATCGCCCGGCGCGGGATGGAAATCGGTAAAGACGTTGTCGGCGATCACGACATCGGACAGGCCACCGCCGTGAAACCCATCGGCGCGCAGATCATGGAAGTAATTGCACGTCACCGTCACGCCGACATTGTCGAGCATGTTGATGCCGTAACGCAGGTGCGTGATTTCCGAATTGGTGATCGCGACATCGCGGCTGGCGCGGATCATCAGCGTGTTGGACTGATAGCCGGCATCGCCCTCCTCGCCACGGACAAGCACCTGATCGAAGGTGATATGTGCGGCGTTCTTGACCTCGAAATCATAGGGGGTCGTTGCATCCATATCGGCGAGAACCACATCCCGAAAGGTGATGTTCTCGACCCCGATCGCCTTGAGCCCGGTCAGCACGGCCGGCCTTTCGGGGTCTGCCGAGGTGATCGTCACCGTCCCGTCGAAGCGAACGTCTCGCAGCGTGATCTTGTCGTAGTTGCCGGCGGCCAGCGCGATCGTATCGCCGGCGCGCGCGCGTGAGGCAGCCGCCATCAACTCCGCCGAAGTGGATACGGTAATCGTCGCCATGTGATGATTTTTCCTGTTTGGTTCCCGCGCGACCTGCCGGGGCATGTTGAACGCGGCGGCTCGTGCGAGCCTGACGCTTAACCAGCGCTAAACAATCGTGGTTAACGCGCGCCACTCATCGCGTCCGGAAAAGAACAAAGTCGTGTAAGCCGCGGGCATAGCGGCTTTTTGAGCGGCGGTGGATTGCTCCATTATGGATGTAATCAGCCGCATACGTAATTGAGCGCCGGAACATACAAAGTACTATTGCCGAGGAACGTGACGGATATTCCGGATGTTCTTTGCAAGCGATGTCCCGCTTTCGTCGCGGGCACGCAGATTTGGGGGCGGGCATGCGCATTGATCTGATCCGCGTCGCGCTGATCACGGCGGGACTTGCAGCCTGTACGGCAGGGGCGCACGGCATATCGGCGCAGGTCGTTGCCGGATCGGGAGGCGGCACACCGGAGCTTCGGGCGGCGGTGGCTGCGGACGATCGTGCCCGGGGAGAGGCCGACCGCGCGGCCTATGTCCTCGGCAAGGGCGATGTGATCGAGACGGCGGTGATCGGCCGGACCGATTTCAATGCACGGGTCCAGATCCAGGAGGATGGATCAGTGCAACTCCCGTTCGTGGACACCGTGCCTGCGGCGGGCCGAACGCTGCTGGCGTTGCGCGACGACCTTCGCGGACGATTGATGCGCGGTGGCTATCTGCAGAACCCCGCCGTGAACGTCACGGTCGTCAGCTACGGCAGCCGTTTCGTCACCGTGCTGGGGCAGGTCAACCAGCCGGGCGTAGTGCCGATCGATCGCGCCTATCGATTGTCGGAGATCGTGGCGCGGGCCGGCGGTGTAAGCAACCAGGCCGCCGATGAGATCACGCTGACCCGACCGGACGGTTCCACCCAGGCCCTGTCGCTTCGCACCATTGCGACGGCCGGGCCGGGCCAGGACCCGTTGGTGGGAACTGGCGACAAGGTGTTCGTTGCCCCGCCGCAGACCTTCTACATCTATGGCCAGGTGAATGCGCCTGGAAGTTATCCGATGGGCGAACGGACGACGGTGCAGATGGCGCTGGCGCAGGGCGGCGGGCTGACCGCGCTGGGATCGGCGAAGCGCGTGAAGCTCGTGCGCGGGGGCGAGGAACTGAAAGTCGGTCTGAACGAAGAGCTTCGTCCGGACGACGTGCTCGTCGTCGGCGAGCGGTTCTTCTGATCGGGAGGGGCGCGATGGGTCCGGTACAGATATTTCGCATGCTCAAGGCCCGATGGCCGCTGATCATCGCCGTCGCGATCGCGGGCGCGATCGTCGGCGCGATCGCTGCCAAGCAGATCCCGAGCCGCTACGAGGCACGCTCGCGCGTCGTGGTCGATCTGTTGAAGGCCGACCCGGTCACCGGGGAGGCGCTGCCGCCGCGCACGCTGGAAACCTATCTGGCGGCGCAGGTCGAGTTGATCCGGGATCCGCGGGTTACACGCCGGGTGGTGGAACACTTCGGCTGGGAACAATCCGCCGCGCTGCGGGCACGCTATGACGCCGCGGCACCGGCACCGCGGATCAGCATGCGCGACTGGCTGGCGGAGGACGTGTCCCAGCGCACGCGCGCGACGCTGATCCGCAACAGCCCGATCCTTGAGATCGCTTATGGCTCGACCGTGCCCGAAACCGCGCGGCGGGGCGCGGATGCTGTCCGCGATGCCTTTCTGGCGGAGGCGCTCGACAGCAAGCGGCGCGATGCCGCGCAGAAGGCCGCCTGGTTCGGTCGGCAGGCCGCCACCCTGAAGGGACGGTTGGCCGAAGCGGAACAGCGCAAGGCCGCGTTCGAGCGCGCCAACAATATCGTGCTGCAGGACGATAACATGGACGCCGAATCATCCAAGCTTCGTGCGCTGGCAAGCAGTGCTCCGCCGCCGGCGGCCGCCGCGGTGGGCGGCACGCCGTTCGTGGCGCCGTCCGCCGGCGCACTGGCGCAGACCAGCGCCCAACTGGCCGCAGCGCGGCGGGAGATGGGGGTCAACCATCCCCAGATCATCGCGCTGCAACAGCAGCAGGCCGCGCTATCCGCCGCGGTCAGTCGCGAGGAGGGGGCAGCGCGTGCCGCCGCGCGCAGCGTTGCCGGCGGCGGGGCGGCGACCATCGGTATCGATGCCCAGACGCGCAAGGTGCTCGCCCAGCGCGGGCTGGTCGACGAGGCGCGGCGGCTGGCCGGCGACGTAGCGGTGCTGCGCGACCAGGTGACCAAGACGATGCAGCGTGCGGCCGAGTTTGAGTTGCAGGCACAATCGACCGAAGCCGGGTTCAGCAAGCTCGGCGCGGCGGCCTTGCCCCGCACCGCTACTACTCCCGGGCGCTGGCTGCTGATCATCGGCGGGCTGGTGGCGGGCGCCGGCCTCGGCGCAGCGGCTGCGTTGCTGATCGAGTTCGTGAGCCGCCGGGTGCGT
>JBELMF010000136.1:0-10055 GCA_042096015.1 Sphingomonas sp.
TTGGTTGCGCCCGTTGCAGGGCCCGCCGCCCTCGGACGGCAAGCCCTGCCGGAGGGATCACCAGCGCTGCCGATCGTGCTTCTGCACCCTGACGCGGGCACTCAGCCGATCGAAGCGGGCATCCAGATCGCGCCGTTCCCAGGTCGACAGGCCGCCGCCCGTCTGCCGATAGCGTGCCTCCAGATAGGACAGGTTGCGGAAGTCGGTGCGCAGGCGGACGGCTTCGTTGCGGGTCAGCGCACCGCTGCGCACGCCCTGGTCGATCCGCGCGTCAATCGAACGCTGGCGCTGGTTGATCGCATAAGGAGCAGCCGACGCGGGAACCGCCGCTGCCGCTACACCAAGGCCGGCGAGGGCGAGTGCGAAATGCTTGAACGGGATATTCATGGGGCGTCTCCGCATTGTTCTCCGCCGTCATCGGCGACAAACACACAGATACGGGCCGCCTGTCGCGCCGATGTCCCAATGAGTGACGAGAAGTGTAACGCCCTGTGACGACGGTGCGAACTTCGTTCAGGATCCGCCCGCGGGCGCGCCGTCGATGAATCCGCGGGGCGCCTGCGGGAAGGACGGATCAGCGCGCGATGCCGCCCGCCGCCAGCACCGCCAGCGTCATCAGGTCGCTTGCCGTCGAGGTCATCGGCGCGATCTGCACCGGTTTTTCCATGCCGATCAGCATCGGGCCGATCACGCTGTCGCCGCCCAGCTCGCGCAGCAGCTTGGCCGAGATATGCGCGGACTGGAGGCCCGGCATGATCAGCACGTTGGCGGGGCCGGACAGCCGCGCGAAGGGATAGTTCGCCTGCTGCTTGGGATTGAGCGCGACGTCCGGCGTCATCTCGCCCTCATATTCGAACCCGACATTGCGGCTGTCGAGTACGTGGATCGCCTCACGCACATTGTCGAGGAACGTGCCCTTGGGGTTGCCGAAGGTCGAATAGCTCAGGAACGCGACGCGCGGTTCATGGCCCATGCGGCGCGCGACGGCAGCGGTCTGCTCGGCGATGTCGGCGAGCTGCTCGGCATTGGGGCGCTCGTTCACCGTGGTGTCGGCGATGAACACGGTGTGGGTCTGCCCGACCATGACGTGGATGCCGAACGGCGTGCGGTTCGCCTCCGGATCGATCACGCGGCGCACTTCGCGCATCGATTGCGCCCAGGTGCGCGTGATGCCGGTGATCATCGCATCAGCATGGCCCAGTTGCAGCAGCACCGCGCCGAAGACGTTGCGGTCCTGGTTGATCATCCGCTCGCAATCGCGGCGCAGATAGCCGCGGCGCTGGAGCCGGTTGTAGAGGAAGTCGACCATCTGCGGCACCAGCGGCGAGATGCGGCTGTTGTGCAGCTCGTACTCCTCGGGGTTGGCGATGCCCATGGCGCGCAGGCGATCGGGCACGTCGTCGCGGCCGACCAGCACCGGCGTGCCGTAACCGCCTTCCTTGAAGGCAACAGCGGCGCGCAGCACGACCTCTTCCTCGCCCTCCGCGAACAGCACGCGCTTGGGATGCGCGCGGGCGCCTTCGTACGCGAGGCTGAGCACCGAGGTGGTCGGGTTGAGGCGGGCGCGGAGGGTCTGGCGATAGCCCTCCATGTCGAGGATCGGCCGGGTGGCGACGCCCGAATCCATCGCCGCCTTGGCGACCGCGGCGGAGACCACTTCCATCAGGCGCGGATCGAACGGCGCGGGGATGATATATTCGGGGCCGAAGACGTGCTGCACGCCGTAAGCCGTGGCGACCTCGTCGGGCACGCGCTCGCGCGCCAGTTCGGCGATCGCCTGCGCGGCGGCGATCTTCATCGCGTCGTTGATGCCGGTCGCGCGGACGTCGAGCGCGCCGCGGAAGATGAACGGGAAGCCGATGACGTTGTTGACCTGGTTCGGATAGTCCGAGCGGCCGGTGGCGATGATCGCGTCGGGACGCGCCGCCTTGGCGAGCTCGGGGCGGATCTCCGGCTCGGGATTGGCCATGGCGAAGATGATCGGGGCAGGCGCCATGTCCTTGACCATCTCGGGCTTCAGCGCGCCGGCCGCGGAGAGGCCGAGGAACACGTCGGCGCCGTGCAGTGCCTCGGTCAGCGTGCGACGGTCGGTGACCGCGGCATGCGCCGACTGCCACTGGTTCACATCCTCGCGGCCCTGATAGATCACGCCGGTGCGGTCGCACATGATGACATTATCGTGGCTAACGCCCATCGCCTTCATCAATTCGGTGCAGGCGATCGCGGCAGCGCCCGCGCCGTTGACGACGACCTTGATGTCGCGGAGCGAGCGCTTGGTCAGCAGGCAGGCGTTGATGAGGCCGGCAGCGGTGATGATCGCCGTGCCGTGCTGGTCGTCATGGAAGACCGGGATGTTCATCCGCTCGCGCAACGTCTGCTCGATAATGAAGCATTCGGGTGCCTTGATGTCCTCGAGGTTGATGCCGCCGAACGACGGCTCGAGCAGCGCAACGCAGTTGATGAAGGCGTCGACATCCTCGGTCTTCACCTCGAGGTCGATCGAATCGACGTCGGCGAAGCGCTTGAACAGCACCGCCTTGCCTTCCATCACCGGCTTGGAGGCGAGCGCACCGAGATTGCCCATGCCGAGGATCGCGGTGCCGTTGGAGATGACGGCGACCAGATTGCCCTTCGCGGTATAATCATAAGCGGTGGAGGGATCGTCGGCGATCGCCTGCACCGGCACCGCGACGCCTGGGGAATAAGCGAGCGACAGGTCGCGCTGGGTCGCCATCGGCTTGGAGGCGACGATCTCGATCTTGCCGGGGCGGCCCTCCGAGTGGAACAGCAGGGCCTCGCGCTCGGAAAACTGGTTCGTGGTGTCGTTCTTGTCGGTCATTTCGCCCCCGGCCGAAGGTTACGCCCGCGACCTTTAGGGGGTGCCGGTGGCGATGCAAACCACCGCGTCGCTCAGCGCCGAAAGCAGCCCAGCTGATGGTCGTTGACGATGCCCACCGCCTGCATCCAGGCATAAACGATGGTCGGGCCGACGAACTTGAAACCGCGCCGCTTCATCTCCTTCGAGATGCGTTCGGACAAGGGCGTGACGGCAAGCCATTGCGTGCCGTCGCTGACGATCGGCCGGCCATCGGTGAAGCCCCAGCAGAAGTCGTGGAATGCGTCTTCGCCCATGTCCTGGTAGATCTGCGCGCCGCGGATCGTGGCGAGGATCTTGGCGCGGGCGCGGACGATGCCGGGATCGCCCATCAGGCGCTCGACATCGGCCGCGTCGAAGGCGGCGACCGTTGCAGGGTCGAAGGCGGCGAAGGCGGTGCGGAAGCCCTCGCGCTTGTTGAGGATCACCTGCCAGGAGAGGCCCGCCTGAAAGCCCTCCAGCATCAGCATTTCCCACAGCATCCGCGGATCATGCTGCGGCACGCCCCATTCGGTGTCATGATGGGCGCGCATGAGATCGTTACCCTCCGCCCAGGCGCAGCGCACGGTCATGCGGCCGCCCGCTCGTCAAAGGCGGCGCGGGCGGCCTCGATCCGGTCGACGTTCTTCGCCGCCCAGACCCATACGCCGCAGAAGGCGTAGCTGAGGCTCTCGCCGAGATCGGTCAGCCGGTAATCCACTCGCGGCGGGACGGCGGCGTGGACGGTGCGCACCACCAGCCCGTCACGCTCCATCTGGCGCAGCGTCTGGGTCAGCATCTTCTGGCTGATCCCGTCCGCCGCTCGCAGGATCTGGGAGAAACGCTGCTCGCCATGTTCGGTGAGAACTTCGAGCAGGATCATCGTCCATTTGTCCGCCACGCGGCCGATCACCTGCGTGACCAGTGCCTCGACCCGCGGATCGAGGTTCTCGGGATAGTCGTGGTCGATCGCTGGTTTCCGCATGGTAAGTACGATACTTTTCGGTGCCTTCTTTCCGGTGGTAACCACAATCCGTATCTGGCGTCCAGCATTCCACAGGAGGCCATCATGAACATCACCGGCAACACCATCCTGATTACCGGCGGCGGATCGGGAATCGGCCGCGCACTCGCCGAGGCGCTGCACGCGAAAGGCAACAAGGTGATCGTTGCCGGTCGGCGGCAGGCGGCGCTGGACGATGTGGTCGCGGCCAATCCCGGCATGGCGGGCGTGGTGCTCGACGTGAGCGATGCCGCCGCAATTCGCGCGGGTGCGGCGCGGCTGATCGCGAACCATCCGGATCTCAACGTGGTGATCCAGAACGCCGGGATCATGGTGGCGGAGGACATCGCCGCCGACGACTGGACGCTCGATACGGCCGAGGCGACCATCACGACCAACCTGCTCGGCCCGATCCGGCTGACCGCGGCGCTGCTCCCGCATCTGAAGGCACGCGGAGATGCGACGATCATGACGGTGTCGTCGGGGCTCGCCTTCGTCCCGCTGGTGGCGACGCCGACTTATGGCGCGACCAAGGCGGCGATCCATAGCTGGTCGCAGTCGCTGCGGGTGCAGCTGGCGGACAGCGGGGTGGGCGTGATCGAACTTGTCCCCCCGGGCGTGCAAACCGACCTGATGCCCGGCCACGCCACCGACCCGAACGCGATGCCGCTCGCCGACTATATCGCGGAGGTGATGGCGATCCTGGAAGCGGATCCGGATGGCGAGGAGATCGTGGTCGGACGTTGCCGCCCGCTGCGTGCCGCGCAGGACGATGCGGCGCATGCTGCGGTGTTCGCACGGATCAATGCGCCGTTCCTCAACAAAGCCGGCTGACGCGGCTTTCGAGATCCAGGAGCAGGATCTTGTTGGGGAGGCCGCCGCCGAAACCGGTCAGCGCGCCGCTGCTGCCAATCACGCGGTGGCATGGCGCGACGATCGGCAGCGGGTTCTGCCCGTTGGCCCCGCCCACCGCGCGGGTCGCTGTGGGGCGGCCGATCGCGCGCGCGATATCGGCGTAGCTGCGCGTCTCGCCGTAGGGGATGGTCAGCAGCTGCGCCCAGACGGCGCGCTGGAACTCCGTTCCCGTCGGCGCGAGCGGCAGGTCAAAGATGGTGCGTGTGCCGGCGAAATATTCGTTCAGCTGGGTGGTGGCTGCGGCGATGACGGGGTGCGCGGGGTTTTCTGTGCTCGGCTGGAGGCGCGATTTGCCCGGCGCGTACATCTGCCACTGGATGGCGGCGAGCCCGGCGTCGCTGGCCATCAGCGTGAGATCGCCGGTGGGCGAGGGGATGGTGGCGCTGGCGTAGGGCATGATCCGACTCCTTGGACGCGAGCGTACCGCACTGGCCGGAGCGCTGCATCCCGCGGCTTGCGCTCAACACCGACTCGCCAATGCGCCTTCGGCAGGGTAGATTGCCGGCGTGAAGCACGACGTCGACCTTCATACCCCAGGTGACGAGGAGCCGCTCGAAGAAGCGTTTGCGCGGGCGCGCGCCAGCTTTGCTGCCGGCACCGGCGTGGAGCATCGGATCGTTTCCATCTGGCTGAGAACCTGGGGCAAGCCCGGCTTCCGACCGTTTAGAGAGTGGCTCGCCGCCCCGAATGGTTAAAGTCGTCTGGCGCAACGAGGCGCTCGACGATCTCGATCGTATCGCCAATCAGATCCGGCAGTTCGACATGGATGCCGCAGACCGTAGCGTGCAGCGTCTGATCGCATGCTGGGACAGTCTGGCGGTGTTTCCGAATCGTGGACGGCCGTCGTTCGAGGGGCAGCGCGAGATGACCACCGTCCCGCCCTATATTCTCACCTATGCCGTTAGCGATGAAGGCGTGTCCATCATGCGCATCCGCCACGGCGCGCAACGTCCCGAAGACTGAGTCACCATGGCCGACACCACCGCCCCCACGCCGATGATGGCGCAGTATCTCGCGCTCAAGGAAGAGGCGGGGGATTGCCTCTTATTCTATCGCATGGGCGATTTCTTCGAGCTGTTCTTCGAGGATGCGCGGATCGCCAGCGGCGTGCTCGACATCGCGCTGACGGCGCGGGGGGAGCATGCGGGGGAGAAGATCCCGATGTGCGGTGTGCCGGTGCATGCTGCGACCGCCTATCTCCAGCGGCTGATCAAGGCCGGGCACCGCGTTGCGATTGCCGAGCAGACCGAGAGCCCGGAGGCGGCGCGCAAGGCGCGGGGCTCCAAGGCATTGGTGAACCGCGCAATCATCCGCTTCGTCACCGCGGGGACACTGACCGAGGAGGCGCTGCTCGATGCACGTGCGGCCAATTGGTGCGTGGCGGTGGGCGAGGCTGGTGGCGGCGTGGCGATCGCCGCGGCGGATGTGTCGACCGGGCGGTTCGAGGTGATCGCGACCAGCCCGCAGGCGCTGGGGGCGGAGCTGGCGCGGCTGGCGGCGGCGGAGGTGATCGCGGCGGAGGGCGGCGACGTGCCCGCGACCGTGTGGCGGCCGCGCGGGGATTTCGACAGCGCGCGTGGTGAGGAGCGGATCAAGCGGCTGCACGGTGTCGCGACGCTGGACGGGTTCGGGCAGTTCGATCGCGCGATGCTGGCCGCGGCGGGCGGGCTGATCGCGTATCTCGATCATAACGGGAAGGGATCGCTGCCGTTTCTGCGCGCGCCGGTGATCCGGCGATCTGCGGAGACGATGGCGATCGACGCGGCGACGCGCGAGAGCCTGGAGCTGACCTGTACCGCCGGCGGCACGCGTAAGGGCAGTTTGCTCGACGCGGTTGACCGGACGGTGACGGGGGCGGGCGCGCGGCTGCTGGCGGCGGACCTCGGCGCGCCGCTGATGGAGCGCGGCGCGATCGAGGCGCGGCTGGCGCTGGTGGCGGCTTTCCATGACGATCCCGATATGCGGGCGCGGCTGCGCGAACGGTTGCGGGCGCTTCCGGATATCGGGCGGGCGATCGGGCGGCTCGCGGCAGGGCGGGGGAGCCCGCGCGACCTGGGGCAGTTGCGCGACGGGCTGGACGGGGCGTGGCTGTTGGCGGAAACCTTGTGCGCAGATCCGCTCGGCATCGAATTGCTGGCGGAGCTTGCGCCCCGTTTGCGGGGGCATGGCCAATTGATCGACCTGCTCAAGCGCGCGCTGGTGGCGTCGCCGCCGATCGAGACGGGCGATGGCGGCTATATCGCTGAAGGGTATGACGCCGCACTCGACGATCTGCGCGATGCGGGTTCCGGCGGGCGGCGGGCGATTGCGGCGCTCGAAGCGCGCTATCGCGCCGAGACGGGGATCAACGCGCTCAAAATCCGGCACAACAATGTGCTCGGCTATCACGTCGAGGTGCCCGCGAAGAATGCCGATGCGCTGATGAAACCCGACAGCGGCTTCACGCATCGCCAGACGATGGCGGGGGCGGTGCGCTTCAACGCGCCCGAACTGCATGAGGTGGCGAGCCGGGTGACGCAGGCTGGGGCGCATGCGGTGGCGGCAGAGGCGGCGCATCTGGAGGATCTGGTCGCCGCCGCGCTGGCGCGTGCCGAGCCGATCGCGGCGACCGCCGATGCGCTGGCGCGGCTGGATGTCGCGGCGGGGCTGGCGGAGCGCGCGGCGGAGGGGGGGTGGGCGCGGCCGCACCTGGTCGAGCATCCGTGTTTCGAGATTGTTGGGGGGCGGCACCCCGTCGTTGAGGCGGCCGTGGCGAAATCGGGCGATCGCTTCGTCGCCAATGATTGCGCCCTGTCGGAGCGGTCGCGGCTATGGCTCGTGACGGGGCCGAACATGGGCGGCAAATCGACCTTCCTGCGGCAGAACGCCCTGATCGCGGTGCTCGCGCAGGCGGGGAGCTATGTGCCCGCGACGAGCGCGACGCTGGGGCTGGTCGACCGGCTGTTCAGCCGGGTGGGCGCGTCGGACAATCTCGCGCGCGGTCGCTCCACCTTCATGGTCGAAATGGTGGAGACTGCGGCGATCCTGGCGCAGGCGACGCCTAACAGTTTCGTGATCCTCGACGAGGTGGGGCGCGGCACGTCGACTTATGACGGGCTGGCGATCGCCTGGGCGGTGGTCGAGGCGATCCATGAGGACAATCGCTGTCGCTGCCTGTTCGCGACGCATTACCATGAGCTGACGCGGCTCGCGGAGCGATGCGACGCGCTGTCGCTGCACCATGTCCGCGCACGAGAGTGGAAGGGCGAGCTGGTGCTGCTGCACGAGGTGGCCGAAGGGCCGGCGGATCGCAGCTACGGCCTCGCCGTGGCGCGGCTGGCGGGCATGCCGCCGGCGACGGTGGCGCGCGCAAAGGCGGTGCTGGCGAAGCTGGAGGCGGGGCGGGCGAAGACCGGCGGGCTGGCGGCCGGGTTGGATGACCTGCCGTTGTTCGCGGCGGCTGCGACGGTGCCGGAGGAGAAGGCCGATCCGCTGCGCGAGGCGGTGGAGGAGCTGGATGTGGATACGCTGTCGCCCCGCGAGGCGCTGGAGATGCTGTATCGGCTGAAGGGGATCGTTCGGGAGGGGTAGCCGGGAACCCTCTTCTCTCCCCGGTGAAGGCCGCGGCCCGGTTGGGGGACGTTGATGACAACGCGCAGTCCTTCATTACCTCTGCCTTCCCGACTGGGCCCCGGCCTTCGCCGGGGAAGCGATACGTCCGCTTCGTTCGCCACCACCTTTCCTCCGCCCCGCTTGATCCCCCGCTTGCCCACCCCGATATGCGCCGGCGATGAAGGACACACTGACACCCAAGGCGATCGTCGCCGCTCTCGACGCCCACATCATCGGACAGAAGGACGCCAAGCGGGCGGTCGCGGTTGCGCTGCGTAACCGCTGGCGACGGCAGAAGCTGTCGCCCGATCTGCGCGATGAAGTCACCCCCAAGAACATCCTGATGATCGGCCCCACGGGCTGCGGCAAGACCGAGATCAGCCGGCGGCTCGCCAAGCTCGCCGATGCGCCGTTCGTGAAGGTGGAGGCGACCAAGTTCACCGAGGTCGGCTATGTCGGCCGCGACGTGGAGCAGATCGCGCGCGACCTGGTCGAGGAAGCGGTGCGGCTGGAAAAGGAGCGTCGCCGCAATGCGGTGAAGGACAAGGCCGAGGAAGCGGCGATGGACCGGCTGCTCGATGCTTTGGTCGGCAAGGATTCGAGCCAGGCGACGCGCGAGAGCTTCCGCCAGCGGTTCCGCGACGGGCATCTCGACCAGACCGAGATCGAGCTGGAATTGCAGGTCGCGCCGCAGATGCCGTTCGAGATGCCGGGCGGCGGGCAAATGGGGATGATCAACCTCGGCGAGATGTTCGGCAAGCTGGGCGGCGGGCAGACTAAGCGGCGCAAGCTGTTGGTACCCGCGGCGTGGGAGAAACTGGTCGAGGAAGAGGCCGACAAGCGGCTAGACCAGGACGAGGTGAGCCGCGTGGCGCTGGCGGATGCCGAGGCGAACGGGATCGTGTTCCTCGACGAGATCGACAAGATCGCCGTTTCGGACGTGCGCGGCGGATCGGTGAGCCGCGAGGGCGTGCAGCGCGACCTGCTGCCGTTGATCGAGGGGACGACCGTTTCGACCAAGTATGGGCCGATGAAGACGGACCATATTCTGTTCATCGCCTCGGGCGCGTTCCATGTCGCCAAGCCGAGCGACCTGCTGCCCGAGCTGCAGGGGCGGTTGCCGATCCGGGTGGAGCTGAAGGGGCTGACCGAGGATGATTTCGTCGCCATCCTGTCGGACACCAAGGCGTCGCTGCCGGCGCAGTATAAGGCGCTGATCGGCACCGAGGGCGTGTCCGTGGAGTTCACCGAGGATGGTATCCGGGCGGTCGCGCGGATCGCGGCCGAGGTGAACGGCGAAATCGAGAATATCGGCGCGCGGCGGCTGCAGACGGTGATGGAGAAGCTGCTGGAAGAGGTGAGCTTCGACGCGGAGGATCGGGCCGGGAGTTCGGTGGTGGTCGATGCCGGGTATGTCGAGGCGCATCTCGCAAGCGTGGCGCGGAACACGGATCTGAGCCGGTTTGTGTTGTGATCCTTCTTGCCCCTCCCCTTCAGGGGAGGGGGTGGGGGTGGGGCTTGTCCGCTGGCGCCCTGCTCTGAGGTGTCGGGCTCGGTGAGACGGAGACACCCCACCCCAACCCCTCCCCTGAAGGGGAGGGGGTTTACCCGAGCTTCAGATCGCCAGCTCTTTCCGCATCAGCGCGGCGTAGCGTTTGGCGTGGTGGTCGGCGGCGCCGAATTGCTGCTCGA
>JBELMF010000137.1:0-9953 GCA_042096015.1 Sphingomonas sp.
GCCCGTTCGGCAGCCCGACACCGGAGATTGTGCATGACCGACCAACCCGACGACACGCTTCTCGCCGAGATCGAGCAGGTCGCCGTCGAGCTGGCGACCCTCGGCGGTGCCGAATGCCGCGCCACGCTCGGCAGCATGCTCAGCCTGGCCTACAAGGGCGACGATCCCGCACGGCTCACCGATCCGGTTTCGGAGGTGGATCACCGCGTGGAAACGATGATCCGCGCCCGCCTCGACGAGCGCTTCCCCGATCACGACATCATCGGGGAGGAAGTCGCGGAACATACCGGCCGCGACAGCGACTGGATCTGGTCGATCGACCCGATCGACGGCACCACCAATTTCGTCAACGGCTTCCCGCTGTTCGCCTCGTCGATCGGCGTCCTGTATCGCGGGCGCCCGGTGGTGGGCGCGGTCTGGTGCAGCACCGGGCATCGGCTCGATGCCGGGGTCTATCACGCGCGCCGGGGCGGTGCGCTCCACTTCGACGGCACACCGGCAGGCTCGGCGCCGAACCCCGCAGTGCGACGCCGCCTCGCCGGGCTGCCCGAAGCGGTGCCGAAGGGAGCCTCGCCCTGGGAGAGCCGCAAGACCGGCTCCGCCGCGATCGAATGCGTCTTCGTCGCGCTCGGCATCCTTGAACTCGCGCGCTTTGCCTTGCCGAACATCTGGGACGTTGCGGGCGGCCTGGCGCTGGCAGAAGCGGCCGGCAGGCAGGCGATGGTACGCGCTGACGATGGCTGGCGCGCGTTCGACGCATTCGAAACCGACGGCGGCGACCTGCGCGAGTGGCGGCGCGGGCTGATCCTCGGCGATCCGCAGGCGGTAGCGACCATGGCGCAGGGCTCGGCGTGAACAACGGGAGCGCTGATCGGTGATGGGGCTTGGCTCGGTTCTGCTGCTGGCGCTGCTGCCCGGCCTCGGCAATCTCATCGGCGGTCTGCTGGCCTTATGGTCGCGCCCGACCCGCCGCTTCGTGGGCGTGTCGCTGCACGCGGCGGCAGGCATCGCACTTGCCGTCATCAGCCTCGAACTAATGCCGCGCGCAATCGCGGACGGGGAAACGCCAGCGCTGATCGCTGCCGTGCTCGGCGGCGCGCTGGCCAGTGTCCTCATCGCCGAATGGGTCGGGCGCTGGCGCGGCGGCTCGGCGGGCGCGATGATGGTGGTGGTCGCCACCGCGGTCGATCTCGCCACGGATGGGCTGATGACGGGCGCCGGCTCCAGCGTCGCATCGAGCCTCGGGCTGCTGCTCGCGGCAAGCCAGGTGGTGGGCAACATCCCCAACGGCTTCGCGGCGCTCGCCAACCTCGGCGACAAGGCGGCGCGTGGCCAGAAATTTGCCATCCTGCTCGGCTTACCACTCATCGCGGTGGCGGCGGCGGGGCTCGGGTTCGTCGCACTGCGTGCCGCGGCTCCAAGCCTTCAGGCCGCGGCATTGGCCTTCATGACCGGCGTGCTGCTGCTTTCGACGGTCGAGGATACCGTCGCGCAGGGTGACGAACCCGAGCCGCCCCGCCGCTATTCCAGCCTCGCCTTTGCCGGTGGCTTCGCGCTGATGATGGCGATGAGCGAACTGGTCGAAACCTGAGCCGCGCACCCGCCTCTTGCGCTACGCGCTGGGCATCACCCGCGCCATGGCGGCGACGCCGACGCAGAAGATGACGAGCGCAGCCAGCGCGTCATAGCCCATGCGCAGCACCGCGCGGTCGCGCCGCTCCAGCAGCCCGACGACGAATGCGCCCGTCATCAGCAGCGCGGTGAGCGCGCCGATCACCTCGAACGGGCCGGCCGCGGCAAGCACCGGCTCGCCCGTGCTGAGCAGATCCGCCACCGCCAGCAGCGACAGGTTGAACAGGTTGGTCCCGAAGATGTCGCCCACCGCCAGTTGGTAGCGCTTGGCGCGCACCGCTTCCGTCACCGAACTGACCTCGGGCATCGAGGTGGCAAAGGCGACCAGCAGGAACCCCACCAGCCCGCTGGACAGGCCAGCCTGCGTGGCGATCCCGTCGGCGCTCAGTGATAGCACCGCGCCCGCGGCAAGGATCAGCGCGCCGAGCGCGGCCGTGCCGGCAATCAGCCGCAGCGATGACCGGCTCCTGTCGTCGTCATCGGCAGGCGTTTCCTCCGGCGCATTCACGGGCCGCCACGTGTCGCGCCGCTCGTAGCGGGAGGACAGGCGCATCGCGAACAGGCTGGCGGCGAGCACGAAGAGGGTGCCCGCGCCCATGCCGCCGATCGGCAGGTCGCCGGCCAGCACCACCACCGCCACCACGCCCAGCAGCATCATGCCGAGCACACCCTGCATCAGCGTGGCCGGCTTCGCCACCACCCCCGTCAGCGCGCCGCGCCCGAACACGATATCCGCCAGCACCAGCAGCAGCACGTTGACCGCCGCGCTGCCGAGCAGATTGTTGACCGCCAGGGTTGCATTACCCGTCGCCGCCGAGGTCGAGACTGCCGCGAGCTCCGGAAGCGAGGTGATCCCGCCCAGCAGCACCATGCCCGCAAACGCCTGGCCGAGGCCGAAGCGCCGCGCGACCTGATCCACGGCATGCGTCAGCCGCGTACCCGCGAACCACACCAGCGCCGCCGCGGCGGCGACCAGCCCGCACAGCGCGGCGATCGGCAGTTGCGCAACTTGCTCGGTCATCGGCTTGCCTCGTGGCGGCTGAATGGGGTGGTGCCGGGCGCGATCACTTCTTCTTCAGCGCGCCCGACGCCCCTGTCCTCTCGCGGGATGTCGCCGGCCCTCCTGTCTCCCGGCGTCGGCATCAGTCACTTCGCGGCTGGAAGGTCAGCACGATCTTGCCGCGGACATGGCCCTTCTCCAGCCGCTCATAAGCGGCGCGCGCGTCGTCGACCGGGAAGGTTTCCGCGACCGCCACCTTCACCGTACCGGCGTCGATCAGCCTCGCGATCTCGCCGAGCTGCTTGGGATTGGCCTGGGCCAGCCAGCGCTCGGGCACGCGGATGTTGCGCTCCTTGCCCTTGTCCGGGTCGGCCACGCCCAGCGTCGATACAAGCGTGCCGCCCTCGCGCAGCACGGCAAAGGAGCGATCCTGGGTTTCGCCGCCCACCAGATCGAACACCAGGTCGATGTCGGTCGCGACATCCTCGAACCGCTCGCCCTTGTAATCGATCGCGGTGTCCGCACCGATCGAGCGGACATAATCCAGATCGTCGGCGCCTGCCGTCGTGAACACTGTTGCGCCCTTCGCCTTGGCGAACTGAATGGCGAGATGGCCCACACCGCCGGCGCCGCCGTGGATCAGCACGCGCTGCCCCGCCTCCAGCCTGCCGTGATCGAACAGTCCCTGCCACGCCGTCATCCCAGCCAGCGGTACCGCGGCGGCGTGGACGAGATCGATCGAGCGCGGCGCGGCAACCAGCTCCATCGCCTTGACGACGACATAGTCGCTCTGCCCGCCGCGATCGAAATCGATGAAGGCGAACACCGGATCGCCCTTGCGCAGCATGTAATGCGCGCGCGTGCCGACCGCCTCGATGGTGCCGGCCAGATCGCGGCCCAGCACCACCGGCAGCTTGTCCTCGCCCATCGGCGGGAACTCGCCTTCCCTTGTTTTGTAGTCGACCGGGTTGATGCTCGCTGCGGCCACCCGCACCAGCACCTCGTGATCCTGTGCCTGCGGGATCGGAATGGGTTCAACCCGCAACACCTCCGGGCCGCCGAATGCGTGCAATCGTACCGATGTGCTCTCGTTCATCGCAAATCTCCTGAACGTGCGGCCAGCGCCATGACGCGGGCCGATCATCACTCCCCGAACGGATAGGTTTCGGGCATGCCGCGGTGGTGCTCGGGGCCGAGCGGCGTCACCGCCTGGGTGGTGTCGAACCAGACATAGGCGTCGAGCTGCTCGGGCAGGATCGCCTCGCTGTAATGGCTCCAGCGCTCGGTATCGGGGCGGTAGATCACGCCGATGAACCGCTCCAGCCGCGGCTCGGCCAGTGCGCGCCGCAGTGCCTCGTGCCGGCCCGGCGCGAGATCGAGCAGGAACCGTTCGATCCCGCTGTCATGGCACAGCCGCTCATAGCTGTCGCGCCGCGAAGGGTTGACGCGCTTCACCTCCATGTCGCCGTCCCAGTCGGTTGCGGCGGCAACGGTGCCGGTGTGCGTGCCGAACCCGACCAGCGCGACCTCATCGCCCCATTCCTCGCGGCAGAGCTGGCCGATGTTCAACTCGTCCCGCGTCTGCCCCATGTCGGTGGCGCGTGCGTCGCCGATATGGCTGTTGTGCGCCCAGACGATCGCCTTGGCGCCCTCACCCTTCGCATCCAGCAGGTTGCGCAGCGTTTCGAACATGTGCGTGTCGCGCAGGTTCCAGCTCTCCGCGCCGCCGTAGTACATGATCCGGTAATAGCGCTCGGCCGAGGCGATCAGCCGCGCGTTCTGCGCCGCGTCGAGGAAATCGTCCCCGTCCTCCGCCGCATAATCGAGCTGCTTGCGCAGCAGCGCCTGGCATTGCGCGATCACCGCCTCTTCGCACTGGGCATAGCCGCGGTTCAGCGCCGCCCGCCCGTAGGTCGCCGGGTTCTTCTGCCACGGCATGAGGCAGCCGTACCGTTCGCGCGCGATGGCGCCCGCCTCCGGATCGATGCGGTCGAGATACTCGAGCACCGCGCCGATCGAACCCGACATGTTGTACATGTCGAGCCCGTAGAAGCCGGCACGCCGCTCCATCGACCGATCGGCATTATGGTCGTGCATCCAGCCGATCAGCGCTTGCACGTCGGTGTTGCGCCACATCCAGGTCGGAAATCGCTGGAACGGCGTCTCGGCGCCGGGGCGCGCCTCGCGGTGGCGCACGAAGCGATCCACGGTGGCGGCGTCGGGCCAATCGGCCTCCACCGCGACGATGGTGAAGCCGTGATGCGCGATCAGGTGACGGGTGATCGCCGCGCGCGCACGGTAGAATTCGCTGGTGCCGTGGCTCGCCTCGCCGAGCAGGACGACGCGTCGATCCGCGAAGCGCTCGAACAATCGCCCAAAGGCCGGATCGTCGATGTCGGGCAGCGGCTCGGCGGCCTCGGCGATCATTTCTGGCACCGTCTCCTTGCGGGCGGCGCCGGGCTTGTGATTGCTTGCCGAACGCGCGCCGTCCTCCGGCCAGCCATGCGTCCCGATCAGCGGCACGAACGCGACCGCACCAAGGTTCTGCTCCTCGAAGCGGTCGCCTGAAACGCGGGTCACCTTGCACAACTTCTGCGCGCCGGCCTCGCCCACCGGCACGATCAGATGTCCGCCGACCGCCAGTTGCTGCTTGAGCGCATGGGGCACATCCGGCCCGCCCGCCGATACCAGGATGGCGTCGAACGGCGCCTCGGCCGCGAGCCCGCTGGTCCCGTCGCCAACGCTGATCCGGACATTGTCATAGCCGAGCGCGGCGACCCGCGCCGCCGCCGCCTCGCCGAGCTGTTCGTGCCGCTCGATCGCGAAGACCTCGCCCGCGATCTGCCCGAGCACCGCAGCGGCATAGCCCGACCCCGCGCCGACCTCCAGCACGCGATCGCCCGGCTGGACCTCCGCCGCCTCGATCATGGCGGCGACGATGAAAGGCTGCGAGATCGTCTGCTCGGCCTCGATCGGCAGCGGCGAATCCTCGTACGCGAACTCGGCGAGCGCCTCGGGCACGAAGCGTTCGCGCGGCACGGTGCGCATCGCCGCCAGCACCGCCTCGTCGCGAACCCCGCGACGCGCGATCTGCACGTCCACCATCTGGGCGCGCGCGGCGTCATGGTCCGGCATTGGTCAATCCTTGCTCTTGTGCTCCGGCTTTCCCTTGCGCTTGGTGTGCGCCATCTCCTCGAGCTGCTTCTCGCTCATGGATTCCTCCATGCTCTTGGAGGGGCCCTTCAGCTTCGACTTGGGCGTGTCGCCGCGCTTGGCGCTGAGCGCCGCACCGGCGGCCTTCTGCTGGGCGGCGGACTTGGCGGGCATGTCGCTTCTCCTGTCAGAGCCAAGAGAACGCGCCGGCCCGGCCAAGGTGCCCCGCCCTTGCCAAAGATCACTCGCCAAAGATCAGCCGCCGAACGCGGCCGCCACCTCGGCGAGCATGGTCGCTTCCGCCCCTTCGTAGCGCGGGGAGAAGTGGAATGCCTCCACCCGCCGCGCCCCGCTTGCCCGGCCGATCTCGCCAGCGGCGGTGGTGGTCAGGTGAGCGCGTGCGGCGGCCCGGTCGGCATCGACGGCCGCGAAGCTCGCCTCGATGAACAAGAGGTCCGCCGCGCGGCAAAGCGCCACGATGGCGCGGCGGTTCGCAGGCAGATCCGCCACGTCGGTCACATAGCCGACCTTCTGCCCCCGCTCGACGCTGACCAGGGAACGCAGATCGTCGAGCGCAGCCGTCCCGCCACCGGGCAGCGCAATGCGGGCGTCGCCCGGCAGGCCGTCCCGCACGGCCGCCTTCAGCGGCTTCAGCCAGGCGCCGACCGCCAGTCCCGCCTCCTCGACACGATTGCGCCAAACGTTGACGTGACAATGCTCCTCCAGCGCGAAGCCGAGACACGGCCCGTGATGCTGGAGGATCGCGGCGCGCATCCGCCACTGCGCGGTTTCGAGCACCACGTCATCGGCGATGGCCGTCTGCGCGATCGGCTCCGCCGCGAAGCCGGTCGAGAAGCGGAAGCACGTTTTCGCGACCGAGCCCGATACGACGAGTTCGTGCACTACGAACAGCAGGTCGGTGTCGTACCGATCTACCAGATCCCAGGTATAGCCCGCCAGCTTGTGCCCGATGCAGGCGGCCAGCCCCTGCGGCCCGACCAGATCGATCCGCGCATCCCGGCCGACGTTGACGCGCAGGAGCGTGTCGAACCCGATCAGATGGTCCATGTGCATGTGCGACACGCCGACGGCACGCACCCGCAGCAGGTCGCGCGCGCTCAGCGCCGACAGGTCGCCCATGTCGAACAGCACCGCGCCGCGCTCATGCGCGATCTCGACGAACAGCGCCGGATCGCCGAAGCGGCCGTTCACCAGCGCCGGCCGCAGCGAGGGCGTCATCTACTTGTTGGTGCGCCCGAGATCGCCTTCGCGCGCCTCGCCGTTCGCGCCGGCATCGTTCTCGACATCGCCTTCCTGCGTGTTGTCCGCTTCGAGCAGATCGGGGTCCTCACCCGTCCGCTGCAGCCCTGGCGACTGGCCGATGCCGGGATCGTCGTCCAGATCGCTGGTGAACGGGCCCTCGCCGCTCGACTTTCCATGCTTGGTCGTGCTCATCCTTGCTCTCCTTGTGGCAACAAGAATGAGCGCCGCGGCGGGCTGTTCCGCTCGAATGTCCGCCTGAACTCACGTGGCGCCCACTCGTTCTGCCGGCATGAGCATCCCGCGCCTCCAGGCGATCGACAGCACGCGCGCCTTCTTTCGCGAAGGCTATGATTTCATCGGCAATCGTTGCGCGACGCTTGGCAACGAGGCGTTCGAAACCCGGATCCTGTTGCGCCGGGTCGTCTGCATGATGGGGGAGGATGCCGCCCGGCACTTCTACGACGGCCAGCACTTCACCCGCTCCGGTGCGATGCCGCCGACCACGCTCCGGCTGCTCCAGGACAAGGGCAGCGTCCAGTCGCTCGACGGGGCCGCGCATCGTGCGCGCAAGGCCCTGTTCCTGCAATTGCTGACCGGCGCGGAGGTGGAGCGGATCGGCAAGCTGTTCGATGCGCGCTTCGCTGCCGCCTGGGAGCGCTGGCGCCACCGGCCGGCGATCGTCCTGCACGACGCGATGGCAGAGCTATTGTGCGACGTGATCTGCGTGTGGGCCGGCTTGCCGCTCGCCGGCGAGACATTGGCGCGGCGCACGCGCGAGATGACCGCGATGATCGACGGCGCCGGCACCGTCGGCCCACGCGCTTGGCGGGGATTGCTGCTCCGGCAGCGCAGCGAGCGGTGGGCGCGCCAGGTCATCTCCGGTGCGCGGCAACGCCACCATGGTGCCCACCCTTCCCCCGTCGAGCGTCTGGCGGTCTTCCAGCCGGACACCGGGCCGCCGCTGGATGAAGCGGGCGCGGGCGTGGAGTTGCTCAACCTGATCCGCCCGACCGTAGCCGTGGCGCGGTTCATTATCTTCGCGGCACTGGCGCTGCATGATCATGGCGACGCCGCGGCATGGCTGCGAGCCGACGTCGAGGCGCGCCTGCCCGCTTTCGTTCAGGAGGTCCGTCGCTTCTACCCCTTTTTCCCGGTGATCGGCGGCCGTGTGCGGCAGGCGTTCGACTGGCACGATCACCGCTTCGCCGTCGGTGACTGGGTGCTGCTCGGCCTGCATGCCACCAATCATGACCCGCGGCTCTGGGACGAGCCCGCGCGCTTCCGGCCCGAGCGCTTCATGACACACGAACCGAGCGGCTACGATCTGGTGCCGCAAGGTGCCGGCGACCATGCGCGCGATCATCGCTGCCCCGGTGAATGGTTCACGATCGAGCTGATCGGTCGGGCAATCCGGCAATTGCTGGCGTGCCGCTACGACATACCCGAGCAGCGCCTAACTGTGCCGCTCAACCGCTTCCCCACCCTCCCGGAGGACCGGTTAGTAATACAGCCCGCTTAATCAGGCCCTCGGCCGAGTTCTACTGGCCTGGGAAAGTGACGATGCATTGGAACGTTAACAACCAAGACGCCCTGCAAACACTCATCTAACACTCATCTAACACTCATCTAACACTCATCTAACATCCTTAACAGACGTTCGCTAACGATAAACAAGGCAATCTAGGTAGACAGATAATACTCCAGTGACCTGCTCCCCCGAAATCGTGCCATTGGCAAGTTAGCTCGTCAGATGGGGACGAGCGATGCGGCGAGGCCGTTTTACCGAGGATAAGATCAGCAGACCGACCCGCCGCGACACCATCGCGACCAGCGACGCGACGATCAGGAGCAGTCCGAGGCTGGCCATGTTCATCTCGAGCATGTCATCTCCCTCGTGCCGCCAGGGCGGCTGGTCATGGGCTGCGATCGCGAGGGCCGCGCGCTGCACCCTCCGGTCACATCATGCGACCGTGCAGGTTGAACAGGATCACCAACGTGCCGCCGACCATCAGCGCCACGATCAGCGCCGAGAACAGGATGAGCTGGAGGTCGTCGCGCGACGAGCGCGCCAGGCTGATGTGGAGGAAGCAGCGGAACTGCACCACCGTCTGGATCAGCCCGAGCGCCAGAACGAGCGCGAAAACCGTACGCGCCTCCGCCAGCCGCCAGTGCACCGCGGCAAAGGCAGCACCGGTCAGGCAGAGGGCGGCGGCATAGCCGATCAGATAGGTGCGAACCTCGCGCCGCGGCGCGTCACGCGCGCTCATCGGATCAGACCCGGCAGGTAGACCGTCGAGAAGATTGCGATCCAGACGATGTCGAGAAAGTGCCAGAACAGCCCGAGGCGAAGCAGGTTGATCTTGACGCGCGCATCCACGCCGAAGGCGCGCAACTGCGCCAGCATCACCACCAGCCAAAGGCTGCCGATCAGGACGTGCAGCCCGTGCAATGACACGAGCCCGAAAAAGGCCGAGAGATAGCCGCTGCGCGTGGGATAGGCACCATGCGCGAACATCTCAGCGAAGTCGTGCAGCTCGAGCCCCAGGAACATCAAGCCCAGGATCAGCGTCACCACCAGCCACATGCTGATCCGGCCGACCGTCGCGCCATGCTTCATCGCCACGGACGCCATACCATAGGTCAGGCTGCTGGTGAGCAGCACCAGCGTCTCCACGAACGTGGGGCCGATCTTGTATTCGCTGGCCGGCGTCGGCCCGCCGGCGGTCGCGGGCAGCATGACGCCGTAGGTCGCGAAGAGCAGCGCGAAGACCACCGCGTCGCTCATCAGGAACATCCAGAAGCCGAACAGGTCGTTGCCCGCGGCCGCGTGGGTCTCGGTGTCGGTATCCCCCAGATTGAGCCCGGCATGAGCGGCGTCGGCGGCGCTCACGCGTGCACCTCGGCA
>JBELMF010000138.1:0-9896 GCA_042096015.1 Sphingomonas sp.
ACCTTCACCCGCTGGACGCGCGTGTCCTGCAGGAACAGGGTCTCGGCGATATGGTCCGCGACGCCTTCGATCAGGGTGAAGTGAACGCCGGGCGGCAGCGCGCCGGTGGCGGCATGCTTCAGATCCAGATAGTTTTTCGACGCGGAAAGCGGCGTGTCGGGCGCAAAATGCCGCGGCGCGTCGAGCAGCACCGTCAGCGATATACGCAGCGGCTGCGGCAGGTGCGTTTCCTCCGAATAGACGCCGGTCAGCACCGGCACCTCCAGATCGTGCACCTCAAGTTCAAGGGTATCGTCCACCGCGCGCGCTTAGCGGCACATTGGCGGCAGCGCCATGCCACTTGCGTTCATTCCCTTACTCGCTAGAGCGCGCCACCCCCTTTTTACGGGGTGGGAGATGTCGGTGATCGAGCTGGTCGGGCTGGAACAGGTGGATGGCGCGGCGGTGGAGCATCTGCTCGACCGTGCGTTCGGTGTCGCGCGTCACGGCCGCACCGCCTATCGCCTGCGCGATGGCGTCGCGGCACTCGTCGGTCCCAGCCTCGCCGCGCTGGAGGACGGCCGGCTGATCGGGACGATCCAGCTGTGGCCGGTGCTGTTCTCGGGCGACGACGGGCGGCGCGTGCCGATGGCGCTGGTAGGGCCGGTCGCGGTGGAGCCGGATCGGCAGCGTGACGGCATCGGCCGCCTGCTGGTCGGCGCGGCGCTCGATCGCGCAGGCGATGATCCGCTGATGCTGATCGGCGATCCCGAATATTACGGCCGCTTTTTCGGCTTCACCGCCGCGCATACGGCGGGCTGGCGCCTGCCGGGCCCGGTCGAACCCCACCGGCTGCTCGCCCGTGGCACGGCGGTGCCGGACGGCGGCGGCGCGATCGGCCCGCGCGTCGGGGCGCTTGCCTGAGCGGGCACCGCGATCTTTACCGGAGCGCCGCCCTTCCCTACCTCGGGCCCATGCCCATGGCTCCCCAACCCGATTTCGATACGCTGACGATCGCCGATATCGCGCGCCTTGCCGAAGCGGATCGCGTGCCGCCCGTCGAACGCTGGAACCCCGATCATTGCGGCAACAGCGACATGCGCATCGCGCGGGACGGCACCTGGTTTCATCTGGGCAGCCCGATCGGCCGCGCCGCCATGGTACGCGCCTTCAGCCGTATCCTGCGGCGCGAGGCGAACGGCGGCTATGTCCTCGTCACGCCGGCGGAAAAGCTTGATATCGAGGTGGAGGACGCACCCTTTGTCGCGGTGGAGCTGAAGGTGGAGGGCAGCGGCCGCGACGCCCGGCTGGCGTTTCGCCTGAACACCGGAGACATGGTGACGGCGTCCGCCGAGCACCCGCTGCGCTTCGTCGATCATCCCGATGGGCCGCACCCTTATGTGCACGTCCGCGGCGGGCTGGAGGCGCTGATCGCACGTCCGATCTACTACGAACTGGCCGAGCTGGCGCTGGCGGGGGACGCCGATCCGCCGGGCCTGTGGAGCGCCGGCGCCTTTTTCCCGATTCTCCCGTGACGTTGGTCGACCGGCTGGGCCGGGCGTTGATCGAGGGTATGGCGCAGCAGACGATCACGCTCGCCGGGGATCGCGGCGATCTCGCGCTGGCGGCGGAGGGCAGCCTGAAGCCGGCCGCGGTGCTCGTCCCCGTCACCGATCGCGCGCGGCCCGGCGTCATCCTCACCCAGCGTACCGAAACGCTGCGCAGCCATGCCGGGCAGATCGCCTTTCCCGGCGGGCGGCTTGATCCCGGCGAGGATGCGGTCGCCGCGGCGCTGCGTGAGGCGGATGAGGAAATCGCCCTTCCCCCCGCCGCCGTCACCGTCGTCGGGGAGGCCGATCGCTACCGCACGGTAAGCGGCTATACCGTGACCCCGGTGGTCGGCGTGGTGCCGCCGGATCTTGCCCTGCGGCCGTCCGAGGCGGAGGTCGCCAGCGTGTTCGAGGTGCCGCTCGATTTTTTGCTGGATACCGCGAACCACGTCGAGGCGCGCACCCAGTGGCAGGGGCGCGAGCGGCGCTATTACGAAATCATGTGGGATGATCGCCGCATCTGGGGCGCCACCGCCGCGATGATCGTCAATCTTGCCCGGCGGCTGCAATGGAGCGCGTGACGCTCCCGCCCGCCTCGTGGCGCAGCCGCCCTGGGCTGGATCGGCTCGCCGAGGCGCTCGGCGCGCCGGACGGCGACGCGCGGTACGTCGGCGGCGCGGTCCGCGATACCTTGCTGGGCCTGCCGGTCGCGGACATCGATATCGCCACCCGCCATGCCCCCGAAACGGTGGTCGCGCGGCTGGAGGCGGCGGGCGTCAGGGCGATCCCCACCGGCATCGCGCACGGCACGATCACCGCGGTCTCCGAGGGCACGGTGGTGGAGGTGACGACGCTCCGCCACGACGTCGCCACCGATGGCCGGCACGCGACGGTCGCCTTCACCACCGCCTGGGAGGAGGATGCCGCGCGGCGCGATTTCACGATCAACGCGCTCTACGCCGATCCGCTGACCGGCACGGTGTATGACTGGTTCGACGGGATGACCGATCTTGCGGCGCGGCGCGTCCGCTTCATCGGTGATCCCTATCGCCGCATCGCGGAGGATCATTTGCGGATCCTGCGCTTCTTCCGCTTCCACGCCCGCTTCGGCGATGCGATCGAAACGGAGGGGCTCGATGCCTGCACGGATCGCGCGAACGATCTCATGGCGCTATCGCGGGAGCGGGTCGCGGGCGAGCTCCTGAAGCTGCTCGTTGCGCCGCGGGCGGTGCCGGTCGTCGCGCTGATGGTGGAACGCGGCATCTTCCGCCCGGTGCTGCCCGAGATCGTCGACGTGCCGGCGCTTGCCGCGCTCGCCGATCGCGAACAGGCGGCCGGCGTTGCGCCCGATGCGATCCGGCGGCTCGCCGCGCTTATCGCTCCCGATGCGGCGGAGGGGGTCGGCGCGCGGCTCCGCCTGTCCAATGCCGATCGCAAGCGCCTCGTGGCCGCGTCGTGCGGCGCGGGTTCCGAAGGCGCCCGCGCGCTCGCCTACCGGGTCGGCCGCGAGATCGCGCTCGATCGCCTGCTGCTCGTTGGCGCGTCGATCGACCCGCTCGTCGATTGGGCCCCGCCGCGCCTTCCCGTCAGCGGCGGGCATCTCGTCGCCCGGGGGATCGCCCGCGGCCCGGAGGTGGCACGCGCCCTGCGCGAGATCGAGACCCGCTGGATCGCCGAAGGCTTCCCAGATTCAGCCCGTGTCGACGCCATCGCCGACGCGGTGACCGCTCAGCTGTTGCGCGCCAGCAGCAACGCATAGGCCTGGTCGGCCGGCACCGGGTGCGAAAAGGCATAGCCCTGGCCATAGGTGCAGCCGAGCGCCGCGAGCGTCTGGCCCACGTCATGGCTTTCGATACCCTCGGCAACGGTCGCCATGCCCAGCGTCGTCGCCAGGTTCAGGATTGCCCGCACGATCGCGATCTTGTCGCGATCGGCCATCATGCCCGCCACGAAACTGCGATCGATCTTCAGGATGTCGATTGGCAGCCGCTGCAGATAGGCGAGGTTCGAATATCCGGTACCGAAATCGTCCATCGCGATCGTCGCGCCCGTCGCCTTCAGCGCGCGCAGCGTCTCGGCATTCTTGTCGGGATCGGCGATCAGCGCGCTTTCGGTGAGTTCCAGCTTCAGGCGGTCGCCCGAGAGGCCGTGTGCCTCGAGCGCGGCGCTCACCAGCGGCGGGATCCGGTCGCGCTGCAGCTGGATCGGAGAGATGTTCACCGCCATCCGCACGCCGCAGTCGCCACCGGCCTGCTTGTCCCAGCCGGCCAGCGTGCGCAGCGCCTCGTCGATCGCCCAGCGGCCCAGCGGCACGATCAGGCCCGTTTCCTCGGCAACGGGGATGAACGCGCCCGGCGGAATATCGCGCCCGCTCTCGTCCACCCAGCGCGCCAGTGCTTCAAAGGCGGTGATCCGCCCGCTCGACAAGTCGCAGATCGGCTGGAAATGCAGCCGCAACTGCCCGGCCTCGATCGCCCGGCGCAGCGCCGTCTCCATCGCGAACTGCGCGCGTGCGCGGTCCAGCGCGCGTGTTTCATAGGCTTCCGCCTCGCCCGTTTCCTTGGATCGGCGCACCGCGAACTGCGCGTGGCGGATATTGTCCTCCGCGTCGCCGATCGTGTCGGCGCCGAACGCCATGCCGATCGCGCAGGTCACGCGGATCTCGAAGTCGCTGAGCCGGAACGGCGTGGACAGCACCTTGCGGATCCGGCCTGCCACGCGCTCGGCTTCTTCGCGCCCTTCGTCGATCGCGATCAGCACGCCGAACTCATCGCCGCCGATCCGCCCCAGCACGTCGCTGGCGCGCAGCGATCCCTTGATCCGGCGCGCCACGGTGATCAGCATTTCGTCGCCCGCCATGCTGCCCAGGCACGAATTGACCCGCCCGAAGCGGTCCAGATCGATCACCAGCACGGCATAGTTCGTCTCGCCCGCGGCGATCCGTGCCTCCAGCAGGTCGCCGAAGCCCGCCCGGTTGGGCAAGCCCGTCAGGCTGTCGGTGTTCATCTCGCGGCGAAGGCTCTCCTCCGTCCGCATCTCCCCGGTGCGATCGATCAGCGTGATCAGGCAGCGTGGCGTCCGGCATCCGGCGACCCGCGCGAGCGTGACGTCGAACTGGCGCTGCTCCACCGCAGCGCCGAATCGCCAGGCGATGCGCTCGCGCACGCCTTGGCCCGCCAGGAATGTGACGATTTGCTCGCCTAGCTCGCGGCACAGCAGGGACGTCGCCGCATCCGTACCCAGCGCAAGATGCCGATAGACGCTGTTCGTGACCTCGAAGGTGAGCTTTTCGGCCGTTAAGCTCATCATGAGCGCAGCGACCGGCAGCAGTTCCAGCGCGCTCTCGGCGGACAGCTCCGCCGGGACCGGCGTCGGCCCTGATGGGGAGGTCAACGGTGCGACGTTCGAACGCATCCTCTTCGCGCTAGGCCAGCCCGGTTAAGTTTGCCTAAACCGCGCCACTCTGCGCCCCAAAATCATGAGAAACAATCGAGAATCAGGAAAATCGATTGTCGCGCGGGAAGCCGGTCGGCGGCATCCGCCCCGCGGCACCACGCGCGGTGCGCCATGGCGACAGGTCCGCCTCGGTCCGCACCCGCCCGGTCTCGCCGCCCATCGGCCAGCTCAGCCCCTCGGCGAACTTGAAGGTGACGGCATCGCTCAGCCCGCCGTCACGATAGCGCTGGAGCTGCGATCCCTGCCCGCGCGTCATCTCCGGCAGCTCGCCGAGCGGGAACACGACCAACTTGCGATTGTCGCCGATCGCCGCGACATAATCGTCCTCCGCGCCCACCGGCCGCACCACCGCCAGCTTCGCACCCGTGCGCGGCGTCAGCACGTTCTTCCCCTTGCGCGTCTCGGCGATCACCTCGTTCACCGCCACGATGAAGCCGCGACCGTCGCTCGCCGCGACCAGCAATTTGCCGTCGCGCTCGGCCTTGAGCAGCCGGACGATGCCGACATTGCCGTCAAGATCGATCGTTGCGCGCACCGGCTCGCCGAACCCGCGCCCGCCGGGCAGCTTGTCGGCGCCCAGCGTGTAGAAGCGCCCGTTCTCCGCCGCCAGCAGCAGCTTGTCCGTGGTCTGCGCATGGAAGGCGAAGGCCGGCCCGTCGCCTTCCTTGAACTTCAGCGTCTCGGCGGAGGCGAGGTCGACATGCCCCTTCATCGCGCGGATCCAGCCGCGCTGTGACAGGATCACGGTGATCGGCTCACGCTCGATCATCGCCTCCAGCGGAATGTCGCGCGCCGGTGCCGCTTCCTCCAGCGTGGTGCGCCGCTTGCCAAGCGCGGTCTCTGGCCCATAGCGGTCGCGGATCGTCGCCAGATCCTTCTTCATCCGCGTCCGCTGCCGTGCGTCGGAGCCGAGCAGCAGCTGCAGGCTCGCCTGCTCCTTCTCAAGGCTCCCCTGCTCGCGCTTCAGCTCCATCTCCTCAAGCCGCCGCAAGGATCGCAGCCGCATGTTGAGAATGGCCTCGGCCTGCCGGTCGGTCAGGTCGAACTCGGCCATCATCACCTGCTTCGGCTCATCCTCGGTGCGGATGATCTCGATCACCCGGTCGAGGTTGAGGAAGGCGACGATATAGCCCTTCACCAGCTCCAGCCGGTCGGCGATCTTGGCCAGCCGATGCTCGGTGCGCCGCCTCAGCACCACGAACTGATGCTCCACCCACGCAGCCAGCGCCTGCTGGAGGCTCATCACCCGCGGCGTGCGTGAGGCATCAAGGACGTTGAGGTTCAGCGGTACGCGCACTTCCAGGTCGGACATGCGATACAGCCCGTCCATCAGCACCTGCGGATCGACCGTCCGGCTGCGCGGCTCCAGCACCAGCCGGATCTCGGCATCGGATTCGTCGCGCACATCGGCCAGGATCGGGAACTTCTTGTCGTTCACCAGCCCCGCGATCTGCTCGATCAGCTTGCCCTTCTGCACGCCATAAGGGATCTCGCCGACGACGATCTGCCATCCGCCGCCCTTCTCCTTCTCGATCGTCCAGCGGCAGCGCACCCGAAACGCCCCGCGCCCGGTGGCATAGGCCTCGCGGATGATCGCCGGCGGATCGACCAGCAGGCCGCCGGTAGGAAAATCCGGCCCCTGCAGGAAGGCGAGCGGATCGGCCGCCGGATCGTCGACCAGCGCGATCGCGGCATCCAGCAGCTCGGCGGCATTGTGCGGCGGGATCGACGTTGCCATGCCCACCGCGATCCCGCTCGCGCCATTGGCCAGCAGATTGGGGAACAGGCCCGGGAACAGTTCGGGCTCCTGGTCCTCGCCGTTATAGGTCGGACGGAAGCCGACGGCATCCTCGTCCAGCCCGTCCATCAGGTCGATCGCGACCTGCGTCAGTCGCGCCTCGGTGTAGCGATAGGCGGCGGCGTTATCGCCATCGATGTTGCCGAAATTGCCCTGCCCGTCGACCAGCGGATAGCGAAGCGCGAAATCCTGCGCGAGCCGCACCATCGCGTCATAGACCGACTGGTCGCCATGCGGGTGATACTTACCGATCACGTCGCCGACCACGCGCGCGCACTTCTTGTATCCCTGCGTCGGATCGAGCCGCAGCAGCCGCATCGCCCACAGCAGGCGCCGATGCACCGGCTTCAGCCCGTCGCGCACATCCGGCAGCGAGCGCGCTGTGATCGTCGACAGCGCATAGACCAGATAGCGCTCGGACAAGGCGGAATCGAACGGCGCATCGAACACGCCAACAGGCGGATTGTCGGGCGGCAGCACACTCGCATCGGTCGGCATGCGCGGCGTGCTAGCAGGCCGCGGCCATGTTCCACAACCGTTCCGCTGACTGTCCTACAGCCGCGCGACATGCGACACTCCGGACATGAGCGCTGCCGTCCCGACCCCCGCCCCTATCGTCATCCCGGACTTGATCCGGGATCCCGCTTCTTCTTCACGTCGACCCGCAAAGTACAGCGGGACCCCGGATCAGGTCCGGGGTGACCGGGCAGGCAAAGTTCCACGCCTCAACATTCGTCAGGAAAACGCGCCAGTGTCTCAACTTCCTCAACATTCGATTGCAAGAACTGCACGCGCTACGCGGCTTGCCCTCCTTGCCACGGCCCTGCTGGCGGCGTCATGTTCCCCGGCGATGACCAGCCCACGCGCCCCCTTTACCCCGCTCACCTGGGACGATCTCACCGCCCGCCCGCGCGAGAAGCCGGACGCGACGATCGCCTACGGCCCCGATACCATGCAGAAGGTCGACATCTGGCTGCCGAAGGGCCCCGGCCCGCACCCGGTCGTGCTGATGGTCCACGGCGGCTGCTGGCAGACCAGCATCGCCGATCGCTCGATCATGGACTGGATCGCCGCCGATCTGCGCCGCGACGGCCTCGCGGTATGGAACATCGACTATCGCGGCGTCGACCGCAGCGGCGGCGGCTATCCCGGCACCTTCACGGACACTGCCAAGGCCGCCGACCAACTCACGGTAAACGCGGCGAAATACAATCTTGACACCAGCAGGATCGTCGCGGTCGGCCACTCCGCCGGCGGCCACCTCGCCTTATGGCTCGCCGCCCGCCACAAGCTCCCCGCCACCAGCCCGCTCCACACCGCCGATCCGCTCAGGATCGCCCATGTCATCAGCCTCGGCGGTTTGCCTGATCTCGAAGCGACCGCCGCCAGCCCCGACAACGGCTGCGGGACGGAGGTGGTCTCCAGGCTCGTCGGCGCCGATCGCCCCGATCCCTATGCCGACACGTCGGTCCCCCGCCTCCTCCCGCTGAACACCCCGCAGACCCTGGTCAACGGCCACGAAGACCGCATCATCCCCTACCGCATGGCCACCGACTATACCGCCGGCGCCACCAAGGCCGGGGACACGGCGCAGCTCGTCACCGTCCCGAACACCGGCCACGTCGAACTCGTGACGCCCGGCACCGCCGCCTGGATCGAAACCAAGCGCACGATCCGCGCCGAACTCGCCAACAAGCCCGGGGACTGAGCGATGACCCGAAACTCCACCCCACCCACCGTCACCCTGAACGTGTTTCAGGATCTAGGCCGCCACTGGCACGGACCTGTCCAGAGGCGCGATGGATGCTGAAACACGTCAGCATGACGGTGAGTTCTGCATGGCCTGCTTCGCCCATATTCCGCCCTTAGCCCCTCCCCTTCAGGGGAGGGGTTGGGGTGGGGGCTGTCCGCGGGGATACGGTCTCGGTGAGACACCGCCCCACCCCCAACCCCTCCCCTGAAGGGGAGGGGCTAAGAAGGTCCGCTCTCCTCCCAAACTACGCCGTTGTCGTCGCCGCCCCACGCTGTCCTACACTCGCGCGGCAGCGCATAACGACCCCATGCCGAACCAGCCCGTTCACGAACGTCGACGAGCCGCCGCACAAGCGCTTTCCCGGCCTCAACTTCCTCAACATTCGCGATACTCCGCCCCCCGCCACCCGCCCGCACCACACGAGAGCCACCCCATGATTGCGCCCCCGTCCCCCCTTCCCTATATGCCGGGCGATTCCCGCCCCGGCCGCGCCGATCCGTCGCGTGGCCGGGGCTATCCATTTCAGGGGTGATGCGATGGCGCGGCGCCGGCAGATCTACGAAGGCAAGGCGAAGATCCTTTACGAGGGTCCGGAGCCCGGCACCTTGATCCAGTATTTCAAGGACGATGCGACCGCCTTCAACGCCCAGAAGAAGGGCACGATCAACGGCAAGGGCGTCCTGAACAACCGGATCAGCGAGCATGTCTTCACCATGCTCGACGCGATCGGCGTGCCGACGCACTTCATCCGCCGTCTCAACATGCGCGAACAACTCATTCGCCAGGTGGAGATCGTGCCGATCGAGGTGGTGGTGCGCAACGTCGCCGCCGGCTCGCTCAGCAAGCGGCTGGGGATCGAGGAAGGCACCAAGCTGCCGCGCACGATCATCGAATATTATTACAAGGACGATGCGCTCGGCGATCCGATGATCTCCGACGAACATATCGCCGCCTTCGGCTGGGCGAGCCAGGAGGAGATGCACGACATCGCCGATCTTGCGATCCGTGTGAACGATTTCCTGTCGGGCCTGTTCGCCGGAATCGGCATCCGCCTGGTCGATTTCAAGCTCGAGTTCGGCCGCATCTGGGACAATGATTACGGCCGCATCATCCTGGCCGACGAGATCAGCCCCGACGGCTGCCGCCTGTGGGACATGCAGACCAACGAAAAGCTCGACAAGGACCGTTTCCGCCGCGATCTCGGCGGCGAGGTCGAGGCCTATCAGGAAGTCGCACGTCGCCTGGGCCTGCTGCAGGAGGGCGGCGAGACCGCCGTCCTCGACATGGCCGAGCATCGCGAGAAGCGCGGTAAGTAACGGTGGTTGCGATCCGCGGGCGCATCGAATAGCGGGCTGGCCAT
>JBELMF010000139.1:0-9764 GCA_042096015.1 Sphingomonas sp.
AGATCATCCTCGCCGATCCGAACGTGAAGGGCATCCTGGTCAACATCTTCGGCGGGATCATGAAGTGCGACATCATCGCCGACGGTATCGTCGCGGCGGCCAAGGAGGTTAATCTGTCGGTGCCGCTTGTGGTTCGCCTTGAGGGCACCAATGTCGAGAAGGGCAAGGAGATCCTCGCGAACTCCGGCCTCGCCATTGTGCCGGCGAACGACCTGGGCGATGCTGCACAGAAGATCGTCGCCGAGGTGAAGAAGGCGGCGTAAGAAGGAGGCGACATGGCCGAGACCGTCGACAACCTGATGCTCGAGCACCTGAAGCGCTTTCAGGCCCCGCTTGACCGCATTGATCGACGGCTCGGCGAGCTGACCATCCGGCAGTCTGAGACTCATGCGGCCGTGCTGGCGCTGCGACGTGATCAGGTGAACGACGCCGAGATCGTCGCGCATGTTCAGGTGCAGGTGGACGGGCTCCGCGATCGGCTCGACCGAGTCGAGCG
Source organism: Sphingomonas sp. (assembly GCA_042096015.1). Classification (GTDB taxonomy): domain Bacteria; phylum Pseudomonadota; class Alphaproteobacteria; order Sphingomonadales; family Sphingomonadaceae; genus Sphingomonas. The sequence goes on from JBELMF010000139.1 coordinate 497, forward strand.
GCGACTCGAGTTAAACGACTAACGGGCGGCCACTTCGCCCCCTCCCCGGGGAAGCGCGTCCAACAATTGGAGAGTGGAATGAAGGTGCTGGTGCCGGTCAAGCGGGTGCTTGACTATAACGTGAAGCCCCGCGTGAAGGCGGACGGGACGGGGGTCGATCTGGCCAACGTCAAGATGAGCATGAACCCGTTCGACGAGATCGCGGTTGAGGAAGCCATCCGCCTGAAGGAAAAGGGCGTGGCGACCGAGATCGTGGTGGTGTCGATCGGCGAGCAGAAGGCGCAGGAAACGCTGCGTACCGCGCTCGCCATGGGTGCCGACCGCGCGATCCTCGTCACTGCTGACGACAAGGTCGAGCCGCTGGGCGTCGCCAAGATCCTGAAGGCGATCGCCGACGAGGAACAGCCGCAGCTCGTCATCCTCGGCAAGCAGGCGATCGACGACGACAACAATCAGACCGGCCAGATGCTCGCCGGCCTGCTCGGCTGGGGCCAGGGCACCTTCGCGTCCAAGGTCGAGGTGTCGGGCGAGACCGTGAAGGTCACGCGCGAGGTCGACGGCGGGCTTGAGACCGACAGCTTCAAGCTGCCGGCGATCATCACCACCGACCTTCGCCTCAACGAGCCGCGCTACGCCTCGCTGCCGAACATCATGAAGGCGAAGTCGAAGCCGCTCGCGGCCAAGACCGCCGCCGATTACGGCGTCGACGTTGCCCCGCGCGTCAAGACGCTCAAGGTCGTCGAGCCGGGCAAGCGCCAGGCGGGTGTCAAGGTTGCCGACGTCGACGAGCTGGTGATGAAGCTCAAGGCGATGGGCATCGCGAAGTAAGGATCGAATGATCCGTTCGTGCTGAGCTTGTCGAAGCACGTGTTCCGGGCAGGCCCTTCGACAGGCTCAGGGCAACGGACTGAGAGGATTGTGAAATGAAGACTCTGGTTTGGGTCGAACATGACGGATCGACCGTCAAGGATGCCACGCTCGCCGCGGTGACCGCCGCGTCGAAGCTGGGTGAGGTTCACCTGCTCGTCGCCGGCAAGGGCGTCGATGGGGTGGCGCAGGAAGCCGCAAAGATCGCGGGCGTCGGCAAGGTCCATGTCGCCGACGATGATGCCTTCGCGCACGCGCTGGCCGAGAATGTCGCGCCGCTGATCGTCGAGCTGATGGGCCACCACGACGCGTTCGTCGCGCCGGCCACCACCTCGGCTAAGAACATCGCGCCGCGTGTCGCCGCGCTGCTGGACGTGATGCAGATCTCCGAAGTGCTGTCGGTCGAGGGCGAGGACACGTTTACCCGCCCGATCTACGCCGGCAATGCGATCGCTACGGTGCAGACGTCGGATGCCAAGAAGGTGCTCACCGTGCGCACCACCGCCTTTGATAAGGCGGCCGCAGAGGGCGGCTCGGGCGTTGTGGAGGCGGTTGCCTCCACTGGTGACAAGGGCCTCTCGACCTTCGAGGGCCAGGAAATCGCCAAGAGCGAACGGCCGGAGTTGACCAGCGCGAAGATCATCGTCTCCGGCGGCCGCGCGCTGCAGAATGGCGAGAACTTCACCAACCTGATCGAGCCGCTTGCCGACAAGCTCGGCGCCGGGGTCGGCGCGAGCCGCGCGGCGGTGGACGCGGGCTATGTGCCCAATGACTATCAGGTCGGCCAGACCGGCAAGATCGTCGCCCCGGAAGTCTATATCGCGGTCGGCATCTCGGGCGCGATCCAGCACCTGGCGGGCATGAAGGATTCCAAGACCATCATCGCCATCAACAAGGACGAGGATGCGCCGATCTTCCAGGTCGCCGACATCGGCCTGGTCGGTGACCTGTTCAAGGTGGTGCCGGAGCTGACCGAAAAGCTCTAAGCGTGGCAGACGTGCAGCGCAGCAGCAGGCCGGCGTGTGCAAGCGACGCGATGCACGCCGCCGCGCGGCCGGCCAGCGCCGCCAAAGCGGCGTCTGACGACATGGGATTCACTCCCATGTCGGCCTCTGAACTTCAAACTGACGGAGCGGCGCACCATCCGGGCGCCGCTCTTTCGATTCTACCGGACCTGATCGCACTGACGGACAGCTTGGCACCGGACCGCGCCGGCATCCGCCTCCACGACAACCCCGCCGTGCGGGCGCTCGTCGACTGCCGTCCAGTTCGGGCAATTGCGATCCGGCACCTCGGCGAAAACGCACGGGCGGTGCGTGCCATCCTGTTCGACAAGTCGCCCGCCACCAACTGGGCGCTCGGCTGGCACCAGGACCGTACGATCGTGGTCCATGCCCGCCATGACGTGCCCGGCTACGGCCCGTGGAGTCGCAAGGCAGGCTTGCAGCATGTCGGGCCTCCCTTCGCGCTGATCGATGCGATGCTGACGATGCGCATCCATCTGGACGATGTACCGGTAAGCAATGCGCCGCTGCTGATCGCGCCCGGCTCGCACCGCCTCGGTCGTATCGCCGAGAATGGGATTGCAGCCGTCGTGTCGCGATGCGGCGTCCGCGCGTGCCTCGCGGAGGCGGGCGATATATGGGCTTATGCGACGCCGATCCTGCATGCCTCTGCCGCAACGGCCGTCGTCGCCCGCCGCCGGGTTCTGCAGGTTGATTTTTCCGGAGAAGAACTGCCCGAGCCACTACGCTGGCGCGGCCTCTAGACCTATGTCAGGCGCGCGCGGGCGCCAAGCCGCGTTGCCATGCCCCGGTCCGCCGCGTGTTCCTCGCGATACCAGGCGATCGCCTGGGCCAGTTCATGTTGATAGGCGAGTTCCAGATGTACGGCGCGGGCGCGCACGTCCTGCGCGCGCATCGCCGCACGGCGCTCCGCAACGGCGCGCTCGCGATGATAGACGTCGACACGATCTTTATGCGGTGCCGGCATAGCGTGAACCACCTCTCCTTCTCTGAGCCGTAGCCCTGCTCTGGAGGGAACATTTTCCCTTCTGCCGTCACCATGAGACGAGTCGCTTGAACAAGCGCTTGCTGAGATGGTGTCGGCCATCGCGCGTTTCACGCAGGGTTTCGGGGTTCACCGGGCAACGCGGCGACCGATGCGATCGAACCGGCGCATTCGCTTCGCAAATCCCGCAATCCCACCGCGGGTAGCCACATCGCGTGTGAGGAGCCGATCAGTTATGAAAAGCCCCGCCCCCTCTGGGAAGGGGCGGGGCTTTCAAATGGTGGGCGTGGCAAGGATTGAACTTGCGACCCCTGCGATGTCAACACAGTGCTCTACCACTGAGCTACACGCCCCCCGGGAGCGGGGCCATTAGCCGGGTGCGGCGCCCCGCGCAAGCCCGCTCAAGACGATCCTTCAAATTCTCCCACTTCGAACATGCGATCCACCTCGAGCACGAGATCGCGCAGGTGGAAGGGTTTGGAGAGGACACGCGCCTGCGGCATCGATTTGCCGGCCTTCAGCGTCACCGCCGCGAATCCGGTGATGAACATGACACGCAGCTTCGGACGCAGTTCGCTGGCCTTCTGCGCCAGCTCGATGCCGTCCATTTCGGGCATGACGATATCGGTGAGCAGGAGATCGAACTCCTCCTGCTCAACCAACGGAAGCGCGGCCGTGCCACGGTCCACCGCCGTGACTGCGTAGCCCGACTTTTCCAGCGCACGCGCGAGATATTCGCGCATCACCTGGTCGTCCTCGGCCAGCAAGATTCGGATCATTCGTAAGTTCCTGCGATCAGGCGGCCAAATATGCGGAATCAGGTTAACGTTTCCAGACCGTGAAGTGTCATGCTGTCTCGCATTGCGACAGGCGGACTTACTTCCTAGGCTGAATTTCGATGCAGCGGTCCTTCGATTTGATCGGCGACACACCGCCGAGGAGCCCGGTCGTGCTGTCCGTACCCCATGCCGGTCGCGACTATCCGCTCCCGCTGCATTCCGCACTCCGCGTGCCGCTACGCGCGCTGACCGGCCTGGAAGACCGGTTCGTGGACAAGGTCGCGCAAGCGGCCCGAGGGGTGGAGACCATGATCGTCCAGCACACCGCGCGTGCCTGGATCGACCTGAACCGTGCCGAGGAGGATCGCGATCCGCGACTCGACGACGGGGCGCCGGGCGGGCCGGTCAGCAGCAAGGTGCGCAGCGGCCTTGGCCTGGTCCCCCGCCGCACGGGGACATCGGGCGAATTGTGGCGCCATCGGTTGAGCGGCGATGAGGTGATGGCGCGAATCGCGGGGGCGCATCGGCCCTATCATCGCGCACTCGGTGATGCGCTGGCGGCGGCTCGGGAGCGCTTCGGGGTTGCGGTGTTGCTCGACATCCATTCCATGCCGCCGATCGCGAAGTCACGGGCCCGGATCGTCATCGGTGACCGCTTCGGGCGATCGGCCGGCGGGCGCTTCATCAGCCGGGTGGAAGGCGCGATCGAGTCGGCCCGCATCCAGCACGCGATGAATGTGCCTTATGCGGGAGGCTATATTCTGGAGCGCCACGGCCGACCCGGGGCTGGCGTCCATGCCATCCAGCTGGAGATTGACCGCTCGATGTATCTCGATCCGCAGCTCGATCAGCCCGGATCGGGCTTTGAGCGGGTCGTGCTGCTGCTGCGGAGAATTATCGATGCGCTGACCGACGAGGCGATGGGTGGGCCCGCCGCCCTGGCGGCCGAATGAAAAAAAACCACCCCGGGCTGATGCCCGAGGTGGCCAAGGTTCAGGGAGGAGACACACCCAAGGGGTGTGCCATACGGTTCCGCGAAAGGGGGGACACGGAAACCGTATGCACATAACTTAGAAAGGTGCGATTGGGTTTCAAGCCCTGTCCGTCAGCGCGTCGTCAGTCAGCGCCGGGTCGTCGGAATCATCCGCAGGAGGACATCGTCTCTCAGCAACAGGTGATCGCGCAGCGCAGCCGCGATGTGCAGCACGACGAGGGCCAGCATCACCCATCCGAACAGTCCGTGTATCGTGTGGCCGACCTGGCCGGCCGCGCCGGACACCGGCAGGTAGGGGATGTCGAAGGCGCCGAACCAGTCTAGCGGCCGGCGCTTCGCGCTTCCGGACACCATTGCCCAGCCGCTCAGCGGCATGGCGATCAATAACAGGTATAGGCCCCAGTGCGTCGCATGGGCCGCGCCCTTCTCCCACCCCGCCGTGCCGGGCGGCAGCGGCGGAGCGCGATGGGCGAGGCGCCATGCCAGTCGCCCGAAGGTCGCGAAGAGGATCGTGATGCCGATCGCCTTATGGGCCGACATCAGGAAGCGCAGCGGCGGCAGCAGGCCGATCGCCAGATTGGCGATCACGAGCAGCGCGATCGACCAGTGAAAGGCGATCGCGACCCCCGAGTAACGCGCATTCATCGGGGGCCGGTTCATGATCGCCTGGTCTCAGCCCGCCAGGTTCGGCTGCGGCATCTTGCCCAGCCGCACCTGCCGCGCGAACACTTCGCGCATCAGCGACAGCGAGAACAGATGGGCATAGAGCAGCGGGAGCATGCCGCTCTGGTTCATCTTGCGCAGCTGATCGCCGCGCATGTCCTGCAGCTTTTCCTCGTTGATCATCTGGAAGCCGCGATACACGAACGGCTGGTCGAAGCCTTCCTGCTGGATCGATACCTCGCCGTCCATCAGCAGCTCGGCTTCCTTCAGTTCCTTCATGAACTGCGCCGTACGCGCGCCCGCCTGCTCGAACTGCTCGTTGAAGGCGAGGATGTTCTTGGTGACGTCGCTCGGCTGGCCGTTCTCGAACAGCGGCTGCCCCTCATCGAAGCGGCCGATCGTGTCGGACGTGGGATCGAAGCACAGCGAAAGCTCCTGCGCATCGGGACGCAGGCGCGCGAGGAGATAGGGGTAACGGCGGATGTAGGCCGGAACGTAGAAGGTATCCTCGATCAGCTTCCCTTCGGCGTCGACGAATACGTTCACGCCCTCGTTCAAGCCCATCAGCGCGATCGGGATCGAATCCTCGCCCGCCGAAAAGACGATCGGCATGTAACGCTGCACCAGCGGAAATTCGTCGATCGTGACCGGCACCGCATGCTGGGTGGCGAGAAAGGGCGCGGACGTCGCCGCGCGGATCTTGTAATCGGCGTGCAGTTCGCTCGAAAGCGGCTCCAGGCCGTTGTAGAAAAGCGGAAGCTGCTGCTGCGGCGCGCTGGCCATTTAAGACTCTCCAGATGCTGTCGCGGGGCAACCCGCGTCGCCCGAACCCGCGCGCCCTATTCGCCCGCCGCATTCGGCGCAAGCGCCACGAGCTTACCCGGATTGAGGATCCCGTTCGGATCGAACGCCGTCTTGATTGCGCGCAGCATCGCCATGCGGGTGGGGGACGACAGCCGCTCCAGTTCGGCGAGCTTCATCTGGCCAATGCCATGTTCGGCCGAGATCGATCCGCCCGCGGCGATCACCAGATCGTCGACGAACCGGGTGACGCCAGGTGCTTCCTCCGCCAGCCACTTTGCCCGATCCGCCCCGGCGGGCGCGCGAACGTGGAAGTGGACGTTGCCGTCGCCCAGATGGCCGAAGCCGCTGGCCCGGGTTCCCGGGAAACGCGCGTCGCACGCGGCCGCCGCCTCGATCAGGAAGCGCGGCATCGCCTCCACAGGCACGGAAATGTCGTGCTGCGCCGCGGGGCCGCTGGCCCGTTCGGCATCGGAGATCGAATCGCGGATCCGCCAGAATGCGTCCGCCTGCGCCTCGCTGGCCGCGATGGTGGCGTCGCTGACGAGGCGGTCTTCGATCGCCGTGGCGAGAACGCGCTCGACCAGGGCCGCCGGTTGCTGCGCGCTTGCATCGCTGGTTACCGCTTCGATCAGGACGTGCCAGGGATGCGCGCCGGCCAACGGGGCGCGGGTGTCCGGGATATGCGTCAATACTGCCTGCAGCGACTCGGCGGGCAGCAGTTCGAAGCTCTCGACCGCATCGCTGGCCGCCTCGAACCGGCGGAGCAGTCGCAGGGCGGCGTCCGGCGTCGGCACGCCCACCCAGGCCACCGTGCGCGCCACGATCGCCGGCGCCAGCCGGAGCGTGGCCGCGGTGACGATCGCCAGCGTTCCCTCCGCGCCGATCAGCAGTTGCTTCAGGTCATAGCCGCGATTGTCCTTTTTCAGCGCCGAAAGGCCTTCGAACAGGCTGCCGTCTGTCAGCACCGCCTCAATGCCGGCAACCAGGCCCCGCATCGTACCCCAGCGCAGCACCTGGGTGCCGCCGGCATTGGTTGAAACAAGCCCGCCGACCGTCGCCGAGCCGCGCGCGCCCAGCGTCAGCGGAAAGCGACGCCCCTCCCGGCCGGCGGCCGCGTGCAGGTCAGAAAGGATCACCCCGGCCTCTGCGATCGCGAGCCCGGCCTCCGGGTCGATCGAGCGCAGCCGGTTGAGGCGGCGCAGCGAAAGGATCGCCGCGGTCCCGTCCGCGAGCGGGGTCGCGCCGCCGACCATCGAGGTGTTGCCCCCTTGCGGGGTCAGCGGCACGCGAAGTCGGTTCGCGGCGGCCACGATCGCCTGAACCTCCGCGACCTCACCCGGCTGGAAGAGGATCGGGGTGGAGCCGTGCCAGCGTTGACGCCAATCGGTCTCCCAGGGCGCGATCAATGCTTGGTCGGTGACGATCGAGCGGGAGGGGAGCGATGTGCCCAGGGCGTCGAGCAGGAGCGTTTGCTGCGGAGTCATTGCCATATGATCGCCGCAATTCATCCGTTGTTCAAATTGTTCGCGGCACCGGGGCATACGCTTATGCTCAAGCCTACCCGTCCCGCGCTGCCGCTCCTGCTTGCCGCTCCGCTGGCGATATCCGCAAGCGAGCCGCAGGCTGTGCAGGTGGCGCAGCTTACGTATCGGGAGCGGATCGTCATCCGCATTCCGCGGTTGCCGATCCCGTCGCGTCGCCGGCCCGCGCCGGTGATCTCCTGGGAGGAGAAGAAGGCGCCCAGGTGCGTCGAGGCGGACACCCTTGCCAGTGCGACCATCTCGCCTGACGGCGACGTCGATCTGATCGTGACGGACGGCCGCCGGCTGCGCGCAAAGCTGGATGATGATTGCCCGGCGTTGAATTTCTACAACGGCTTTTATCTGAAGCGCGCGAAGGATGGGAAGGTTTGCGCGGGGCGTGATCTGCTGCGCACGCGATCGGGCGGGCGATGCGAGATTCACCGGTTTCGGACGCTGGTCGAAAAGAAATAGCGGTCGAAAGCGGAGAATGCGCCCGTTTTCCTTGACATTTCGAGTCTGATCGCGTCTCGCGCGGACCGTAAAGGGCGGCATCGACGCGCCTTCTTTTCAGGATCGCCATGAGCTTCGCCGACCTCGGCCTGTCAGACGAACTTCTCCGCGCCGTGGAAGACACGGGCTATACGGAGCCGACGCCGATCCAGGCCTCGGCAATTCCGAGCGTGCTGATGATGCGCGACATCATCGGAATCGCCCAGACCGGTACCGGCAAGACGGCCGGCTTCGTGCTGCCGATGATCGACATTCTGGCGCATGGCCGCGCCCGCGCGCTGATGCCGCGGAGCCTGATCCTGGAGCCGACGCGCGAGCTGGCGGCACAGGTCGCCGAGAATTTCGAGATCTACGGCAAGTACCACAAGCTCTCGATGGCGCTGCTGATCGGCGGCGTGCAGATGGGCGATCAGGTGAAGGCGCTGGAAAAGGGCGTCGACGTGCTGATCGCGACGCCGGGTCGGCTGATGGACCTGTTCGGGCGAGGCAAGATCCTGCTCAACGGTTGCAACATGCTGGTGATCGACGAGGCCGATCGCATGCTCGACATGGGGTTCATCCCCGATATCGAGGAGATCTGCACCAAGCTGCCCAAGCAACGCCAGACGCTGCTGTTCTCGGCCACCATGCCGCCGCCGATCAAGAAACTGGCCGACAAGTTCCTCGAAAATCCGAAGACGATCGAGGTTGCCCGGCCCGCATCGACCAACACCAACATCACCCAGTGGGTGGTGCCGGTGAAGGCATCGGCGTTCGAGAAGCGCGAGGTGCTGCGTCACCTGTTGCGGGAGGAAGCGGTGAGCACCGCCATCATCTTCTGCAACCGCAAGACCACGGTGCGCGAGCTTAACAAAAGCCTGAAGAAGCATGGCTTCGCCGCCGGCGAGATCCATGGCGATATGGAACAGCCCGCTCGCCTCGCCGAACTCGATCGGTTCAAGAAGGGCGACATCAACATCCTGGTCGCCTCCGATGTCGCCGCGCGCGGGCTCGACGTGAAGGGCGTCAGCCACGTTTTCAACTTCGACGCGCCATGGCACCCGGACGACTATGTCCATCGCATCGGGCGAACCGGGCGCGGCGGTGCGACGGGGATCGCCTATACGCTCGTGGCGCCC
>JBELMF010000140.1:0-9649 GCA_042096015.1 Sphingomonas sp.
GCGGCCGCGCGTGGCGAACCGCTTCATGGTGATCGACTTGCCGACCGACGCCTCGTGAACGACGAGCGCGTCGACATCGAGGTTGTGGTTGTTTTCGGCGTTGGCGATGGCCGAAGCCAGCACCTTGCGCGCGTCAACCGCCATCGCCTTCTTGGAGAAGGCGAGGATGTTCATCGCGTCGGACGCCGAGCGGCCGCGGATCAGGCCGGCCACCAGGTTCAGCTTCTGCGCCGAACCACGGATCTGCGTGCCGACCGACAGGGCCGACTTCTCGTCGACCTTGCGGGGGGACTGAGGCTTGCTCATCAGCGCTTGCCCTTCTTGTCAGCGGCGTGACCCGGGAAGTAGCGCGTCGGCGCGAACTCACCCAGCTTCATGCCAACCATGTCCTCGTTCACCGACACCGGCACGAACTTGCGGCCGTTGTACACGTTGAACGTCAGACCGACGAACTGCGGCAGAATGGTGGAACGGCGCGACCAGGTCTTGATCGGACCGCCGCGGCCATTGCTGTCCTGCGACACCTCTGCCTTCTTCAGCAGATGAAGGTCCACGAACGGACCCTTCCAGACGGAGCGAGCCATTACTTCTTCCTCGCGTGACGGCTGCGGATGATCATCTTGTCCGTCGCCTTGTTGTGGCGGGTGCGCGCACCCTTCGTCGGCTTGCCCCACGGGGTGACCGGGTGACGGCCGCCCGAGGTGCGGCCTTCACCGCCGCCGTGCGGGTGGTCGACCGGGTTCTTCGCGACGCCACGGGTAAGCGGACGCTTGCCCATCCAGCGGCTGCGCCCCGCCTTGCCGAAGTTCTGGTTCTGGTTGTCTGGGTTCGACACCGCACCAACCGTGGCCATGCACTCGCTGCGAATATAGCGCTGCTCGCCCGAGTTCAGGCGAACAATCACCATGCCGCGATCACGACCGACGACCTGCACATACGTGCCGGCCGAACGAGCGATCTGGCCACCCTTCATCGGCTTCATCTCCACATTGTGGACGATGGTGCCGACCGGGACCTGGCCCAGCTCCATGGCATTGCCCGGCTTCACGTCGGTCTTCTTGCCGGCGATCACCTTGTCGCCAACGCCGAGACGCTGAGGCGCGATGATGTATGCCTGCTCGCCATCGGCGTAGCTGACCAGCGCGATGAACGCGGTACGGTTCGGGTCATACTCGAGCCGCTCAACCGTACCCTCGGCGTCCCACTTGCGACGCTTGAAGTCGATGTAGCGATACTTCTGCTTGTGACCGCCGGCGATGCCGCGCGACGTCACGTGACCCTTGTTGTTCCGGCCGCCGGTCTTGCGCTTGCCCTCAGTCAGCGCCTTGACGGGCGCGCCCTTGTGCAGCGTCGAACGGTCGATCAGGACCAGGCCACGCATGGCCGGGCTGGTCGGGTTATAATGCTTGAGTGCCATCTTAGTTGGCCCCCTCGGTGACGTCGATCGACTGCCCGTCCTTGAGCGTGACGATCGCCTTCTTCATATCCTGGCGGAAGTACGGAGCGCCCTTCCAGCGCTTCGTCTTGCCCTTCTGGACGATGGTGTTCACGCCAACGACGCTGACGTCGAAGATCGCTTCAACCGCCGCCTTGATCTCCGGCTTGGAGGCCTTCTTGGCCACCTTGAACACCACGGCGTTCTGCTCGGAGAGAAGGGTCGACTTCTCGGTGATGTGCGGCGCGACAATCACGTCATAGTGACGCGGGTCGATCGCCTTCTGCTGCTTAGCCATTGAAGCGCGCCTCCAGCTTCTCGACCGCCGCCCGGGTCAGCACCAGCGTATCGGCCTTGATGATGTCATAGACGTTCGCGCCGACCGCCGGGAGCAGATCCACGCCCGGCAGGTTGTAGCCGGCGCGGAAGCCCTCAGCCGTCTCACCGTCGATCACAAGCGTGCGCTTGCCGACGTTAAGCGTCGCGAAGTGGCCCTTGAGCTCCTTGGTCTTCTGGACCTCGAAGCCGTCGAGCACGATCAGCGAGCCGGCCTTGGCATGGCTCGACAGCGCCATCTTGAGACCGAGCGCACGGACCTTCTTGTTCAGACCCGGATTGAAGTCACGAACACGGGCACCGTGAGCCTTACCACCGCCGATGAAGACGGGCGCACGGCGATCGCCGTGACGCGCCACACCGCCACCCTTCTGGCGACCAAGCTTCTTGCCCGAACGGGCGACATCGGCGCGCTCACGCGTACCGCGGGCGGTGCCGCGACGCTTCTCGAGCTGCCAGGTGACGACGCGGTGCAGGATGTCGGCGCGCGGATCGAGGCCGAAGACCTCGTCGTTGAGCTCGATCTCTGCAGCGTCGGTGCCGGCAAAGGAGGAAACCTTGACCTTCACGTTCAGCCCTCCTGGCCGTCGGTCGCTTCGGGTGCCGGAGCAGCCGCTGCGTTGTTGCTATTGGCAGCCTTCAGGCCGGCCGGACGCGGTGCGTCGGCATGCGGCTTCAGCTTCACGGCGTCCTTGACGAACAGCCAGCCGCCCTTCGAGCCAGGGACCGAACCCTTGACGAAGATCAGACCGCGCTCGACGTCGGTGCCGACGATCTCGAGGTTCTGCTGCGTGCGGTTACGATCACCCATGTGACCGGCCATCTTCTTGTTCTTGAAGACGCGGCCCGGATCCTGGCGGTTACCGGTCGAACCGTGCGAACGGTGCGAGACCGATACGCCGTGGGTCGCGCGCAGACCGCCGAAGTTCCAGCGCTTCATGGCGCCGGCGAAACCCTTACCCTGGGTACGACCCTGGATATCGACGAACTGACCGGCAACGAAGTGGTCGGCCGAAATCTCGGCGCCGACGTCGAGGAGGTTGTCCTCGCTGACGCGGAATTCGTGGACGACCGCCTTGGGCTCGACTTCGGCCTTGCCGAAGTGGCCGCGCTGCGGCTTGGCGACATTCTTGGCCTTGGCGACGCCTGCGCCAAGCTGGACGGCGGTGTAGCCGTCACGATCGGTTTCGCGGCGAGAGACGACCTGAAGCCCTTCCAGCTGCAGGACGGTGACCGGCACGTGGCGGCCATCATCCTGGAACAGGCGGGTCATGCCCATCTTCTTCGCGATCACGCCGGTACGCATGATCCGTAGCTCCTCAACAGAGGCACCCATGGGCCCATCCCACAGGTGCTTGTGACCGGCCCTGAAAGAGCCGATCGATTTCCAGCCCGGAAAATGCGAAGCGCGCCCCCGTCCCGGGCTGGTTGCTTCCCGAGGGAAACAGACGGGAGACGCTGTCCCAGCCACCGGAATGACTGGCGGTATCTCTTGCTTTAGGTGCCCAGTTCGGGTCCTAACCGTTTCCGAACCTGCGGAAACGAAACAAACCCGCGGGACTCGAGGTCAACCGCGGGATGCGGCGCATTACGCCAGCTTAATCTCGACGTCAACGCCCGCCGCGAGGTCGAGCTTCATCAGCGCGTCGACGGTCTGCGGGGTCGGCTGCACGATGTCGAGCATGCGCTTGTAGGTGCGCACCTCGAACTGCTCGCGGCTCTTCTTGTCGATATGCGGGCCACGGTTGACCGTGAACTTCTCGATGCGCGTCGGCAGGGGAATCGGACCGCGAATGAGGGCGCCGGTACGTCGGGCGGTGTCGGCGATGTCGCCGGTCGCCTGATCGAGCACGCGATGATCGAACGCCTTCAGGCGAATGCGGATGTTGCTGTCCATAATCCCTACCGATGCGAAAGAGCGGGCCACGTGAACGCGGCTCTTGCTGTTCGTGAATCTGCGAAGGCGCGGCCAATAACCGTGCCCTCATTAAAAGGCAACCGCCCGACGCACCATTCGGCGCGCCGGGCGGCTGTTTTGCGGCGAACCGCTAGATCTGGTGAAAGATCTTACTTGGCGATGGCGCTGACGACGCCCGCACCCACGGTGCGGCCACCCTCACGGATCGTGAAGCGCTGGCCCACGTCCATGGCGATCGGCGCGATCAGCTTGATGCCCAGCGCGACGTTGTCGCCCGGCATCACCATCTCGGTGCCCTCAGGCAGCTCAACGGTGCCGGTCACGTCCGTGGTGCGGAAGTAGAACTGCGGACGATAGTTGGCGAAGAACGGCGTGTGACGGCCACCTTCGTCCTTCGACAGCACGTACACTTCCGACGAGAAGTCGGTGTGCGGCTTGATCGAGCCCGGCTTGCAGAGCACCTGGCCACGCTCGACCTCGTCACGGGCGACGCCACGGATCAGCGCGCCGACGTTGTCGCCGGCCTGGCCCTGGTCGAGCAGCTTGCGGAACATCTCGACGCCGGTGACGGTGGTCTTGCGGACCTCCGGGTGGATGCCGACGATCTCGACTTCCTCACCAACCTTGATGATGCCGGTCTCGACACGGCCCGTGACCACCGTACCACGACCCGAGATCGAGAACACGTCTTCGATCGGCATCATGAATGGCTTGTCGAGCGGACGCTCCGGCTGCGGGATGTACTCGTCGACCGCCTTCATCAGCTCGAGAACGGCGTCCTGGCCGAGCTTCTGGTCCGAACCCGACAGCGCGCAGGTGGCCGAACCCTTAATGATCGGAATGTCGTCGCCCGGGAACTCGTACGAGGACAGCAGCTCGCGAACCTCGAGCTCGACGAGCTCCAGGATCTCTTCGTCGTCGACCAGGTCGACCTTGTTCATGAACACGACCATCGCCGGCACGCCGACCTGACGGGCGAGCAGGATGTGCTCGCGGGTCTGCGGCATCGGGCCGTCGGTGGCCGACACGACCAGGATCGCGCCGTCCATCTGAGCGGCGCCGGTGATCATGTTCTTCACATAGTCAGCGTGGCCCGGGCAATCGACGTGCGCATAGTGACGGTTGGCGGTCTCATACTCGACGTGCGCGGTCGAGATGGTGATGCCGCGCTCGCGCTCTTCCGGCGCCTTGTCGATGTTCGCGAAGTCGACGGCGACGCCGCCCGAGGTGTCCGCGAGAACCTTCGTGATCGCTGCCGTCAGCGAGGTCTTGCCATGGTCGACGTGACCGATGGTGCCGATGTTCAGGTGCGGCTTGGTCCGCTCAAACTTAGCCTTAGCCATTGTTTCCCTACCTTCTGGATTTCCACTTGAGCCGCACGAGGACTCGCCGTGAAGGCGGCCCCATAACGACTGAATCTTGGTTGCGCAAACCCTGTCCGTTCGCGTCCCGCCGGCGCGATGCCGGCGCTCCGCTCGGGGCAGGGCGATCGGCGAGCCGGGGCCAAGCGTTGCTCGGCCCCTACCCGCCTCAGGATCAGGCCATCTTGGCCTTCACCTCGTCCGCGACGTTCTGCGGCACTTCGTCATAGTGCGAGAACTGCATCGAGTAGCTGGCGCGGCCCTGGGTGAAGGAGCGCAGCTGATTGACGTAGCCGAACATGTTCGCGAGCGGCACCATCGCCGTCACCGCCTGCGCGTTGCCGCGCGTGTCGGTGCCCTGAATCTGGCCGCGACGCGAGTTCATGTCGCCGATCACATCGCCGAGATAATCCTCCGGCGTCACGACCTCGACCTTCATCACCGGCTCCAGCAGCGTAATGCCTGCCTTCGCCGCCGCTTCGCGCATGGCGCCGCGGGCACAGATTTCGAAGGCCAGTGCCGACGAGTCGACGTCGTGGTACGCGCCGTCCGTCAGGTGAACCTCGAAGTCGATGATCGGGAAGCCGATCAGGTGACCCGTCTCCGCGGTCTCCTTGAAGCCCTTCTCCACCGACGGGATGTATTCGCGCGGAATGTTGCCGCCCTTGACCTCGTCGAAGAACTGATAGCCCGAACCGCGCTCACCCGGCACCAACGTCGCCTTCACGCGGCCGAACTGGCCCGAGCCGCCCGACTGCTTCTTGTGCGTATAGTCGATGTCGACCTTCTTCTTGAGGTATTCGCGGTACGCCACCTGCGGCGCACCGACGTTCGCCTCGACCTTGAACTCGCGCTTCATGCGGTCGACGAGGATCTCGAGGTGGAGCTCGCCCATCCCCTTGATGATCGTCTGACCCGATTCGTGATCGGTCGACACGCGGAACGAGGGATCCTCGGCAGCGAGACGATTGAGCGCGATGCCCATCTTCTCCTGGTCCGCCTTCGTCTTCGGCTCCACCGACAGCTCGATAACGGGCTCGGGGAACTCCATGCGCTCCAGAATGATCGGGTGCGCCGGATCGCAAAGGGTATCGCCCGTCGTGGTCTCCTTGAGACCCGCGATCGCGACGATGTCGCCGGCGCGCGCTTCCTCGATGTCCTCACGCGAGTTCGCGTGCATCAGGAGCATACGGCCGATCTTTTCCTTCTTGTCCTTCACCGAATTCAGGTAGCCGCCCTTGGTGAGGACGCCCGAATAAATGCGCGCGAAGGTGAGCGAACCGACGAACGGGTCGTTCATGATCTTGAACGCCAGCGCCGAGAACGGCGCATCGTCCGACGACGGACGCTCATCCGGCGTCTCGCCGTCGAGCTTCACGCCCTTGATCGCCGGCACGTCAAGCGGGCTCGGCAGGAAGTCGACCACGGCGTCGAGCAGGGGCTGCACGCCCTTGTTCTTGAACGCAGAACCGCAGACCACCGGCACGAACGCCATGTTGAGCGTTCCCTTGCGGATCAGCTTCTTGAGCGTCGCCGCGTCAGGCTCGTTGCCCTCGAGATACGCTTCCATCGCGTCGTCGTCCTGCTCGACGGCCAGCTCGATCAGGTCGCTGCGATACTTCGCCGCCTTCTCGACCATGTCGTCGGGGATCGGCTGATATTCGAACTTCGCGCCCAGCGATTCCTCGAGCCAGATGATCGCACGGTTCTCCACCAGGTCGACCAGGCCCTTGAAGCCGCCTTCCATGCCGATCGGGAGATACAGGAC
This sequence comes from Sphingomonas sp., assembly GCA_042096015.1. Lineage (GTDB taxonomy): Bacteria > Pseudomonadota > Alphaproteobacteria > Sphingomonadales > Sphingomonadaceae > Sphingomonas. The sequence continues at coordinate 6,819 of JBELMF010000140.1, forward strand.
GGCCGGCTTGGCACCCAGGCGGTCGATGATCGACTGAACGCAGAAATAGAAGTCCGCACCGGTCCGGTCGAGCTTGTTGACGAAGCACATGCGCGGCACGCCGTACTTGTCGGCCTGACGCCACACCGTCTCGGACTGCGGCTCAACGCCGGCAACGCCGTCAAAGCAGGCAACGGCACCGTCGAGCACGCGCAGCGAACGCTCGACCTCAATCGTGAAGTCGACGTGGCCGGGCGTATCGATGATGTTGATCAGGTGCTCGGGGCCCTTGCCCTCTTCCGCCTTCCACTTGCAGGTGGTGGCAGCCGACGTGATCGTGATGCCGCGCTCCTGCTCCTGCTCCATCCAGTCCATCGTCGCGGTGCCCTCGTGCACTTCGCCGATCTTGTAGGACTTGCCGGTGTAGTAGAGAATGCGCTCGGTCGTCGTCGTCTTGCCGGCGTCGATATGGGCCATGATGCCGATGTTGCGATAGAGTTCGAGCGGATGGCTGCGGGCCATGTCAGGCTTTCCTTAGCGATGTGGGGAGCAGGCCCACGGCCGGCTCCCCACGATATAGTTCAGGTGCGTTGCGCTTCCAAGACGGAAGCCGCAGCCATTACCAGCGGTAGTGGCTGAAGGCGCGGTTGGCTTCGGCCATGCGGTGCGTGTCTTCGCGCTTCTTCACCGCATTGCCGCGGTTGTTCGAGGCGTCGAGCAGCTCGCCCGACAGACGCGCCGACATGGTGTTCTCGCTGCGGCCGCGCGCCGCGCCGATCAGCCAGCGGATCGCCAGTGCCTGCGCACGCTCGGGGCGGACTTCGACCGGCACCTGGTACGTCGCACCGCCGACGCGGCGGCTGCGCACTTCGATGCCCGGCTTGATGTTGTTCAGCGCATCATGGAACACGCCGATCGGATCGCGCTTCGCGCGGGTTTCGACGGTTTCGAGCGCCGAATAGACGATACCCTCGGCGACGGACTTCTTGCCGTCCAGCATCACCGAATTCATGAACTTCGACAGAACCTCATCCCCGAACTTGGGATCAGGCAGAATTTCCCGCTTCTCGGGACGACGACGACGCGCCATGTGGAATACCTTTCAATCAGCTGGTGAGAGACGGGAGCGGCTTACTTCGGCCGCTTCGCACCGTACTTCGACCGCGACTGCTTGCGGTCCTTCACGCCCTGCGTGTCGAGCACGCCACGCAGCACATGGTAGCGCACGCCCGGAAGATCGCGCACACGACCGCCGCGGATAAGCACCACCGAGTGCTCCTGCAGGTTGTGGCCTTCACCCGGGATGTAGCTGATGACTTCGCGCTGGTTGGTCAGGCGGACCTTGGCCACCTTGCGCAGCGCCGAGTTCGGCTTCTTCGGGGTCGTCGTATAGACACGGGTGCAGACACCGCGCTTCTGCGGGTTCTGCTCCATCGCAGGGACCTTGCTCTTGGCCTTCTGCGGGTCGCGGCCCTTGCGGACCAGCTGGTTGATCGTCGGCATTGAAGCCTTCACCTTTCCATAGGTTACTTTGCTGGAGCCCTGACAGCACTTGGAATACGAAAAGGACCTTGGGGCGGTCGCGCACGACCACCGGAGGCCCTCTAAGCATCCAGCAATGTTCAAGCTTGCCCGTGCGGGCGGACCCGACACGAACGGGCGCGCCTATACGCATCGACTCACCCGCGGTCAATGCCGCTCGCCTTAACGCGGCCGAAACCATGCCGGCCGCATGCCACGCCGCATGACCGCCCCCGCCTCGCACGAGCCGGGTATTAGTGAGCGTCGGCTGACTAGCGGATCACCGTCAGCAGCGTCTTCTCGAACCGTGCCGCATCTTCGACCTGCGGCGAATGGCCGAGGCCGTCGAGCCGCACGAGCGTGCCGTTGGGCATCTTGCGCACCGCTTCTGGCGCGACGAGCGGGATCGCCTTGAGGAACTGCTGAAGCGAGACCGGCGCCTGTGCCCGCCCGAAGGCCGTCTTGTCCAGCGTGCCGACGATCACCGTGGTCGGCGGCTTGAGGCGGTAGAGTTCATGCGCGACCGGCTGGGTGCGGATCATCTCGCTGGTCTTGGCTTGGGCGAGCGCGACGGTCTCACGCCCCTGCCCGGCATACATGCCGGCGAGCATCCACACCCAACGATCGTACGGCGCCTTCCACGTGTCGTGATAATAGTTCTTCTGCTGATAGGCCTTGATCGAGGCGTAGGTCGTCTTCTTCTCGCCCGCGAACAGCGTATCGACATCGGTATAGGGCACGCCCTCTTCCGACCGGTCGACCAGGCCGAGCGGATTGACCAGCACGAGCCGCTCCACCGCATCGGGGAACATGATGGCGTAGCGCATCGCCAGCATGCCGCCCATCGAATGCCCGACGATCGTCGCCTTCGTCACCCCGCGCGAGACGAGCAGCCGCTTCGTATTGTTCGCGAGCATCGCGAAACTGTATTGCGCCGCCTGCGGCTTCGAGGATTTGCAGAAGCCGATCTGGTCGGGGATGATGACCCGGTATCCGGCCGTCGTCAGCGCCCGCGCGGCGGAGCCCCAGGTCGCTCCGCAGAAGTTCTTGCCGTGGAGCAGCACCACTGTGCGCCCATTGGGCCGTGCCGCGGCGAGATCCATGAATGCCATGGTCGCCGGCTGTCCGACGATGTCGACCGTCATCGTCTGCACCGGCCAGGGATAGGTGAAGCGTTCGAGATTGGGGCCGAACTCCGGACGCTCGGGCGAAGCGCCCGCCAGCATCGCCGCACCCGCCGCCATCCCGATCGCCTGCCACGCCCGCATCGTTCGCTGTTCCTTCAAGAAGCCCTGTGACCAGCGTTAACCATGTCGCGCCCGCAACGCTAT
>JBELMF010000141.1:0-9619 GCA_042096015.1 Sphingomonas sp.
CCTTGCCGAGCTTGAAGCCCGGTGTGAGCAGAAGGGGGTCCTTGGTTTCCTTATACTGTTCGGCGTTGGCGCTGCCGACATAGCCGGTGAGATGGGCAACGGCGGCACCGGCGGGATAGTGTCGCGCGAAGCCCCGCGTCGGTGCGACGCCGGGCAGCTCGGGCTGGCGCACCTGAACGGCCGCGAAGCGCTCCCAGCTGACATTCTCGGCCACTTTGACCGGCTGGAACCCCGCCGCGTGCTTGAGATCGGCCCGGACGCGCAGCAGATCCTCCTGCGTCAGGGCAAGAAGATCGCGCAGTGCGGCCAGCGTGCGTTCCTGATCGACGATGCGGTCGGGGATCAGGTCAACGCGGAAGTCCGTACGGTTGTCGGCGATCGCATGACCATGTCGATCGACTAGCCAGCCGCGCCGGGGCGGGATCAGCGTCATGTTGACGCGATTGCTTTCGCTGAGAAGATTGTAGCGTTCGTTCTCGGCCACCGACAGCCACGCCATGCGACCGGCAAGCAGCCCGCCCATGCCAAGCTGCGCCGCGCCGAGCAGCCATGCCCGGCGGGAGAAGGTGTAGCCCTGCTGCGCCTCCGTGGCGATCCGCGGCACGCGGCTCATTCGGCGACACGCCGGCGATCAACCCACGCGACCACGCGCGCGGCGACGGGAAAGATCAGGATGGACACGATTACCTGGACCACTAGCACGGAATCGACATGCCCGCCGAGGGGGGTGGCGACCAGCCGGCCGCCGATCAGGCAAAAGGCGATGGCGACCGCCGCGATGAGCCAATCCTGTGCAAACGCCCGAAACAGCGTGCGCTGATCGAAGAGATCGATGAGGAAGAAGGACACGGTCCAAAGCAGCATCGCACTGCCCATCGGCTGACCGCTGAGGCAATCGTCGAACAGACCAAGCAACGCCGGCGCCCAGCGCCGCAGCGCGAGCGGCGCGAGCAGGCGCCAGGCGAGCAGCATGAGCAGGCCGAACGGCGGCAGCAACGGCAGGTTTGCGGCAACCGGAAAGACGGTGACGAGCGAGCCGCCCATCACGGTCAGCCATGGCAGCGCGCGCGCGCGCGACCGTGGCACCGGCGCCTCGAACGGCTTTCTGGGGGGGGTCATTCCGGCTGCGCTTGCGGCACCGTCGGGGGTGCAGGCGGCACGGGCGGGGTATCAGGAGCGGGCGGGGGCGGCGGCAGGAACGGAGCGCTAACGATCGCGAAATCGAACGTATCCGCATTAGCGGAGGGAGCGGCAGGTGCGTTGTCCGACCCGGATCGCAGTACGCGCGCGACGAGGACGCCCGGCGTATAGAGGCCGCCAATGCCCGACGTGACGAAGCGATCGCCCGGCTTCAAATGCGCATTGGTGGTGCCGACCGACCGGATGTCGATCAGCCCGTCGCCCCGACCGGCGGCCAGCGCGGGCAATCCATCCCCGATGCGCCGCACCGGCACCACGCTTTCAGGATCGATGGCGAGCAGCACCCGCGCCGTATTCGGACCGGCTTCGACGATCCGGCCGATCAATCCGTCCGGTCCGCGCACCGGCATGCCTGGGCGTACGCCCTGCCACCGACCGGCGTTGAGGATGCCGAACCGCCGCGTGCTGGAGGCGCTGGAACTGACGATCCGTGCCGTCGCGACGACGGCCGGCGTTGCCTCGCGCAGCTTCAGAAGGCCGCGCAGGCGCCGATTGTCGCGAACAATGACCCGCGCCTGGACCAGTGCATCATGGGTCCGTGCGACTTCAGCCCGCAGCGCGGCATTTTCGCTGTGGACGCGGAAATAGGTGGAGATCGTCTCCGGCACGGCCGCGACGCCGCGCAGAACGGCCGAGGCGCCGGTCGATACCGGCGCCGTCATCTCGTTCGCGGTGGCGCGAAGCGCGGCAAAAACGGGCGGGTTGAACTGCGACAGCACAAGCAGAACCGCGCCGACCAACGCACCCGCGATGGCCAGAATGTAGCTCAAAAAGAGCGTATATTGCGCCCGTCGCGAGAACCCCGGGCGCCGATCCCGCGACGGCGCCATGCGCTATGTTCCTTTACGATCAACCGTTCTGCAACACGCCGCGATAGATCGGGTCTTCCAGCGCGCGCCCGGTACCAAGCGCGACGCAGGTAAGCGGATCCTCCGCCACGGTGACCGGCAGCCCGGTTTCGTCGCGCAGCACCTCGTCCAGCCCCTGCAGCAGCGCGCCGCCGCCGGTAAGCACGATGCCCTGGTCGACGATGTCGGCCGCGAGCTCTGGCGCGGTATTCTCCAGCGCGACGCGCACGCCTTCGACGATCGTCGCCACCGGCTCGGAAAGGGCCTCGGCGATCTGGCCCTGGTTGATCTGGATTTCCTTCGGCACGCCGTTGACGAGATCGCGACCCTTGATGTGGATTGTGACGCCAATGCCGTCGGCGGGCGGCTTGGCGATGCCCACTTCCTGCTTGATCCGCTCCGCGGTGGCTTCGCCGATCAGCAGATTGTGGTTGCGACGCACATAGCTGACGATCGCCTCGTCCATCTTGTCGCCGCCAACGCGCACCGAGGTCGTGTAGGCAAGGCCGCGCAGCGACAGCACCGCGACCTCTGTGGTGCCGCCGCCGATGTCGACGACCATGCTGCCGATCGGCTCCGTGACCGGCATGTCGGCACCGATCGCCGCCGCCATCGGCTCCTCGATCAGCCACACCTGGCTGGCGCCGGCGTTTGACGCGGCGTCACGAATCGCGCGCCGCTCGACCTTCGTCGAGCCGGAGGGCACGCAGATCACGATCTCGGGCCAGCGCATGAACTTGCGCTGCCCGTGCACCTTGTAGATGAAGCTCTTGATCATCTGCTCGGCGACGTCGATGTCGGCGATCACGCCATCGCGCAGAGGACGGATCGCCTCGATGTTGCCGGGCGTCTTGCCCATCATCAGCTTGGCATCCTCGCCAACGGCCTTCACCTTCTTGATACCGTTGATCGTTTCGACCGCGACGACGCTGGGCTCGTTGAGCACGATCCCGCGACCGCGCAGATAAACCACCGTGTTCGCCGTACCGAGATCGATCGCCATGTCATGGGACATGAACTTGAAGAAACGCGAGAAGGCCATGTTCAGCTTAATTCCGTCCCCGAGTCGCCGGAGCGATGTGCATCAATCATCCCGCCGCCGCGGCCGCAAGTCGCTTCCTGGGCCTAGCCCATTTCTGGGCCGGGGATCGCTGCTGTCACGGGGTCGCGGGATGGCGCCGCTTGGGCTAGGGCGGTGAGCGTGTCAATACGTCGCCTCCCCGAACATCTGGTCAACCGTATCGCTGCCGGTGAAGTGGTAGAAAGACCGGCCAGTGCGTTGAAGGAACTGGTTGAGAACGCAATCGATGCCGGCGCATCGCGGATCGCGATCCGCCTTGCCGACGGCGGTGTCGGCCGTATCGAGGTGATCGACGACGGGTGCGGCATGAGCCCGTCCGACATGGCCCTCGCCCTCGAGCGGCACGCCACATCCAAGCTGCCCGGCGACGACATCGAGCATGTGGCGACGATGGGATTCCGCGGGGAGGCGTTGCCGTCGATCGCCAGCGTGGCGCGCTTGACCCTCGAGAGCCGGGTGCGGGGCGCGGACGGATGGTCCCGCATCACCGACAACGGGACGCTGGCGAGCGACGGGCCAGCAGCCTTGCCGCCAGGTACCCGGGTGATGGTGGAAGGCCTGTTCGAGCGGGTGCCGGCGCGACGAAAGTTCCTGCGTTCCGGCCGGGCGGAATATGCCGCCTCGCTCGACGTCGTGCGGCGACTCGCGATGGCGCGGCCGGACATCATCTTCACGCTGGAGCAGGACGGCCGGCGCGTGCTCGCGGCGCTTCAGCCAGAGGATCGCCCGGCGCGAGTCGCGGCGTTGATCGACCGCGCGTTGAAACAGAATAGCGTGCCCATCGACCTGGAGCGCGACGGCGTGAGCCTTGGCGGCGTGGCGAGCCTTCCCACCTTTCACCGGGGCATCGCCGATCATCAATATCTCTTCGTAAACGGCCGCCCGGTGAAGGACCGGCTTCTGATCGGCGCGATCCGCGGGGCCTATGCCGAGATGATGCCGCGCGATCGCCATGCGGTGGTCGCGCTGTTCCTGGACGTGCCGCCGGATCAGGTGGACGTGAACGTCCATCCGGCCAAGACGGAGGTGAGGTTCCGCGATCCCGCGCTGGTGCGTGGGCTGATCGTTTCCGGGTTGCGGCGAGCACTGGATGCCGCGGGGCACCGCGTCGCCCACCGTGCGCCCGAGGATGCCCTTGCGATGTTCACGGCCGAACCGGTGCCGATGCTCGCTGACGCGGCGGGCAGCGACGCTGGGCTCGCGGCGTTCGGCGAAACGTCGCCGAGCGAGCGGCTGGCATCTTCCGGATGGAGCGCCGGCGCCACCGTCCACGAGCATCGCCCCAGCTTCTTCGCGCCGCCGCCCGCCGCTAGGGCGGAGCCTGCCTGGGCACCGCCGCCGCACGCCGACGGCCATCCGCTGGGTGTCGCGCGCGGTCAGGTGGCCAAGACCTATATCGTGGCGGAGGCGGAGGACGGGCTGGTCATCGTCGACCAGCATGCCGCGCACGAGCGACTAGTGCTGGAACGGATGCGCGTCGCGCTGAACAGCGGACGTGTCGCGGCCCAGTCGCTGCTCCTGCCGGAAGTGGTGGAGATGGACGAGCCGGGCTGCGACCGGCTTGAGGCGCGGGCCGGTGAGTTGGCCGAGCTGGGCGTTGAACTCGAACGGTTCGGCCCGCGTGCAATATTGGTGCGTGCGACCCCGGCGTTGCTCGGTGCCGGTGATCCCGCCGGCCTGGTGCGCGACCTTGCCGACGACCTCGCCGCCTTCGATGAGGCGCTGAGCCTGCGCGAGCGCCTGGATGCCGTGGCGGGGACGATGGCGTGTCACGGCTCGGTGCGGGCCGGGCGCGTGCTGTCCGTGGCGGAGATGAATGCGCTGCTCCGCGAGATGGAGGTCACGCCCCATTCCGGCCAGTGCAATCACGGGCGGCCTACCTGGGTGAAGCTGGCCCATGCGGATATCGAAAAGCTGTTCGGTCGACGCTGATCGAGAGCGGCGAGGCACACCGTCCCGCTGCGGAACGCAGGACGGTTAACGACGCCGAATCCGCCGTCGCCTGCCGATTTTGTGACGCGTACCAGTTTCGGCGCGAAACGGGCAGGGGTGAACACATGGCGTTCAAGAACCACTATCGCGGCACCGACGCGGATGACCGGCTGCGCGGGCGCGCGCAGGCCGATGAGATCCTGGGCCTGGCGGGTGATGATGAACTTGCCGGAAGGCGCGGCGGCGATTGGATCGACGGAGGCCTGGGCAACGACGTGCTCGTCGGCGGGCTGGGCAACGACATGCTGATCGGTGGCGACGGGATCGACGCGGTAAGCTATGCCCGCACCGGTGGCGAAGTGCATGTGGACCTTTCGATGGGGTACGCGCGGGATTTCTCCGACCGAGCAGGCCACGCCTACGGCACCGATACGCTGAGCGGCATCGAGGTGGTGATCGGGTCCCGCTACGACGACTCCTTTATCGGCAGCGACCACGCCGACGATCTGCGCGGCGGGGCCGGCAACGACTATATCACCGCCGGGGGCGGGGATGATGTGGTGCGGGGCGACGCCGGAGACGATGTGCTCGATGGCGGCGACGGCTTCGACTACGCCGATTACTTCTACACCGATGGCGTCGTGGTCGATCTGCGAGCGGTTCTTTCCGCACGGACCAGCGATGGCACGGACCAGCTGCGCCACATCGAAGGCGTGATCGGTTCCCGGTCAGCCGATGTGCTTACCGGCAATGCCATCGCCAATCACCTCTCCGGCCAGGCCGGCAGTGACGTGCTGTCCGGCATGCAGGGCGACGATGATCTGGAAGGCGGCCGGGGCCGGGACATGCTGACCGGAGGCGCAGGTGCGGATCGCATGTGGGGCGGCGGCGGAACGGATCGCTTCGTTTTCGACGAGGGCGATCTCGGCACGACGCGCGCTACCGCCGACTGGATCGGCGACTTCTCGCCATCGGACGGCGATCGCCTGGACCTGCGGATGCTTGACGCCGATGTGTCGACCCGGCGCAATGATGCATTCGTCTATGTCGGCGCGGCGGCATTCTCCGGGGCGGCGGGAGAGGTGCGTTATGCCCACGTCGACGGCGAGACGGTGGTGGAGCTGGACAGCAATGGAGACGGCGAGGCCGACGGCATGATCCGGCTGGCCGGCACCCATGAGCTGACGGCAGGCGACTTCCTGCTCTGACGCGCGTGCCGTCCGGCCGCTCCGTCGCATTCCCGACGACTGGCACGCTCGACGATCCGGCACTTGAGTTACGGGGGGACGACGAGGCAAGTTGTTCACCGGGCGGCAACCTTTGAGACCGGCGCGCATTTGTGTCTCAACATGTCGCCAAGGTTACCCTCATGAAGCAGATTGTTCCTCTGGTCCTTGCCCTGATCCCTTTAGCCGCCGTGGTCGGCGCGTGCGTGGCGGTGCCCTGACCGGCTGGACGCGTTTGTGGATGCGGAGCCCGTTCGGCCTGTTCCGGACGGGCTTTTTCTATGCCTGATGTCAACCTGTTGCGCGCAATGGAATGGCGTACCATATTCCGTCCGCGACTGATCACATGGAGACGGATGACATGAGCAGCCTTTATTCCACCAAAGTGACCGCCGTAGGCGGGCGGAGCGGCACGGTGCGCAGCGAGGACGGGATCCTGGACCTTTCGCTCGCCATGCCGAAGGAACTCGGCGGCAAGGGTGGGGCGACCAACCCCGAACAACTGTTCGCTGCCGGCTACGCCGCGTGCTTCGAGAATGCCGTAATCCATGTCACCCGCGGAAAGGCCGACAAGGTGCGCGACGAGGATATCGAGGTGATCGGCGAAGTCGGGCTGCTGCCGGGTGCCGGTGGCGGGTTCAACCTTGCAGTCACCTTGGACGTGACGATCGCGGGCGTCGATCAGGCAAAGGCCGAGGAAATCGTTCGGGCGGCCCATGCCGTCTGCCCCTATTCCAACGCGGTGAAGGGCAATGTCGACGTCACGCTGAACGTGGCGACGCGATGACCGATGCGGTGGCGGCGGCGGCGCAGGACGATCCGCTCCGGCTCGACCGGCAGGTGTGCTTTCCGCTGTACGCCGCCACCAACCTCATCAACCGGCTCTACACGCCGGTGCTGCGCGAACTGGGGCTGACCTATCCGCAATATTTGGTGCTGCTCGTCCTGTGGGAGGCGGCGCCGCAGACGGTGGGCAGCCTCGGTTCGCGGCTGTATCTCGATAGCGGCACGCTGACCCCGCTGCTGAAACGGATGGAAGCGGGCGGACTGATCAGCCGGCGACGCGATCCCGAGGACGAGCGCCGCGTGCTGGTGACGCTTACCGAACAGGGCCGGCGGCTGCGCGATGCCGCGCGACATGTGCCCGCGACGATGGCGCAGGGCTATGACCCCGCCGGCGTCGAAGAGTTGCGCGCCCAGGTCAGCGCGCTCGTCGCGATCCTGGCACAGCATGGCGGGAAGGGCGAAAATAAGGGATAGGCGCTGACCTAATTTCGGCGCAGCAACATGGTTGATGCGCCTTCTTCTGTCCGCACCCCGTATCCGCAAGCGATGTCGTCGCTTCTGCAAACGAAATCATAACGGCTCTGCAACCGTCGCGACGAAGCGGCGTTTGGCGTCCGGCCGCTTTCTGTCCGGAGCGGCATCTTGAGAAGAGCGATGCCTTTCCTGGCCAGCCCCACCCGTTTCCTGCTTCACTACATCGCCGCGCGGCCGTGGATCTTCCTGTTGCTTGGCCTGCTGGTCGCGGGCGCGTCGGTCAGCTCGATCGGTGTGCAATATGCGATGAAGCTGCTGGTCGATGCGATGACCGACGGCGACCGGCTGCGCACCGCCGTCTATACTGCGCTGGCGCTGTTCCTGGGACTGGTGATCCTGGAAAGCCTGTTGCAGCGGCTCGCCGCGCTGACGCTGGGTCATGCGACGGTGGTGTCAGGCGTCGGCATCCGGCTCGACATGGTGGATTATCTCACCGGGCATCAGATGCCGTTTTTCCAGAACCAGCGCGCCGGATCTCTCGGGCACCGCATCTCCGGCCTCGCCGGCATCTTCGGGGCGATCATCCACCGCCTCCTGCAGGAGGTGACGCCCCCGCTGATCGCCTTTGCCGGCGCAATGCTGATCTTCGTCACCATCGACGTCTCCATGGCGATCGTGCTCGGCGGGATCTTTGTGCTGGTAACCGTCGGCCTGGTGATCCTGGGCTTTCAGGGACACGTGCACCACAAGGATTTCGCGGAGCGCGCCGGCACGGTCGGCGGCGAGCTGGTCGACCTGATCGGCAACATCTGGGTGGTGAAGGCCTTTGCCGCGGGCGAGCGCGAGCTGTCGCGGCTGCGCGGCTTCCTGCACGACGAGGCGGCGGCGCAGCGGCGCGGCTGGTTCTTCGTCGAACGGATGCGCGGGCTGCACGACCTCACGCTGGCGGTGTTCGTCGGCGGCACGCTGATCTGGGCGATCGGGCGCTGGTCCAACGGCGCGATCAGCACGGGTGACGTGGTGATCATCAGCACCATGACCTTCCGCATCCTGCATGGCTCGCGCGATCTTGCCATGGCGTTGATCGATGTAAGCCAGCAGTTCAGCTATCTACGCGAAACGCTCGATATCATTGGTGTGCCGCAGACGCTGAGTGATGCGCCGGGTGCCACCCGCCTGCGCGTAGGCGAGGGGCGGGTGGAGTTCAGCCACGTGACGTTCGGCTATGATCCGCGCCATCCGATCCTCCACGACCTCACCCTGGACATACCCGCCGGGCAGAAGGTGGGAATCGTCGGCCCATCGGGAGCGGGCAAATCCTCGCTGCTGCAGCTGGTGCAACGCTTCCACGATCCCCAGGCGGGGCACGTCTCGATCGATGGCCAGCGCGTGGATGCCGTGACGCAGGAGAGCCTGCGCGATGCCATCGCCGTCGTGCCGCAGGAAGTGCTGCTGTTCCACCGCTCCGTCATGGAGAACATCCGCTTCGCGCGGCCCGACGCCGACGACGAGGAGGTATTCCGCGCCGCCGAGGCCGCCGGGTGCGACGAGTTCATCCGCCGCCTGCCGCACGGCTACGACAGTATCGTCGGCGAACGCGGGACCAATCTGTCGGGCGGGCAGCGCCAGCGGATCGGCATTGCACGCGCGTTCCTGAAGAACGCGCGCATCGTGCTGCTCGACGAGGCGACCTCCGCACTTGATTCGGAATCCGAGCTGGAGGTGCAGAACGGACTCGACGCGCTGATCCAGAATCGCACGGTGATCGCGGTCGCGCACCGGCTGTCGACGATTGTCAACTTCGATCGCGTGGTGGTGGTGTCGAGCGGGCGGGTGATAGAGGACGGTCCGCCGCAGCAATTGCTCAGGCAGCCAGGCGGCGCGTTCCGGGCTTTGTGGGTGATGCAGGTGGAGGGAATGGATCGCTCTTCCGGCATTTCCGCCGCCGGGGAGCGGCTGCGCGCGCTGTCCGAACGCAGCCGCGCGCGGGTGCAGCGGATGGTGCGCAATGCGTGGCAGGGGGTGACGGAGCGGCCGTGAGGCGGATGTCTGCTTGGGGGAGGTAAGCGGAC
>JBELMF010000142.1:0-9405 GCA_042096015.1 Sphingomonas sp.
GTGATCGGATGCGGATTGGTAACGCCACCGCATGATGCAGCGGCGCTTTCCAGGGCACTCGAACGGTTGCTCGACAATCCCGCGCTGCGAGCATCTTTGGGGCAAGCGGCCGTACGACGAGCAACCGAACGCTGGGGCAAGGACGCGATCCTGGGAGCGTTCGAGCGTGAGCTAAGCCTGCTTGTTTCCCAACGGCAGCATTCCCGCCGGTGGGGACAAGCCCGAATCGGCGCGATGCGCGGCCCGCTCACCGAGCAGGAAACGGCGGCTCAATGAAGACTGCCTCAACAGCATCCAGAGGGCCGCTGGTGTGCCAAGAGAAAGCGCGATGACGGCCACTTCGCCGAGGTGATCTCGCAGTGCATAAAAGATCGTCAGGTGAAGGTACATGATCACGAGACTCGCCTGGCCGAGGGTCGCCACGACTTTGATGGGCGATATGTTCTGCGCGGCGACGATGATGAGGTGGCAAAGGCCGAGTGCCGCCAGGATGCCCAGCACAGGCGTGCCCGCGTCCGCGATCTTGATATCCAGCGGACGCGATACCAGCGAGAGAGCAGCCGCGCCGATCGCCAGCGCGATAATGTGCGGCCGTCCAGCCAACTCGTGCCGGTTGTACAAGGCGCCGACGATGAAGAAGAACAGCGCGCAAGGCATGCTGGCCAGGCCCCAAGGGCTGGGCAGGTGGGGCACCAGATTGGCGCATAGGAACAGGACGGCCGCCGCGATCAACACCTCACGTGGCGGACGGCGGAGAATGGCTGCGCCAGCGAGTTGCACGCCGAAGAGGCAGGTTACAAACCAGAAGACACCGAACGGCCCGACCAGAAATGTTCCGCCGAATATCAGGCGGGCCATGGCGATCAGCGGACGGCCCCAGGGCAAATAGGCTGGGTGCGCCGTGAAAAAGGCAATCACTATATCGACAAGCGCCACCACGGCGAGCCAGCAGACGTAGGGCACCAACAACGTCGATGCCCGGCGACGCGCGACTTGCCACACCGGCGCCGGCACAAACATCATCCCCGCCAGCATGAAGAACAGCGGCATGTGAAAATGAAACAGCGCGGCCCGAACGTCGGCGTCGCTCGTGACGTGACCCACCACTACTGCCGCGATGCCGGCTCCTCGCGCCATGTCGGGCCAAGCAAGCCGTTCCCCCATGAGGCAATCCTAACGGCGGCGATCCGGGCTGCAAGCGTGTTGGGCGAAGCGGGAGCGGTTTCACGCTCTATCTGATTGCGTCCGGAAGTTTGCTGGTAAGGAGCGGCGTGCAGCAGGGGCTGCCGGCCTATGCCAGCGTCACGACGATGGTCAGCGCGCCCCTTCGAGGACGGGGCGTCACGGCGCTGCCGAAAGGTCGGAGAACCGCTCTACGCCTCGCATCCCATTGGCACGTGATGGAGCCCGCTTGATCCACCTCTCCAGCGCAAATGGCTTGCCGTTTCATCTGCACGATGACAGCGCCGGAGAGGCCGTTCAAGTAATCAGGCCACGGCTTTCGAGGCGCGAGCGACCTATTCCTCGGTTTTGGCTTTGACCTTCTTAGCAGCCGGTTTCTTTGCTGCCGGCTTCTTGGCCGTAGCCTTCTTCTTCGTCTTGCCCTTGCTCGGTAGCGCGGCGCGCGCGTCAATGAGCTGCGCGGCTTCCTCCAACGTCAGCGCATCGGGTGCGATCGTCTTGGGCAGGGTGGCGTTGGTCTCGCCGTCGGTGACGTACGGACCGTAGCGGCCCTCCATCAGCTTGAGCTCCGCCTCTGTGCGCGGATGCTTGCCCAAGACCTTCAACGGCTCGCGCGAACCGCGCTGCGGGCGACCACCGCCGGCTGCCGCCTCGGCCAGCTTCACCACGGCGGCGTTCATGCCGGTTTCGAACACATCGGTGGTGCTCTGCAGCCGCGCATATTTGCCGTCATGCTGCAGATAAGGGCCGTAGCGGCCAATCGAAGCGACGATGTCCTTGCCGGTCTCGGGATGCTGCCCGATCGTGCGCGGCAGGCTCAGGAGCTTGAGCGCCAGTTCCAGATCGAGTTCGCCCGCATCCTTGGGGATCGAGGCGCGCTTGGCGTCCTTGCCCTCGCCGAGCTGGATATAGGGGCCGAAGCGGCCAACCTTGCGCTCCACCGGCAGCCCGGTCTCGGGATCCTGGCCGAGCTGTTCCGGCTCGCCGCTGTCGCCTCCCTCAGCGCCCGCCTGCGCGAAGCGGCGGGTGTATTTACACTCGGGATAGTTGGAGCAAGCGATGAACGCCCCGAACCGGCCACCGCGCAGCGCAAGCCGCCCGTTGCCGCAATTGGGGCAAAGCCGCGCGTCGCCGCCATCCGCCTTCTCGGGGAACAGATAGTCCTCCAGAAAGGCGTCGAGCTGTTCGGTGACTTCGCTTGGCTTGAACTCCATCACCTCGGCGGTGCGTGGCTTGAAATCGCGCCAGAAGCTTTCGAGCACGGCCTGCCATTGCGCGCGGCCGCCCGACACGTCGTCGAGCTCCTCTTCTAGCTCGGCGGTATAATCGTAACCGACATAGCGCTCGAAGAAGCGCTCCAGGAAGGCCGTTACCAGCCGTCCGCTCTCCTCGGCGAAGAAGCGGTTCTTCTCGACCCGCACATAGGCGCGGTCCTTCAGCGTCTTGATGATCGAGGCATAGGTCGAGGGGCGGCCGATGCCGAGCTCCTCCATCCGCTTGACCAGCGACGCTTCGGAGAAGCGCGGCGGCGGCTGGGTGAAATGCTGCTCGGCGTCGACCGACTTCTTGGCCGGGGAATCACCGTCGCGCATCCGCGGCAGGCGCTTCGCATCCTCGTCGGCGCTGTCGTCCTGCCCCTCTTCGTAGAGCGCGAGATAGCCGGGGAAGAGCACGACCTGCCCCGTCGCGCGCAGCACGTTGCGCCCCGTTCCGTCGGCGAAATCGACGGTGGTACGCTCCATACGGGCCGAGGCCATCTGGCTGGCGAGCGCGCGTTTCCAGACGAGATCGTAGAGCCGCGCATGATCGCCCGAGCCAACCTTGTCGCGGCTGAAATCGGTCGGACGAATCGCCTCGTGCGCTTCCTGCGCGTTCTTGGCCTTGGTCTGATAATGGCGCGGCTTGTCCGGCACGTAGCTCGCGTCATAGCGGTTGGCGATCGCGCCGCGCGCGGCGTCGATGGCGCTGCCGTCCATCTGCACGCCGTCGGTACGCATATAGGTGATCGCGCCGTCCTCGTAGAGCTGCTGCGCGATCCGCATCGTGTGGTCGGCGGAGAAGCCGAGCTTGCGCGCCGCTTCCTGCTGCAACGTGGAGGTGGTGAAGGGCGGCGGCGGGTTGCGCGTCGCGGGCTTCGTCTCGACGCGCTCGACGGCGAAGCGGCCGGCCTCGACCGCGGCCTTGGCCTTCAGCGCATCGCCCTCCGTGCCGATCGACAGACGATCGAGCTTCTTGCCGTCCCATTGCACGAGGCGCGCGGTGAAGGGCGTGCCGTCCTGTTCCATGGCGGCGGTGACCGACCAATATTCCTGCGCGCGGAACGCCTCGATCTCACGCTCACGATCGACGATCAGGCGCAGCGCGACCGACTGCACGCGGCCGGCGGACTTGGCGCCCGGCAGCTTGCGCCACAGCACCGGCGACAGCGTGAAGCCGACGAGATAGTCGAGCGCGCGACGCGCGCGATAGGCGTCGATGAGGTCGGTATCGAGTTCGCGCGGGTTGGCCATCGCCTGAGTCACGGCCGGCTTGGTGATGGCGTTGAAGGTGACGCGATCGACCTTCTTGGGCAGCGCCTTGCGCTTGGCCAGCACTTCCTGGACGTGCCAGCTGATCGCCTCGCCCTCGCGATCGGGGTCGGTGGCGAGGATCAGCCGGTCGGCGCCCTTCGCCAGATCGGCGATCGCCTTCAGCTGCTTGGCCTTATCGGCGTAATTTTCCCATTCCATCGCAAAGCCGGCGTCGGGATCGACCGAGCCGTCCTTGGCCGGCAGATCGCGGACATGGCCGTAGCTCGCGAGAACGCGGAAACCCGAGCCGAGATACTTTTCGATGGTTTTCGCCTTGGCGGGCGATTCGACGATGACGAGCTGCATTGGCGCCTAACTAGGAAGTCTCACGTGTACGCGCGAGGGTGAAAGCCGCGTCGCCCCGCCGTCAAGCTGTCAGTCGACTACGGAAGTCAGGCGCGCGCGTCAGGCGTAGCGCGCCAGGCGAGCAGGAAGCCCGCACCCAGCGCCAGATCGATCCCGCCGAACACCGCCACCGCAGCCGGCACATCGCCGCGCGCGAACAGCAGCGACGCCGGAACTCCAAAGGCGAGCTTCTCCGCCACGCCCGCCAGCATCAGCGGGCGGTAGCGGACCGGATCCCCGCCGGTGATCCAGAAGACGAGCTGGAAGGCACTGGCCGTCCCGATGAAACCATAGCTCACCAGTTCCGCCCCCTCGGGCTGGGGCAGCAGATATTGCGGCAGCAACGCCAGCAGGCCGTACACGGCGGCGCCGCGGAACCACCAATGGACCCAGCGCGGTGCTGCCGCTTCGGCGGTCATGCCGCCTGCGCCGCACGCTCGGGGGTGAACGCAACCTCCAGCCGCTTCACCGCATGGACGAAGTTGTTGGGCGCGATGTCCATCTCGCCCGTCCAGCGGATGTCGGGGAAGCGCGCGAAGATCTGGCGGTACGCTTCCTCCAGCTGGAGCTGGGCCGTCATGCGGCCGATGCAGATGTGCGGGCCGTGGCCAAAGGCGATGTTCTTTTCGGCATTGGCGCGGTTGATGTCGAAGCGATCGGGGTCGGCGAACATTGCGGGATCGCGGTTGGCGGCGCCATAATACATGATCACCTTCTCGCCCTCGGCGATCCGCTGGCCCTCGACCTCTGTATCGACGGTTGCAGTGCGGCGCATGTAGATGACCGGCGATACCATGCGCGTGATCTCGTGCACCGCATTTGTCAGCAGGCCGCCGTCCGCCTGCAACCGCGCCTTCTCGCCCGGATTCTCGGTGAACAGCTTCATCGCGCCGGAGATCGAGTTACGCGTCGTGTCGTTGCCCGCGAACACGATCAGCAGCCACGCCCCGTCGAGATACGGATCGGGCAGCGGCTCGCCCTCGACCATCGCATTGGCGATCGCGCTCATCAGATCCGGCTGAGGATCGGCGCGGCGCTTGGCGAGCATGTGACGGCCGTATTCGAACATGTCGCCGATGTTCTTGTTGAACAGCTCGATGAACGCCGCGATCTGCGGGTTCAGCCCGCCGCCGCCGGCAATCTGCTCGGCCTGTTCGGTGGCGATCTGCTGCGCCATTTCTAGGAAGTGGATCCAGCCGATGAACTTCTCGCGATCCTCCAGCGGCACGCCCAGCATCTCGCACAGCGTGAAGATCGGCAGCCGCTGCGAAAATTTCTCGACCAGGTCGCACTTGCCGAGCGGCGCCATGGTATCGAGCAGCCGCGTCACCTCCGCCGACACCCGCTCGCGCAGCCCCTTGATGTAGGTGGCGGTGAAATAAGGCATGTGCTCGCGCCGCAACTCGCGATGCGGGCGCGCGTCGAGATTGATCATCGAATTGGTCGAGGCGGAGAACAGGATCGGGTGGCGCGTCTCCTGTGGCCCAAGCGCCATCAGGATGCCGCCCTTCTCGCTGCTGAAGGTCGTGGGATCGCCGTTGACGCGCTTGACGCCCTCGAAGCTCGTCACCGCCCAGAAGCCGACCCCGTCGCGCGGCATGGGATGCCACATCACCGGTGCCTCCGCCCGCATCCGCGCGAAATCGTCCCACGGCTGCCCCTGCGTGAAGCGGCGGATGTCGGTAAGGTCGACGCCGGGCAGCGTCGGATAGGCCGGGTCGAACGTCGGGCCTTCGCGGCCCTCGATGATATGATCGCTGACGAGATGCATCTGGTGATCCCCCTTCAGGCCAGGTCGGGCGAGAAGCGAATGTTGCCCTTCGCCATGCCCTGCGACACGATCTCCAGCCCGCCGGATTTCACCATCCATTCCAGCCGGTGATCGCGATACTCGCGCTTGAAGAGCCCTTGTTCCAGCAGCTTGGCGACATCGCCCATCCCGCCCGACGCCGTTACGGCTGCGGCTTCCGCTACCGTGTCGCGTACCGACGGCCGTGCGTTCGCTCGGGCTAGCCACTCGGCCAGCCGCGAGCCGGCTTCCGGCGCGATGCCATGGCCGACCGATCCGTTGACATAGGGCACGACCGACAGGTCTCCCCAGCCGAAGCTGTCGCCATTGAACCACTCGCGATCGCCAAGCTCGCGTTCCAGCCAGGCGAAATAGCCGCGCACCTGCTTGCCAGCCTTGGCGCTCAGCACCTCGCCGACCGGCCCCTCGCCACGCCGGAACCAGCGCAGTTCGGAGAGGCCCCAGTTCACCGCCTCCAGATGCGTATCGACCACTTCCTCGATCATCCGCACCCGCGCGCGATCCGCAGGGGCGGCGGGCAGCAGCGACGGCTCGGGCCAGGCGTCCTCGATATATTCGAGGATGATGGTGGAATCGAAGATGCCGAAGTCATCATGGACCAGCGCGGGCACCTCCGCGCGCGGATTGGCGGCGACGAAGTCGCCCGCGGCCCCGCCGACACCGATCCCGCCGGGGATCGCCGTGTCGAACGCCACGCCCTTTTCGCGCAACGCGATCTTCACCTTCTGCGCATAAGGCGACAGCGGATGATCCCATACTGTCACGGCCATGCCGCATCCTCCCCATAACTTTTGTTCTGGTGAGGCTATGCGAGTGCTGTGCGCGAATCCAGTCCTATTTCGCTACTTTCACTGCTGTCGGCGACGACGCCGAAAGCTCGCCCGCGCGATCCACAGGCCGATGCCGAGCAGCACTAGCGGAGTCAGCCACAAGGGCAGGGTGACGGCGCTGACCGGCGGATCATAGGTGACGTAATCACCGTAACGCGCAATCAGCCAGTCGCGCACCTGATCGGCGGACTCGCCATCGGCGATGCGTCGCCGCACCAGCGCGCGCATGTCACCCGCCATGTCGGCATCGCTGTCCGCGATCGACTGGCCCTGGCAGACGAGGCAGCGTAGCGTCGCCATCAGCCCCGCCGCCTCTGCCTCCTGTGCGGGGTTGGGCAGCTGTGTGTTGGCGTAATCGGCTGGCGGGCGGGTCTGCGCGGCGACGGGGGTGGCAAGCGCTGCCACTGCCGACGACACCACCCACGCCCACATCGCCAACCCCACGAACGACTCCCACCCCGTTCGTGCTGAGCTTGTCGAAGCACGTGCCCCAACAGACGCCTTCTTGAACACGCCCCTCGATCGCGCTCGGGATAAACGGATGGAAGGCGTGTTCACCGCGCGTCGCGCCATGCCTGCGCCAGCGCCGCCACGTCGCCCTCGCGAATATCGCCGACATGCTGCTTCACGACCACGCCCTTGCCGTCGATCACGAACGTCTCCGGCACCCCCGACGAGCCGAGCGACAATTGCACCCGGCTGTCGCGATCATCGCCGATCCGCTGATACGGATCGCCATATCGCTTCAAAAACTGCGCAACCGCCGGACCCGTATCTCTAATCGCCACGGCGTCGATCGGCACGCCCATCGCCTTCAGCTTCATCAGCTGCGGTGCCTCCGCGATGCACGGCACGCACCAACTCGCGAAGACGTTGAGCAGACGTGGTTGGCCGGTACGTAGCGCGGCGTCGGACAGCCCCGGTTTACCGGCTACGATCGGGTCGAGCTGGAAATCGGGTACCGGCTTGCCGACCATCGCCGAATAGACGGTGCGATCCGCCGGTGCCCTGAGCTCGCGCACCGCGAACACCACGACGATGGCGAACACGGCGAGCGGCAGCCAGAGTAGCCAGCGCCTCATGCCCATGCGGCGTCCTCGACGCGCTTCTTCTGACGCCGCTCGCGCATCCAATGGCCGAGGATCGACAGTGCGCCGCCCAGCGCCACAAGTGCGCCCCCCAGCCAGATCAGCGTCACCCACGGCTTCCACCAAAGCCTGAGTTGCCAGCGGCCCTTGCCGTCGGGCTGGCCGAGCACGGTGTAGAGCTGGCCGTCCGGCGCGGTGAGGATCGCGCTCTCGCTGGTCGTCGTCGGCGGATTGGAGAAGAATCGCGACTGCGGCGCCAGCAAGGTGGCGAGTGCCTCGCCACGCTGTACTTCGAGCCGTGCCTCCAGTGCCGTCCAATTGTCGCCGATTACCGGGCGAATTCCGCGCAGCGTGACGCGATACGGCCCGACGCGCACGGGCTCGTCGACGCCCTTGGCCACCAGCGTCTCTTTGGTGAAGGCCGACGAAGCCGCCATGCCGGCAAGGCTCACCGCGATGCCGAGGTGCGCCACGACCATGCCGTACACGAACAGCGGGGTGCGGCGCAGGTTGCGCCCGAACAGCGGCGCGACGCTCGCCACGGCCAGCCCAGCCGCGAGTGCCAGCGCGAGCAGCGGCAACAGCCCGATCCAGCCGGCGAACGCCACCAGCCCGGCAGCGGCGAATGCTGCTGCCGCGATCGGCCAGGTCATGCGCTGCACCAGCGCCTGCGCCTCGTCGCGGCGCCAGCGCAGCAGCGGGCCCGCCGCCATGATCGCCACCAACATCAATGCGATAGGGCCGGCCGCCTTCTCGAAGAACGGCGGGCCGACCGACAATTGCGTCCCCATCGCCGCGGCGACGATCGGGTAAAAGGTGCCGATCAGCACCACGCCCAGAATCACCGACAAGAGCAGGTTGTTGGCGACGAGGCTTCCTTCGCGGCTCACCAGCTCGAACGTATTGCCGGCGCGCACCAGCCCAATCCGTGTCGCGAACAGCGCCAGCGCCCCGCCGATGTAGAGCGCCAGCAGCACGAGGATGAACGCGCCGCGCTCCGGATCGACGGCGAAGGCGTGGACGCTGGTGAGGATGCCCGAACGGACCAGGAAAGTGCCGAGCATCGACATGGAGAAGGCGACCACCGCCAGCATCACCGTCCAGGCGCGCAGCCCGTCACGGGTGGCGAGCACGCTAACGGAGTGGAGCAAAGCGGTGGCGGCGAGCCACGGCATCAGTGAGGCGTTCTCGACCGGATCCCAGAACCACCAGCCGCCCCAGCCAAGCTCGTAATAGGCCCAATAGCTGCCGGCGGTGATGCCCAGCGTCAGGAACACCCACGCCGCCAGCACCCACGGCCGCATCGCGCGCGCGAACGCCGGCCCGACATCGCGGGTGACGAGCGCGCCGACGGCGAAGGAGAAGGCGACCGAGAGCCCGACATAGCCGGCGTAGAGCGTCGGCGGGTGGAAGGCGAGGCCGGGGTCCTGCAGCAGCGGGTTCAATCCCTGGCCGTCCGCCGGCGGGTTCGCGAGGCGGGCGAACGGGTTCGAAGCGAACAGCAGGAAGGCGTAGAAGCCCAGCGCGATCAGCGCCTGCGCGCCAAGTGTCGCGGTGAGCGTGCGCTCGGCGACCCGGCG
>JBELMF010000143.1:0-9380 GCA_042096015.1 Sphingomonas sp.
TATGTCGAGATGGCTCGGCGCGACGTCGGCCGCTTCACCGTTGCGCGCGCGCGGATGAACCTGTCGCCGCTTGGCTCCGCCGCGCTGGCGGGCACCGGCTTTCCGGTCGATCGCCATGCGACGGCATCGGCGCTCGGCTTCGATGGGCCGACGCGCAACTCGCTCGACGCTGTCTCGGACCGCGACTTCGCGATCGAGTATCTGACCTGCGCCGCGCAATGCGCGCTGCACCTGTCGCGGCTGGCCGAAGAGTTCGTACTCTGGGCGTCGCAGCCGTTCGGCTTTGTCTCGCTGAGCGACCAATGGTCGACCGGCAGCTCGATCATGCCGCAAAAGCGCAATCCTGACGCTGCCGAGCTGGTGCGCGGCCATGCCGGGCGGATCACCGGCTGCCTCGTCAGCCTGATGGTGACGATGAAGGGCCTGCCGCTCGCCTATTCGAAGGACATGCAGGACGACAAGCCGCCGGTGTTCGAATGCCACGACCTGCTCGGCCTGTGCCTCGCCGCGATGACCGGGATGGTCGAGAGCGCGACGTTCCGCACCGATCGCATGCGGGCGCTGGCCGAAAGCGGCTTCGCCACCGCGACCGACCTGGCCGACTGGCTGGTCCGCGAGGCCGGCGTGCCGTTCCGCGAGGCGCACCACATCACCGGCCGCGCCGTTGCCCGCGCGGAGGCGACCGGCGTGCGGCTCGACCAGCTGTCGATCGAGCATCTCACCGCCATCGATCCGCGCATCGACGCGCGCGTGTACGACGTGCTCTCGGTCGACGCCTCGGTCGCTAGCCGCACCAGCTTTGGCGGCACGGCACCCGACAATGTACGTGCGGCCATCCGCGAAGCCCGCGAGGCGCTGGCATGAGGGCTGCCGTCCTCCTGCTGGCGGTGGCGCTGGCCGGCTGCGGCTCATCGCGCGCCTTGCGCCCCGGCGAGGGCGAGCGGCTCCCTGTCGCCCCCTATGGCGCCACCGCGACGCCCACGCCCGACGATCTGCTCGACGCCAACCCTCAGGCGCGCCCCGGCCGCAGCGACGAACTGCTGCGCAATTCCGAAGAGCGCCGCAGCGATGAATTCGATCTCCCGCCAAGGTAACGATGGACCATTTTCAGCTGATCAATGGCGAGCTTCACTGCGAAGCCATTCCCCTTTCGCGCATCGCGGCGGAGGTGGGCACGCCGGTCTATGTCTATTCCGCAAATAAGCTGCGGCACCAGGCGCGCGCTTTCCGCGACGGGCTGAAATCGGCCGGGCGTGTCCACCTCGCCTATGCGATCAAGGCGAACCCAAACATCGCTGTCCTTAACGTGCTCGCGCGCGAGGGTTATGGCGCGGACGTAGTCTCCGGCGGCGAGATGGCGCGGGCGCTCGCCGCCGGGATGCCGGCGGCGGACATCGTCTTCTCCGGCGTCGGCAAGACCCGTGCGGAGTTGGTGCGCGGGATCGAGGCCGGGATCGGGCAGTTCAACATCGAACTGGAAGAAGAAGGCGTCGTTCTCGCGCAGCTCGCCGCGGCACGCGGCACGAAGGCGCGCGCGGTGCTGCGCGTCAATCCGGACGTCGATGCCGGCACCCATGCCAAGATTTCGACCGGCAAGCGCGAGAACAAGTTCGGCGTGCCGATCGACGAGGCCGCCGGAATCTTCGCGCGACTTTCGGTGCTCGACGGCCTCGACCTGCGCGGCGTGGCAATCCACATCGGCAGCCAGCTGCTCGACATCAGCCCCCTGGAGGCCGCCTATACCCGGATCGGCGCTTTTGTCGCCGAGCTGCGCGCGGCCGGGCATACGATCACCCATGTCGATCTCGGCGGCGGACTAGGCGTTACTTACAAGGCCGACGACGTACCCCCCGACCCGGCCGACTTCGGCGCGATGGTCGCACGGGTAACGAAGGACTGGGACGTCACCCTGATGTTTGAGCCGGGCCGGGTGATCGCGGGCAATGCCGGCGTGCTGCTGACCGAGGTGATCTGGGTGAAGCCGGGCGTCACCAACCCCTATGTCATCGTCGATGCGGCAATGAACGACTTGGCGCGCCCTGCCCTCTACGATGCCTGGCACGATTTCGCTGCGGTGCGACCCAATGGCGGGCGGATGGTGGCGAACATCGCCGGCCCAGTCTGCGAAACGGGGGACACCTTCGCGCGCGACCGCGAGATCGATGTGGTGAAGTCCGGCGACCTGGCGATCTTCCGCACCGCCGGGGCCTATGGCGCGACCATGGCCTCGACGTACAATTCGCGCCCGCTGGTGCCCGAAGTGCTGGTGGACGACGACCGCTTCGCTGTGGTCGCGGATCGCATCGCGGCCGAGACGATCCTCGGCGCCGAGCGCGTCCCGGACTGGCTGTGAGCTTGCACAGCCTGCCGATCTTCGTGCGGCTGCAGGGCCGCGCGGTAATTCTGGTGGGTGATGGCGAAGCAACGGAGGCGAAGCGCCGGCTGCTGGAGCGCGCGGGAGCGGTGGTGGTTGGGGAGGACCTTGACCCATATCCGCCCCCCTCGCCGTTCGTTCCGAGCGAAGTCGAGGGACATGCCCCGGACGAGAAGCGTGCCTCGACTTCGCTCGGCGCGAACGAACGTAGCGCACAACTCGCTATCGTCGTTGACGATGATGCCGCGGTGGCCCGCCTCAAGGCGCGCGGCATGCTGGTCAATGCGGTCGACCGCCCGGAGCTGTGCGACTTCACCCTGCCCGCCATCGTCGATCGCGATCCGGTGATCGTCGCCGTCGGCACGGGCGGCGCCTCGGCGGGGCTGGCGGCGGCGTTGCGGCAGCGGCTGGAGGCGTTGCTGCCGGCCTCGCTCGGGCAACTGGCCAACGGGCTGTTAGCCGCGCGCCCGGCATGGCGGGCGCGCTACCCAAATGGCACCGAGCGGCGGCGGGCGATCGCCGCGGCCCTGGCGCCCGGAGCGATCTACGATCCGCTGCAGCCGGCGAGCACGGCCGGCATGCCGCCGGAACAGGCCGAGGGCGCCGCAGTTACGCTCGTCACGATGACGCTCATCTCCCCCGATCCCGACAATCTCACGCTGCGCCAGGCACGGCTGCTCGCCAATGCCGATCGTGTGACGCACGACCCCGAGGTACCCACGGCGATCCTCAACCGCGCCCGCGCCGATGCCGAGCGGATCGCGTGCGACACCCCGACCGTCGATCTCCCCGGCCTGACTGTCGATGTGAGAATGGCGTGAGCGGCTTCGGCTATCGCATCGCGGACGGCAAGGCAGAGAAGGTCGCCGTCAAGGAAGCGCTGGCGTGCGACGCCGCCATGGTGTGGGTGCATCTCACTACCACCGCGGAACACGCGCAGAGCTGGCTGCGCGACGAGGCGAAGCTGCCCGACTATATCGTCGATCCGCTGACCGCGCAGGAGACGCGGCCGCGCTGCGACGCACTCGACGACGGCGCCTTCGTCAACCTACGCGGACGGACCGAGGAGGAGCTCGACCCATCGGACATGCTCGCCTCGGTGCGGATCTGGGCGGCCAAGGGCCGGATCATCTCCGTCACGCGCAAGCACCTGCTCGCCACCGACACGGTGGAGCAGGACGTGGTGAAGGGCTGCATCCACGACCCCGGCGACCTGATCACCGCCTTCGCCACCGCGATCACCGCCGATCTCGATCCGGTGGTCGCCGATCTCGGCGACGACCTGGACGATTGCGAACAGCAGCTGGACGCCTCACAGGTGTTCGCGCTGCGCAAGAACGTCACGCGGGTTCGGGTCGAAGCGATCAACTACCGCCGTTTCCTCAATCCGCAGCGCGCCGCGCTGGAGAAGCTCGCCGCGCTGCCAGGCGACTGGCTGGGCACCGACGACCGCGCGCACCTCGCCGCCGCCGCCGACCGCGCGGCGCGCATGGCGGAGGAGCTGGAGGCGATCCGCGAGCGCGCCAGCCTGATGCACGAAGCACTGACCGACCTGCGCGCCGAACAGCTCGACCAACGCGGGCTGATCATATCGATCGCCGCGATGGTGTTCCTGCCGCTGACCTTCATCACCGGGCTGTACGGGATGAATGTCGACGGGCTGTGGCTGGCCAAGGAGCCATGGGCGTTCGATGCAATCATCGGCCTGTGCGCGGTAATCGCCGCCGCGGTGACGGGGTGGCTCGTCGCGCGGCATTGGTTGCGGTAGAATTATCCTCCCAGACACGGGGAGGGGGAGCAGCCGCAGGCTGGTGGAGGGACGCCTCCCCAAGCGGATCGTCCAGAGGCAACGCCCCTCCACCACCGCCTTCGGCGGCGGTCCCCTCCCCGTTCAGGGGAGGATAGCTACGCGGCCCGCGCCTGGCGCCATGCCTCGGCGATCTCCGACAGCGTGTCGGCGACTTCGCGGAACGGCGCGCCTTCATGCCCCAGGCTCGCCTCGATCACCTGCTTGCGGGCGCCCGCGTACAGCCGCGCCAGGGTTACCGACACGTCGCCGCCACGTTCAAAATCCAGCCCCGCCTCCAGTGCGAACAGGATCGCGGTGGCGCGTGTCACCCGCTCGCTCTTCACCGCGAACTTCTTGTTCTCCGCGGCCCATGCGGCGACGCGCAGCGCCTGGCAGAGTTCCTCGTACAGCAATTGCACCAGCGCGGGGCCGTCCGCATTGGCGGTTCGGCCCGCGAGGTCGATCTGGCGATAGGTCTGCGCGGGATCGCGCAGCAGGGGGGACGCATAGGCCATCAATCGTCGCCGTTGGTCCACGCCTTGATCTGGTTCTCCATGAACGTCTGCGTCGATTTGTAGGCGGCAACGCGCGCGTTCATCGACGCGAATTGCTGCGTCAGCCGCGTCGTCATCTTCTCCTGCTGAAGCGCCAGCTTGTCCTGCTGGTCGGCGAGATCGCCCTGCGCCTCGGTATAGCGCGTCGTGGACGCGCCGAGGCCGTAGAGCGTGCTGGTGGCATTGAGCTTGATCGAGTTCATCGCGGGCAGCACGCCCGAACCATCGGACGAGTTGGAGAACATCGCCTCCAGCGCCGCGGGATTGTCCGCGATCGCCTTGGCCAACGTTGCGCTGTTGACCGCCAGCGTGCCGTCGCGGTTGGTGAGCACGCCGATCTCGGCTAGCGTCTTGGGCGTGCCCGCCGCGGCGTTGGGCAGCAGTTCGCGCATCGTCAGCCCTTTCAGGCTGCGCAGCATGTTCTGCGCACCGGAATCGCCGCGCAGGTCGCCGTTGATCGGATCGGTCTGCTTCTGGAGCTCGGTCAGCACCTGATTGTAGGTGTAGACGAAATCCTCGACCGCATTGGTTAGCGCAGTGGTGGGGGCGGACGACGACAGCGACACCGGCGTCGTCGAGATGCCGACGAGGTCCAGCTTCACGCCGTCGACCAGATCGCTGATGCTGTTGCTGGCACGCTCGACGGCGATGCCGTCCACCGCCAGTGCGGCGTTCCCGGCCTTGCCGGTGACCATCATGCCGGCGCCGTTTGGGCCGACGTTGAACTGCGCGAGCTTGCCCGACGGATCGCTGGTCGCCGCCAGCGTGAACGCCTTGGCGGTGCCGGTCTCGCCCTTCAGCGACAGGAACGCCTTGCCGTCCGCATCGGTGACGACCGAGGCGGTGACGCCGGCCTTCTTGGCGTTGATCGCATTGGCGATGCTGGTGAGCGAGCCGTCGGTGACGTCGATGGTGATCGCCTCGCCCGCGGCGGCAAGCCCCGTCATTGCACCATTCGCATCATAGCTCGCGGTGCCGATGTTGAGCGTGAAGGTGCCCGATCCGATCACCTCGGTCTTGCTGGCGACGCTGGCGGTGGAGACGGCGGTCTGCGCGGTGGCGAGCCGGTCGACGCGGATGCTGGCGGTGAGACTGGTGAGCCTCGCACCCGAGATCGCGGTGGCGGTGAGGACCGACGAATTGGTGCTGGTAGGCTGCGATTGCAGCGTGCCGCCCTTCACCAGCGCCTCGAGCGCCGCGGTGAAATCGGTGATCGCGCTCTTCAGCGTCGAGACGCCGGAGATCTGCGCGGTCAGCTTCTCCGATCGGGCAGTAAGCGCGGCGGTCTTGGCGGCGAACTGCGCCTCCACCAGGCTGGTGACGAGCGTGTCGGTATCGACGCCCGAGCCGGTGTTGAGCGACGTCAGCAGCGCGCTGGCGGCGGACTTGGTGACGCTGGTGGTGGAGGGCGTCGGGGTCGGCGTCGCGGCGGTGCTGGAGATGGTGGCCATGGCTTGTTGCTAAACGGCCAGTTGGAGTGGGGATTTAGAGGTAATCCAGGCTTACCCCACCCATTCGTCACCCCGGACTTGATCCGGGGTCACGCTGCCCTTCGCACTGTCGAGGAAGAAGAAGAAGCGGGATCCCGGGTCACGCCCGGGATGACGAAGATACAGGAGCACTTGGTCAGGCCATCGCCAGGCCGTTTTCGTCGAAGCGGGCGCCTTTGGGCACGTCCACCATCGGCAGCGGGGTGCCGCCGGCGGCTGCGTTGAGGTTGAAGACGAACGCCAGCACGGTGGCGATCGCCATGTAGAGGTCATCGCGGACCTCCTGGTTCTCGCGGCTCGTGTAATAGACCGCGCGAGCGAGCATCGGATATTCGAGGATCGGCACCGCCATGTCGCCGGCCAGTTCGCGTATCGCGAGCGCGGTGGCGCCCCTGCCCTTGGCGACCACCACCGGCACCTGATCCCGGCCGCGATCGTAGCGGAGCGCCACCGCGAAATGCGTCGGGTTGGTGAGTACGACATGCGCCTCCTGCACCGCCCGGCGGGTGGAGCGGGAAAGCATGGCGTGCTGGCGGGCGCGAATCTGGCCCTTCACCTCGGGATTGCCTTCGCTTTCCTTGTGCTCGTCCTTCTGCTCCTGCTTGCTCATGCGCAGCTTCTTGAGCCGCTGGAAGGCTTGCAGGGGAACGTCGAGAAGCGCGATGGCGGCGAGGCCCGCCGCCATGACGATCATGAGATGGGTGAGCGTACCGCCGAGCGCGCTGGTCGCGGCGGTCAGATTGGTGCGGGCGAGTCCGAGCGTCATGCTGGCGGATTGCATCAGCAGCCACGCGCCGATGCTGCCGAGCAGCGCGACCTTGAGCAAGGATTTGCCCAGCTCCATCCAGCCGTTCATGCCGAAGATGCGCTTGAGGCCGGAAGCGGGGTTGATGCGGTTGCCCTTGGGCGCCATCAGCCCGGCGTTGAACTGGAGCGAGCCGAGGCCCGCCTGGCTCAGCACGCCGGCGGTGACGACGATCGCGAACAGCGTGCCTAGGCCGGGGAGCAGTTTCCACCCCGCGGCGGCGAGCGGGCGGAAGGGCTGGAAATCCTCCACGTCGCCGCGGGTGAACTGAAAGCTTTCAGCCATGACGCCCTTACAGGCGGCCACCAGCGACGGGCCGAAGAAGACCAGCCACGCGACGCCGGCGAGCGCGACCAAAGCGGTCGCGAACTCGCGGGACTTGAGGACGTCGCCTTTCTCCTTGGCGTCCTTGAGACGCTTGGGCGTTGGGGCTTCTGTCTTCTCGCCGAACTCGTCAGCCAATCACCAGGCTCCGCGTCGCTTCCAGGCCCTCGCGCACGATGACCAGGATGTAATCGCCCATCGCCGGGAACGCCGCCGCCATCGCGATCACCCCCACCGCGAGGCTCGCGGGAAGGCCGATCGAGAACAGGTTCAATGCGGGTGCCGACCGCGAGATCATACCCACGACGAGATTAAGGCAGAGTAAAAGGAAGCCGACCGGCAGGGCCAGCAGCAGCCCGGCCATGAAGGCGTAGCCGCCGAACAAAGCGATGTCGCGCATCTGGCCCGGCGCGAGCCAGGCGGCGCCGGGCGGGAGCGCGGTATAGCTCCTGGCGATCGTGTCGATGAGGACGAGGTGGCCGTCGATCGAGAGGAACAGCAGCGTCAGCAGGATCGACAGGAACTGGCCGATCGCGGGCGAGGAACGGCCCGAATTGGGGTCGATCATGTTGGCGAAGCCGATGCCCATCGACCCGCCGATCAGCTCGCCCGCGATCAGCGGCGCGGCAAAAGCGATCTGGAGGATGAAGCCGAGCGCTAGCCCCACGAGCGCCTCGGCGGCGATGGCGAGGAAGGTGGAGACCGCGAACACCTGCGGCGGCGGGGTGATGTCGTGCATGCCGAGCACCAGCACGCCGATCGCGCCGGCCAGCGCGATGCGGACCTGCAGCGGGACCGAGACATTGCCGAACACCGGTGCCGCGATGAAGGCGGCGCCGACGCGGATCATGACGAAGACCAAAGCCCAGAGCTGCGGCTCGATGGAGAGGCCGAAGCCTAGCATGATCAATCCCTCTCCCGGCGGGAGAGGGAGGGAGCCTCGAAGGGGCGGAAGGGTGAGGGCGAGGTGCAATGGTCGCCCTCACCCTTCCCGCGGCGCTGCGCACCGCGGGCCCCTTCCCTCTCCCGCTGGGAGAGGGAGATGGTCACCGCACGAGATCCGGAATGCGTTCGAAGATCGAGACCGTGAAATCGCTCAGCAGGCCCAGGATCATCGCGCCGAAGATCACCAGTGCCAGGCCGACGACGATTAGCTTGGGGACAAAGCTCAAAGTCTGTTCCTGGATCGAAGTGGCGGCCTGGATCATGCCGAGGATCAGGCCCGAGACGAGCGCCGGGATCAGGATCGGCGCGGCGGCGAGCGCGAGCACCCAGAGCGTCTGGTTCGCGACGGTGAGGAAGTAATCTGCGTCTGCCATCACACTTTCCGTTCGTATTCCCCCACCCACCCGTTCGTGCCGAGCGACGTCGAGGCATGAGCCTCCGAGCGTATCGCCTGTTGCCTGTCTCTCGTCTTCGCTCGGGAGGAACGGTAACCGTCAATTAGGTCGCGAAACTATTGGCCAGGCTGCCCATCGTCAGCGCCCAGCCGTCGACCAGCACGAACAGCAGGAGCTTGAAGGGCAGCGAGATGATCGTGGGGCTGAGCATCGCCATGCCAAGCGCCATCAGTACCGTCGCGACCACCAAGTCGATCACCAGGAACGGCAGGAAGATCAGGAAGCCGATTTGGAACGCGGTCTTCAGCTCACTCGTCACGAACGCGGGGAGCATGACCGAGAAAGGAATGTCGTTCGGGCTCGCATAGGGCCCGGACTTCGCCATCTCGGCGAACATCGTCACGTCCTTGACCCGCGTCTGCTTGGCCATGAAGGCGTGGAGCGGCTGGCCGGCGGTCTTGATCAGATCGGTGCCGCCGATGCGGCCGGCGGCATAGGGCTGGATTGCGGTCGTGTTGATCTGGCTGATCACCGGCGCCATCACGAAGAACGACAGGAACAGCGACAGGCCGATCAGCACCTGGTTGGGCGGGGTCTGCTGGAGGCCCATCGCCTGGCGCAGGATCGACAGGACGATGATGATCCGGGTGAAGCTGGTCATCATCAGGAGGATGCCCGGCAGGATGCTGAGCAGGCCCATGATG
>JBELMF010000144.1:0-9367 GCA_042096015.1 Sphingomonas sp.
CGCAATCGCCTCGGCAGTG
The DNA here is from genome assembly GCA_042096015.1 of Sphingomonas sp. GTDB lineage: Bacteria > Pseudomonadota > Alphaproteobacteria > Sphingomonadales > Sphingomonadaceae > Sphingomonas. The sequence goes on from JBELMF010000144.1 coordinate 20, forward strand.
GCGACCCCCATGTAGATCACCAGCGTGCGGCCCTGGCCCGCGAGCCCCGACCAGTCCTGCTCGGTCAGCCCCTTGCACTGCCCGGCGACGAAGCTGACCGCGCTGGAATGATCGCGATGCGTCAGCGGCAGCATCGCCTCCGCCGCGCAGCCGAGCGCCGCCGACACGCCGGGGATCACCTCGACGGGCAGGCCGGCGGCACGCACCGCCTCCACTTCCTCGCCGCCGCGCCCGAAGATGAACGGATCGCCGCCCTTCAGCCGTACCACCACGCTGCCTGAGCGGACATGCGCCACGATCAGCGCATTGATCGCCTCCTGTGGCAGCGTGTGCCGCGCGCGCCGCTTGGCGACCGAGATGCGGTGCGCCTCGGCGGGTGCGATGTCCAGCACGCGCGGATCGATCAGCCCGTCATGCACGACCACGTCGGCCGCCTTGAGCGCCTCGACCGCACGAACCGTGAGTAACCCCGGATCGCCGGGGCCGGCGCCGACCAGGATGACACGGCCGCGCGCGTCGGGATCGAGAAGGCTTGCCATGATGGGGAAGATGGCGCGCCGCGTGCCCGGCATCAACCGAGCGATGCTTGACGATGGCGTAGGTCAGCTATGCGCCAAGGTTAAGCGCACCCCTCGACATAGCCGAGCACCGGCATCGTGCCGACATGGATCAGGCTCACCTTGCGATCGGCCCCGATCTCGAAGCGCAGCGCCGGATCGCCGCTCGCCGCATTAGGGGCGGTCAGATATTTGGCCGGCGCACTTTCATATTGATGCGGCTCGGCGCGAAAGCCGGCGAACCACTTCCGCACGTCGCGCTCGCTCGATCCCACGCCGATGCCCTCGACCAGCGTCACGTCCGATCGTTCGCCGATCGTGATCCGCCGCACCCGGCCGTCGGTGACGATCGCATAAACGCCGGGAAAATCGGGGGAGCTGACCGTGCGGCATGCGCCGTCGATCTGCGCGCCGCGCTCGGCCCAGCCGCTGCCGCGGGGCACCGCTTCGCCGATGCGCAGATCGCCAAGCCCTTCCAGCGCCAGCGTCTTGCCCGGTGCCGGCATGGCGGTCGGCGACGGGCTCGGTTCGGGCGCGGGGGAGACGGAAGGCGTAGGGGATGGCGCCGGCGTGGCTGCGACGGGCGGCACATCCTGCGTGATGTTCGCGGGGAGCGTGTCGTTCGCGACCTCCGGCTCGGACGAACAGGCGGCGAGTGCGAGACCGAGGGCAAGCGCAGGAACGAGGGTTCTCATCCTGGCACAACTTCCGTCACCCCGGACTTGATCCCGGATGACGAGATCACCCGTCGCGCAGGCCGATACCGATCGACGCGCGCGCCGCATCCGCCTCGTTCGACACCACCGGATAGGCGCAATAATCGGCCGCATAATAAGCGCTCGGCCGGTGGTTGCCCGACCAGCCGATGCCGCCGAACGGCGCTGTCGAGGACGCGCCGTTGGTCGGCCGGTTCCAGTTGACGATCCCCGCCCGCGCCCCGGCCCAGAAGCGGTCGTACAGTGCCGGCGTCTGGCTGATCAGTGACGCGGACAGGCCGTAGCGGGTGTTGTTTGCCTCCGCGATCGCTTCGTCGAACGTGCCCACGCGCACCACCTGCAGGATCGGCCCGAACAGCTCCATGTCGGGGCGGTCGGTAGCGGCGGTCATGTCGATGATGCCGGGCAGCAGGAACGGCTTGTCGGCCACCGGGCGCTCAAGGTGCCGGAGTGGCCGCCCGCCGCGCATCAGCAGCGCCAGGAAGCTTTCGGTGAGCTGGTCGGCGGTCTCATTGTCGATCACGGGCCCCATGAACGGGGCGGGGTCGTCAAGCGGCGCGCCGACGATCAGCCGCCCGAGCAGCTTGTCGAGCTCCGCCATCAGCGGCTCGTACAATTTCTCGTCGACGATCAGCCGCCGCGCGGCGGTGCAGCGCTGCCCCGCGGTGGTGAAGGCGGACTGGATGACGATGATTGCTGCCGCGTAGAGGTCGGGCGTGTCCCACACCACGATCGGATTGTTGCCGCCCATCTCCAGCGCCAGGATCTTCTCCGGCTTGTCGGCGAAGGCACGGTTCAGCGCGATGCCGGTGCGTGCCGATCCTGTGAACAGCAGCCCGTCGATCCCGTCATGCCCGGCCAGCGCGCGGCCTTCGTCCGGCCCGCCGATCACGAGCCGGATGCACTCCTCCGGCACCCCTGCCGCGCGATAGCAATCGACCAGGAAGGCGCCCGACGCCGGTGTCTTCTCGGAAGGCTTGAAGATCACCGCATTGCCGGCGATCAGCGCGGGGACGATATGCCCGTTGGGCAGGTGCGCCGGGAAGTTGTACGGCCCCAGCACCGCCAGCACGCCATGCGGCTTGTGCCGCAGCGCCATGCGCGATCCCATCGGGGCGTCCAGCCGCCGTTGCGCCGTGCGATCGGCGTAAGCGGATACCGAGATGTCGACCTTCGCCATGACGGTGTCGACCTCGGTACGCGCCTCCCACAAAGGCTTGCCGGTCTCGCGCGCGATCACGTCGGCGAAAGCGTCCTGCCGCTGGCGCACGACATTGGCGAAGCGGCGCAGCGTCTCGATCCGATAGGTCAGCGGCCGCGCCGCCCAGGTCGCCCAGCCAGCGCGCGCGATCGCGACTTCGGCGTCGACGTCTCCTATCGCACCACGCCACAGCTCCGCGCCGGTCGCCGGTTCGAAGGAAATGATCTCGCTCACCGTTCAGCCTCGGACATCTCGGGGGAAAATGGCTCTAGGAGCAAAGCGCCGGCCGATACAAGCTCAGCGCAGCGCCGCCCCCATCGCGCGGACGGCCTCGATCTTGGCGTACAGCGGCGCCCAATCGTCCCCATCGGCAATCGCGGCCCAGATCGCCTCCACTTCCTCGATCAACATCGAACACGGTTCGCCCTGCCAGTAAGGGTGCGATCGGTCGCCCCGCAACGGTGCGGCATCGAGCAGCCAACGCGCCTCGTCCCATTCGGCGCCGTAGCCCGCCGGCAGCGGCCGGGCGAAGGCATCGAAAAAGAAACGGTCGATGCCGGTCTTCGTCTCGCGCAGCGCCCGCTCGATCGCCTGCACCAGCGCCACGTCCGCCTCTGGCCCGCCCGGCCGACGGCCCAATCGCCACAGCAGCGCCTCGGTCACTGCCGGCTGGTAGGCGGTCGCGAACCCCTCCAGCGCAGCGATCAGCGGTTCGGCCTCCGCCAGCACGCGCAGCGAGGCGGCGAGCTGCATCACGTCCCAATGGATCGCCTCGGGCTGGCGGCCGAAGGCGTACAGCCCGGCGTGATCGAAATAGGCGGCGGTGAAGCCCGGCTCCCAGGTCGGCGTGAACCGCCATGGGCCATAATCGAAGCTGTCGCCGGTGACGTTGATATTGTCGGAGTTCAGCACGCCATGGACGAACCCGGCGGCCATGTAGGACGCGGCCAGTCGCGCGGTGCGATCGACGACAAGGTTCAGCAGCCGCACCGGATCGTCGCTGTCCTCGTCGAACAAATGGGCGAGCACGTACCGGACCAGCCGCCGCATCCCCTCCTCGTTGCGCTCATAGGCGAGCCGCTGGAAGGTGCCGATGCGCACATGGCTGTGGTTCAGCCGCACCAGCACCGCCGAGCGGGTGGGGGAGGGTTCATCGTTCCGTTCCAGCGCCTCGCCGGTCTCGATCAGCGACAAGGTGCGGGAGGTGCGGACGTTCAGCGCCTCCAGCATCTCGGTCGCCAGCACTTCGCGCACGCCGCCCTTCAGCGTCAGCCGCCCGTCACCGAAGCGGCTCCACGGCGTCTGGCCCGATCCCTTGGTGCCCAGGTCCATCAGCCGCCCGCGATCGTCGCGCAACTGCGCGAAGGTGAAGCCGCGTCCGTCGCCGATCTCGGGATTGTATTGGCGGAACTGGTGCCCGTGGTAGCGGAGCGCCAGCGGCTGCGGCAGCGAGCCGGGCAGCGGTTCGAACCGGCCGAAATACCGGACCCATTCGGCGTCATCCAGCGTCGCTACCCCGATCTCCGCCGCCGCCCGATCGTTGCGGAAACGCAGGATCGCCTGCGGAAAATCCGCCGCGATTACCGGATCATAGAAGCTGTCTCCCAGCGAGAGGATGGTCGTCTCGGGGCGATACGCTTGCGGGTCGAAGGGCATGCATGGATATGGGGGGCAGGTGACGAAAGGTGCAACCATGGCCGCCTGGCAGGATATCTTTTGGTGGTCGCGGGACGGGTTGCGGCTCCATGCGCGCGATTATCCGGGGGACGGCGCGGCGCTGCCGGTCCTCTGTCTGCCCGGCCTCACCCGCAACGCGCGCGACTTCGATGTGCTCGCCCCCCGTCTCGCCGGCAAGCGCCGCGTGCTGGCGGTCGACCTGCGCGGGCGTGGTGAGAGCGCCTATGCCAAGGATCCGATGAGCTATGTCCCGCTCACCTATGCGCAGGATATCGCCGCGCTGCTGGCCGAACAGAAGATCGATCGCTTCGTGGCGATCGGGACGGCGCTGGGCGGAATCGTCGCCATGTTGCTCGCCGGCTTGGTGCCGGGCCGCATCGCCGGCGTGCTGCTCAACGATGTCGGCCCGGACATCGAGCCGGCCGGCCTGGCGCGCATCCGCGGCTATGTCGGGCGATCGAGCACCTGGCCCACGTGGATGCACGCCGCCCGCGCCACGCAGGAGGCGAATGGCGATACCTACCCCGATTGGGGGATCGAGGATTGGCTGGCGATGGCCAAGCGGCTGTACCGGCTGAATGCGAATGGCCGCATCGTCCTCGACTATGATCTCAAGATCGCCGAGCCGTTCCGCGTGCCCGGCAGCGAGGCCGGCCCTGACATGTGGCGCGCGCTCGCCGCCTTGGGCGATGCCCCGGTGCTGGTGGTGCGCGGCGGCCGGTCCGATATCCTCAGCGCCGCCACGGCTGAGCGCATGATCGCCACGCTGCCGGATGCCGAACTGGTGACGCTGCCGGGGATCGGCCATGCACCGACGTTGGACGAGCCGGTGGTTCAGGGGGCGATCGATCGCCTGCTGGTGCGCGCAGCCAAGGAACCGGTCGACGCCTGAGGCGTCGGGGCTCCACGCAACAGGAGCTTTCATGACCGACGCAGCGGACGCCCACACCTCGACAATGCCGCTGGCCGGACGGCGGGTGCTCGTCACCGGGGGCACCACCGGGATCGGCCGTGCCATTGCGGTGCTGCTCGCCAGCGAGGGCGCGCGCGTCTTCGTCTGCGGCCGCGATCCGCAGCATCTGGATGACGCGCTCGTCCGCATTCGCGAGGTGGGGGAGGGCGACGGCATCGCCATCGACCTTGCCGAAGAGGAGAATGTCGCCACGCTGTTCCGGGCTGCGACAGACTATCTCGGCGGCCTCGACGTCGCTGTGATCAACGCCGCCCGCGGCGCCGGCGCATTGTCGGAGACCGACGAGGCCGAGCTTCGCTACACGATTGGCAGCAATTTTACCGCCTATCTCCTGTCGGCACAGGCCGCCGCCAAGGCAATGGGCGCGGCGGGCGAAGATGCAAAGGGCCGGGGCGACATCGTCATGGTCGGCTCGATGAGCGCCTATGTCCTCGGCCCCGGCTCGACGATCTACGCCGGTATCAAATACGGCATTCAGGGGTTCGCCCAGGCGCTGCGCCGTGAGCTCGGCCCCAAGGGGGTGCGCGTCTCGCTGGTCGAGCCCGGCCTCACCGGCAGCGACATGGTGAAGGAAGGCATCGATCAGGTCGAACGCATCAACAAGGAGGAGATGCTGCGCGCCGAGGACATTGCCGTCGGCGTCCATTACCTGCTCACCCAGCCGCGCCGCGCCGTCGTGCAGCAGCTCACCATTTCCCCGCGCATGCAGGATCAGGAATGACCTTCCCGCTCGATCACCTCGTCTTCACGCCCCACGACGTCGATCTCTCGCGCTCGCCGCTCGCCGGTCACGTCGATGAGGAGACCTATGTCCTCGGCGCCTTCAATCCGGGCATGACGCGGCTGTCGAACGGCAACCTCCTCATGATGGTGCGTATCGCCGAGGCGCTGCGCACCCCCATCCGCGACGGCCATGTCCGCGCGATCCGCTGGGAAGCCGATGAGAAGGGGGGCGCGTACAAGCTCGATCCCTGGCCGTTGCAACTCGTCGACACCGCTGATCCGCGCAAGTTCATGATGCGCGGCGGCGGGTGGAAGGTGATGGCATTGACGTCGCTGTCGTGGTTGCTCCCCGTCGAGCTCGATCCTGAGGGCCGCCGCATCGAGGCGATCCATTACGACCGCGCGATCGCGCCGCGCGCCAGCTACCAGAACTACGGTGTCGAGGATGCGCGGATCAGCCGGGTGGGCGATCGCTTTCTGATGACCACCTGCTCGGTCAGTCCCGAGCGGCATTCGACTACGATCTACACCAGCACGGATGCGATGGAATGGCAGCTCGAAGGCATCGTCCTCGATCACCAGAATAAGGACATGCTGATCTTCGAAGGGCTGATCGGCGGAAAGTATTGGGCGCAGACCCGCCCGCTCGGCGACCTTTATTTCGCCTACCCGCCGGGCAGCGAATGGCGCGCCGGCCCCTCGATCAATCTCGCCAGCTCCCCCGATGCCCTGCACTGGAAGCCGAGCGATCACCCCGGCATCCGTCCGCATGCCGCAACCGTGGCGACCGCGCGGATGGGCGGCGGTGCGCAGCCGGTGCTCACCGATGACGGCTGGCTCACGCTCTGGCACGGTGTTGAGCCGTCCGGCGTCGTCGGCATCTACCGCACCTATTGGACGCTGCTCGACAAGGACGAACCCTGGCGCACGATCCGCACCCAGCACCAGCCGCTGCTTGAACCGAACCCGGCGCTCACCGAACCGCTCAAGGACCAGATGTATCTCGACAATGTCGTCTTTACGACCGGCGTGGTGGACGCGGGCGATCATTGGATCGTCGCCAGCGGCGAAGCCGATCTCGCCTGCCGCATCACCCATGTTCCCAGGAGCGCCATCGCCTGACGCCATTCGGTGCTTCCCGTGCGCAGAACGGACATCACCCTGTCCTACCCGGCCCCATCTGTGCCATGGCGCCGGCATGATCCGGTCGGTCCCGCCTCCATCGTCGTCCCGGTCTCGGGTTGCCATCCAACAGCCCGCACCGTTGACCCCGATCATGGTCGCGACCAAAAACTCACACCGCCCAAAACATCCCTTCTGTGCGCGAGGTTAGGGAAGTTACGCGCCGCATCAAAACCCGCCCATGCCTCAGCTTCCTCAACATTCGCGAGCTAAGTACCTGATCTGATGCCGCAACCGATCAACATCCTTCACCTCCATTCCACGTTCGACCTCGGTGGCAAGGAGGCGCGCGCGGTGCGATTGATGAACGCCTTCGGCGATCGCGCGCGCCACACGATCGTTTCCGGCATGGAAGGACGCTACGGCGCGCGCGCGCGGATCGATAAGGGCATCAAATACGAGATCGCGCAGGTCCCGCCGCCGCTGCAGGGGAAGCCATCGGTGGCACGCTACGATGCCATCGCGCGCTACATGCGGCGCTTCGATCTCGTCCTGACCTACAACTGGGGCGCGATCGACGGCGTCATGGCGCGGCGGGTGTTCGGGCGCGGCGTGCCGCCCGTCGTTCACCACGAGGACGGCTTCAACGAGGATGAGGCGCGCGGATTGAAGCGTGAGCGCAATCTGTACCGCCGCTTCGCGCTGAGCGCCGCGCATGCGCTCGCCGTGCCCTCCACCTCGCTGGAACGGATCGCACTGGAAGCGTGGAAGCAGCCGCGCGCGAAGGTTCACCGCATCGTCAACGGCATCGCCACCGATCTCTATACCGAGCGCCCCGATCCGAAGGCGATCCCCGGCTTTGTTCGCAAGCCGAAGGAGACGGTGATCGGCACGGTCGCCGGCCTGCGCGCGGTCAAGGATCTGCCGGCGCTCGTCCGCGCCGCCGGTGGCCTTTCCTCGCGGTTCCGCCTCGTGATCGTGGGGGAGGGGCCCGAGCGCGCCGCGATCGAGCAGGCGGCACTCGCAATGGGTATCGAGGACCAGCTGGTGATGCCCGGATTCCTCGATCGTCCCTATCGCTTCCTCGGCCATTTCGACCTGCTGGCGCTGTCTTCACACTCCGAGCAATTTCCGATCTCGGTGGTCGAGGCAATGGCGGCCGGCTTGCCGATCGTGGCGCCGCCGGTCGGCGACGTGCCCGCGATGGTCGCGCCGGAGAATGCGCCCTTCATCACCGATTATCCGGGCGAAGTCCGGCTGCGCGATGCGATGCAGGCGTTGATCGCCGATCCGGATCTGCGCCGCAGCGTCGGTGCGGCCAATCGCCGCAAGGCGCAGGCGGAATATGATGAGGCCGGGATGATCGCTCGTTACGCAGCGCTCTACGAGGGAGCGATGGGGCGCCCCGGCGCGCTATCCTAGGAAAGGCTGTTCAGGGTCATGCAACGATGCTGCAAAGCGAGGCGGAGACCGATCGGAGTAATTTCCTCGCCCTGCGCAACCTTTCTCGCTAGGGCGCCTTATTCGTTCCAAGGAGGTATCGTAAGGTCGTGGCATCTGCCGTGTTCAAGGGGCTGAAGCCCATCATCTACAACGGCCGCGAAGTCTGGCCGCTGGTGGAAGGCGGCAAGGGCGTTGCGGCGACCAACCATGCCTCGGCCGGCGCCTGGGCGGCGGCAGGCGGGATCGGCACGGTCAGTGCCGTCAACGCCGATAGCTATGATCCCGAGGGCAAGATCGTGCCGCAGGTCTATCACGCTGCCACGCGGCGTGAGCGGCATGAGGAACTGATCGCCTATGCCATTGAGGGCGCAGTCCAGCAGGTGCAGCGCGCCTGGGAAATCGCCGGTGGCAAGGGCGCGATCAATATCAATGTGCTGTGGGAAATGGGCGGTGCGCAGCGCGTCCTCCAGGGCGTGCTCGAACGCACCAAGGGGCTCGTCGCCGGCGTTACCTGCGGCGCCGGGATGCCGTACAAGCTGAGCGAGATCGCCGCTTCGTACAACGTCAATTACCTGCCGATCGTTTCCTCGGGGCGTGCGTTCCGGGCACTGTGGAAGCGCGCTTATTCAAAGGTTTCGGAGCTGCTGGGCGCGGTCGTCTATGAGGATCCGTGGCTCGCGGGCGGTCACAACGGTCTGTCTAATGCCGAGGATCCGCTGAGGCCGGAGGATCCCTATCCCCGCGTGAAGGCGCTGCGCGACACGATGCGGGAAGGCGGCATTCCTGATACGACGCCGATCATCATGGCCGGCGGCGTCTGGTATCTGCGCGACTGGAACCATTGGATCGACAATCCGGAACTCGGCGCAATCGCCTTTCAGTACGGCACGCGTCCGCTGCTTACGCAGGAAAGCCCGATCCCGCAGGCGTGGAAGG
>JBELMF010000145.1:0-9352 GCA_042096015.1 Sphingomonas sp.
TCGTTCAAGGACTTGCGGCCGAAGTTCGGGGTGCGCAGCATCTCGGCTTCGGTCTTGCCGACCAGATCGCCGATGTAGATGATGTTGTCGTTCTTGAGGCAGTTCGCCGAACGTACCGACAGCTCCAGCTCGTCCACCTACTTGAGAAGGTAACGATTGATCTGCTGCGTGTCGCTCGCCGGCTCTGCACCGGCGGCCGGGGCCGCAACTCCGATCGGAGCCGAGCGGGCCACCGCCGAATCGTCGAAGTGCACGAACAGCGCGAGCTGGTCCTGGAGGATGCGTCCGGCATAGCCGAGCGCGTCTTCCGGAGTCACCGTGCCATCGGTCTCGACCGTCAGCGTCAGCTTGTCGTAATCCAGATCCTGGCCAACGCGGGTCGGATCGACCTTGTAGCTGACCTGGCGAACCGGCGAGTAGAGCGCGTCGACGGGGATCAGGCCGATCGGCGCATCGGCCGGACGGTTGACGGTCGCAGGGACATAGCCCTTACCGGTGTCGGCGGTCAGCTCCATGTTGAAGGTCGCGCCTTCGTCGAGATGGCAGATCACCAGCTCGGGGTTCATCACTTCGATGTCGCCCGACACCGCGATGTCGCCAGCCTTCACCTCGGCCGGGCCGGTGGCGGACAGCTGGAGGCGCTTGGGGCCTTCGCCCTGCATCTTCAGCGCGATCTGCTTCACGTTGAGGACGATGTCGGTAACGTCCTCGCGCACGCCGGCGAGGCTCGAGAATTCGTGCAGCACGTTCTCGATCTTGATCGAGGTGACGGCGGCACCCTGCAGGCTCGACAGCAATACGCGACGCAGCGCGTTGCCGAGCGTCAGGCCGAAGCCACGCTCCAGCGGCTCGGCGACGAAGGTCGACTTGCGCTTGCCATCGCCGCCCTTCTTCTCGAGCGCGTTGGGCTTCTTAAGTTCCTGCCAGTTCTTTGCGTTGACGGACAAGGCTCGTGTCCCCTGATGTTGGGCCAGTCGTGGGGCGCGACCAGCCGGGAAAATTAAAGGGCACCCCGACTCGTCAGCCGGGGGCCAGAAATCATCAGACGCGGCGGCGCTTCGACGGACGCACACCATTGTGCGGGATCGAGGTCACGTCGCGAATCGACGTGATCTGAAACCCGACCGCCTGCAGCGCGCGGAGCGCCGATTCGCGGCCCGACCCCGGACCCTTCACCTCGACCTCGAGCGTGCGGACGCCGTGTTCGGCGGCCTTCTTGCCCGCATCCTCGGCAGCGACCTGGGCGGCATAAGGCGTCGACTTGCGCGAGCCCTTGAAGCCCATCATGCCGGCCGAAGACCAGCTGATCGCATTGCCCTGCGCATCGGTGATGGTGATCATCGTGTTGTTGAAGCTGGCGTTGACGTGCGCCACGCCGGCGGTGATGTTCTTGCGCTCGCGACGACGAAGACGCTGCGGTGCCTGTGCCATTTGGTAATCCTGACCTTTGTTTCAAGCGAAGGCCGGGAGGCGAAGTGCCTGCCACCGGCCCACGATGAGCGAAGAAGCGCTAGACGCTTACTTCTTCTTGCCGGCGATCGGCTTCGCCTTGCCCTTGCGGGTACGGGCGTTGGTGTGCGTGCGCTGACCGCGGACCGGCAGGCCTTTGCGGTGACGCAGGCCGCGATAGCAGGCGAGGTCCATCAGGCGCTTGATGTTCATCGCGGTCTGGCGACGCAGATCGCCTTCCACGGTGTAATCGGCGTCGATCGCCTCACGGATCTGAAGGATTTCCTGGTCCGACAGATCCTGCACGCGGCGCTCCGGCGCGATCTCGAGCTTGGTGATCAGCTCCTGCGCCTTGGCCGGACCGATGCCGTGGATATACTGAAGCGCGATCAGGACGCGCTTGTTGGTCGGGATGTTGACACCCGCGATACGTGCCATGAAACTCTTTCTCCTCGTGCTCCACAGGGCGCGGCATGGATCACGCACCCCATCTCTTCGCATGACTTCCACCACGCAGGAAAGCGGCAGGCGCTTGTCGCGCCGCCGGTAACCGGAGTGCTGGAAGGGCGGGCAATTAGGCGCGCGCAAACGCCATGTCAAGCGATCGGTTCCCATGGCGTGCCGACAAGGTTCCGGCGCGACCCACGTTCGTCACCCCCGACCCTGTGCCGGGACCCAGCCTTGCTCGCACTCGACGGGGGTGGAGTTTGCGGAGCCCTGGATGCCGGGACAAGCCCGGCATGACGGAGAAGACTATTTCCCGTCGAGGATCGACTCGATCGACTGGGTTACCACAGCGATATCAGCCATGCCGTCGACGCGACGGACCAGACCACGGGCGTCGTAGATCGGAAGAATCGGCGCCGTCTTTGCCCGATATTCGGCCATGCGCGTACGCACGGTTTCCTCATTGTCGTCGGGACGGCGCTTGAACTCGTGCGCACCGCAGACGTCGCAGGTGCCCTCTACCACGGGCTGCTTGAAGCGATCGTGATAGCCGGCGCCGCAATTTGCGCAGGTGAAGCGGCCGACGATGCGCTCGACCAACGCATCCTCGTCCACTTCCAGCTCGATGACGTGATCGAGCGTGCGGCCACGCTCATCGAGCAACAGGTCGAGCGCATCGGCCTGCGCTTCCGTGCGGGGATAGCCATCGAAGATCGCCCCCTGATCGCCCGCCAGTCGATCGAGATTCTCCCCGATCAGCGCCGAAACGATCGCGTCGGACACGAGTTCGCCCGCATCCATCACCGCCTTGGCCTGCAAGCCGACCGGCGTTCCCGCCTTCACCGCCGCCCGCAGCATGTCTCCGGTCGAAAGCTGGACCATGCCACGCTCCGCCACCAGACGTTCAGATTGCGTGCCTTTGCCGGCGCCCGGCGGGCCCAGAAGAATGATGTTCACAGCAAACCCTCCCCTGCGTTGGTCGCTAGCGCGGTTCAGCGCAGACGGCCACCCTTCAGCTTCGCCTTCTTGATCAGATCGCCGTACTGATGCGCCAGCAGGTGCGACTGAATCTGAGTCACCGTGTCCATCGTCACGTTCACGACGATCAGCAGGCTGGTGCCGCCGAGATAGAAGGGAATAGCCAGTGCTGACACCAGATATTCCGGCAGAAGGCAGATGACGGTCAGATAGGCCGCGCCGATCACCGTGATGCGGGTCAGCACGTAATCGAAATATTGCTCGGTATTCTTGCCGGGACGAATGCCCGGGATGAACCCGCCGTAGCGCTTCAGATTCTCCGCCGTCTCCTCCGGGTTGAACACCACCGCCGTATAGAAGAACGAGAAGAAGATGATGCCGGCACCGTAGAGCAGCATGTAGAGGGGGCTGCCGTGCTGCAGATACTGGTTGAGCGTGATGATGGCATCGCCCCACCAGCTGTCGCCCGACACGCTGTTGCCCGCGAACTGCGTAATCGTGAGCGGCAGGAGCAGCAGCGACGAGGCGAAGATCGGCGGGATGACCCCTGCGGTGTTGATCTTAAGCGGCAGGTGGCTGCGGTCGGCCTGCACGCCGCGCGCGGTCTGACGCTTCGGATACTGGATCAGGATGCGGCGCTGCGCGCGCTCCATGAAGCAGATGAACAGCACCAGGCCGACCACCGCCAGAATGATCGCGATCAGGACGGCCGGGCTCATCGATCCGGTACGCCCGCCCTCCAGCAGGTTTACCAATGTCGTCGGCAGATGCGCGACAATGCCGGCCATGATGATGAGTGAAATGCCGTTGCCGATACCGCGGCTGGTGATCTGCTCGCCCAGCCACATCAGGAACATCGTGCCGCCGATCAGCGAGATCACCGCGGCGACGCGGAACAGCATGCCCGGTTCTACCACGGCGCCGCCCGCTTCAAGGCCGGTGGCGATCACATAACCCTGGATCGCGGTGAGGCCGACGGTGCCATAGCGGGTGTATTGATTGAGCTTCTTGCGCCCGCTCTCACCCTCTTTCTTGATCGCGGCGAGTTGCGGCGACAGCGAGGTGGCGAGCTGCACCACGATCGAGGCGGTAATGTAGGGCATCACGCCAAGCGCAATCAGCGATGCACGCTGAAGCGCACCGCCGGAGAAGGTGTTGAAGAAGTCGAGCACGCCCCCCTGGGTCTGCTGGGCCAATGCGGCGAGACCGGTCGGGTCGATGCCGGGCAGCGGCACATAGCTTAGGAGACGGAAGACGATCAGCGCACCGATCGTGAACCACAGCCTCTTCTTGAGATCGGTTGCCTGCGCGAATTTCGAGAGGCTGATGTTGTGCGCCATCTGGTCGGCTGCGGATGCCATTACGTTGGTGCCTTCGGAAACGAAAAACGGCGGAGAAGGTGCTGATGCCCCCGCCCCGCCGCTCATATAAGCGCCCAAGGCGCCTTGTCTAATGCCGGGTCGTCAGCGCCGCGCGTTCCTGGCCGAGCTTGTCGAGGATCGTGCCCCGCAGAACACAGGGCCCCGACAGGCCAGGCGTGAACGGCGGGCTTACTTGCCCTGCTTGGCAGCCTTGTCGGCGAGACGCGCCTCGCGGGCCTTGCCCTTCTTGGCAGCGGCCTTTTCGGCAGCAGGCACGACCTCGATCACGTTGACCGAACCACCGGCCTTCTCGATCGCCTCACGCGCACCAGCCGAAACGCCGGCAACGGTGAAGTTCAGCTTCGCGGTGAGCTCGCCCTTGCCGAGCACGCGGACACCGTCCTTGCCGCCACGCGCCAGGCCAGCGGCCTTGAGCGCCGCGTGATCGACGTCGGTGGCGGTCAGCTTGCCCGAATCGACCGCCTTCTGGATCGCGACGAGGTTCACCTCGGCATAATCTTTGGCGAAGATGTTGTTGAAGCCGCGCTTCGGCAGACGCATGTGGAGCGGCATCTGGCCGCCCTCGAAGCCTGCGATCGAGACGCCCTCGCGGCTCTTCTGGCCCTTCTGGCCGCGGCCGCCGGTCTTGCCCTTGCCCGAGCCGATGCCACGGCCGACGCGGATCTTGCGGTGACGCGCGCCTTCGTTGTCGCGCAGTTCGTTCAGTTTCATGTGTGCACTCGCTTTCGCTGTGTTCGCGCAGAATTACGGAAGGCGCGGCCCTTAGCGGTTCATGGGCGCGCTGTCACCCCCCTTGCGGTCAAGACGATGGCGCGCGCGGAAGGAAGCGGGGAAGCTGGCGCTCCACAAGCCAGGCGAGAAGCAACAGGATCACGAACGCCGTGGTCAGGCCGATAGCACTGCGCGCGACGTTCCAGTCGACGAGCAAGGGATAGTGGAGGACATACAGGCCGTAGGAGATGGAGGCTCCGGCGGCAAACAAGCGTTTTCGGCTCACGGTCAATCGGGACAGGGTCGCGCCGAACGGACCGAAGAAGACCAGCAGCACCGCTAGGCCGAAGGCGAAGTGGCGGACTGGTAGCCACGGATAATAGCCAATCCCACGCCCTCGTCCCTGCCCTATCGCCACGAGCCCGGCGACGAGGCAGAGTATCGCGAGCCAGACGATCACGCCGCCGATCGCGCGCACGGTTCGTCCGCCGCGTAGATAGGCGTCGGCAGTCATCGCACCGCACCACCAGAGGAGGAAATAAGCGCCGACTAATGCAAAGTGGTTCGGGCGAAGCGCAAAGCCCATGTAGCAGAGGCAGCAGATCAGGCCGACCAGATGATTGGTGACCACCGGCCACCGGCGCCACGCGACCAGGACGAGCGGGAACAGGGCGTAGAACCCCAGCTCGTAGGACAGCGACCATAGGGGGTCGTTGCCGAGATAGGGGTCGACGATGACGCCGGGCTTGAGGAACGAAATGTCCTGCAGGCCGAAGAGCGTGCCGAGCAGTTCGGCTGTCGAGTAGCCTTGCGTCAGATCACCGTTGTCGAGCGCCACCAACGTAGAGACGATCATCGCGGCGATCAGTGGCGGGTAGATGCGGCGTAACCGGCGGAGGCAATAGCCACCGGGACGGCACGCGCGGTCGCGCTCGCTGGCGAAGATGACGAAGCCGCTCAGCAGGAAGAAGACGAGCACAGCTTCCTGGCCGAAGCGGAAGATCAAGCCCCAACTGTGCGAAAGCCCGCGGGCGCTCGCTACGTGGTGGATGACGACATAGATGGCGGCGAACGCGCGTGCGGCGTCGAGGCCGGCGATCACAGCCGAGCTTAGCGCGCGTTGCTTCACCTGCCCCTTTCACCTTTGCCCCGCTCAAAGGGTGCTACACATCGCCGACGTCTACAATATCTCTGGTCACCCCGAACGTGATCCGGGGTCCCGCTTTTTTGAGCACCCGACGGGAGAAGAAGAAGCGGGATCCCGGCTCAAGGCCGGGATGACGGACGTGGGTGGGGCGATGCGGGCGCAACAAAAAAGGGCCGGTTTCCCGGCCCTTTCTCGTGTTCGTGTCGGTCGCAAAGGCTTACGCCTCGACCACCTCGACCATGTGCTGCACCTTGCGGATCATGCCGCGGACCTCGGGGGTGTCCTCGAGCTCCGAGACGCGGTGCATCTTGTTCAGGCCCAGCCCGACGAGCGTCGCGCGCTGATCCTTGGTGCGACGGATCGGCGATCCGGTCTGCTTCACCTTGATGGTTGCCATGTCGGCTTACTCCGTGACGGCCGCGGCTTCGGCAGCGGCGGTCTGCGCATCAGCGCCATGGCCGCGACCGAGCAGGTCGGCGATCTTCTTGCCACGACGCTGCGCAACCGACTTCGGCGAAGTCTGGCTGTTCAGCGCCTCGAAGGTGGCGCGGATCATGTTGTACGGGTTGGACGTGCCGACCGACTTGGTCACCACGTCGGCGACGCCGAGCGATTCGAAGATCGCACGCATCGGACCGCCGGCGATGATACCGGTACCCTGCGGCGCCGAGCGAACCGTGACGCGACCGGCACCGAAGTGGCCGTTGCCGTCGTGGTGCAGCGTGCGGCCTTCCTTCAGCGGAACGCGGACCATCGCCTTCTTGGCTGCCGCAGTCGCCTTGGAGATCGCCTCCGGCACTTCGCGGGCCTTGCCGTGGCCGAAGCCGACACGACCCTTGCCATCACCCACGACGACCAGCGCCGCAAAGCCGAAGCGCTTGCCGCCCTTCACCGTCTTCGACACGCGGTTAATGTGAACGAGCTTCTCGATCAGCTCCTCACCGCCCTCGTCCCGATTGCGATCGTCGCGACGTCCACGATTGCCATCACGGCCGCCACGGCCGCCACGGTCACCGCCGCGGCCGCCGCCACGTGCGCCGCGGCCGCGCGGCGCCTCGTTCGCGCCGCCCTCGGGAGCGCTGGTCGCCTGGACCTCGGTGTTGTTCTCGTCAGCCATGTCTTAGAACTCCAGTCCGGCTTCACGCGCGGCATCCGCCAGCGCCTTCACCCGGCCGTGAAAGAGGAAGCCGCCACGATCGAACACGACCTGCGTCACACCGGCGGCCTTGGCGGCCTCCGCGATACGCTTGCCGACCGCGCTCGCCGCGTCGACATTGGAGGTCGCACCTTCGTGACCCTGCAGCGTCGATGCCGACGCCACGGTGCGGCCAGCCGCATCGTCGATCACCTGGGCATAGATGTGCTTGCCCGAGCGATGCACGGAAAGCCGCGGACGGCCACCGCTGCGCGCACGAAGCGCCGTACGGTTGCGGCGACGCCGCTTCTCGAAAAGCGAAAGGCCCTTGGTCACTTCTTCTTTCCTTCCTTACGGAAGATGAACTCGCCGTCGTACTTGATGCCCTTGCCCTTGTACGGCTCGGGCTTGCGCCAGCGGCGGATCTCGGCGGCCAGCTGGCCCACCTTCTGCTTGTCGGCGCCCGAAATCTCGACCGTGGTCTGATCCGGGGTCTTCACCTCGATGCCTTCCGGCACGTCGATGTCGACATCATGGCTGTAGCCGAGCTGAAGCTTCAGCTTCCGGCCCTGCGCCGCGGCGCGGTAGCCCACGCCGGTGATCAGCAGCTTCTTGGTGAAACCCTCCGTCACGCCGGTGACGAGGTTCTGCACCATGGTACGCTGCATGCCCCAGAAGGCGCGCGCCTGCTTGGTGTCATTGGCCGGCTGCACGCCGATCGCATCCGACTGCACATCGAACTTGATCAGATCCGACATCTGCATCGCCAGCGTGCCCTTCGGGCCCTTCACCGACAGCTGATCGCCGTTGACCGTCGCGGTGACCCCATTGGGGATCGTCACCGCCTTCTTACCGATGCGGCTCATCAGAACACCTCCGCCAGCACTTCGCCGCCGACGTTCTGCTCGCGTGCCTCGGCATCCGAGAGCACGCCCTTGGGCGTCGAGACGATGGTGATGCCCAGGCCGTTCATCACCCGCGGCAGGTCCTGCGACCCGCTGTAGATGCGGCGGCCGGGCTTCGAGACGCGCGCGACGTGCTTGATCGCCGGCTGGCCCTCGAAATACTTGAGCTCGATGCGCACGCCCTTGATCGGGCCCAGCTCTTCGTCGCTGTAGCCACGGATGTAGCCTTCGCGCTGGAGCACGTCGAGAACGCGGATCCGCAGCTTCGACGCCGGCGAGAGGACGGAATCCTTCTTCGCGCGCTGCCCGTTGCGGATGCGGGTGAGCAGGTCACCCAGGGGATCGGTCACTGCCATCTTCTGATCCTTACCAGCTCGACTTCGTCAGACCGGGAATCAGGCCCTTGTTGGCCAGTTCACGCAGCATGACGCGGGCAAGACGGAACTTGCGATAATAAGCGCGCGGACGGCCGGTGATCTCGCAGCGGTTGCGGATGCGCGTCGGGTTCGAATTGCGCGGCAGCTCGGCCATCTTCAGGCGCGCGATGAGACGCTCGGTCTCGTCGAGCGACTGGTCGTTGGCCTGAGCCTTCAGCTTCGCCCACTTGGGGGCATATTGCTTCACGAGCTTCTTGCGACGCTCGTTCTTGTTCACGGAACTCAGTTTCGCCATGGACTTAAGCTCTCTTCTTCTTTCTCCCTCTACCCGCCTGCGGGGAGAGGGTCGGGGAGAGGGGCAGTGCGCCCAACTCCGGACATCGTTGGCGGGAAGTGAGGCTTACTGCCCCTCTCCCCTGCCCTCTCCCCGCAAGCGGGGAGAGGGAGATTAGGTCACGCCGCCTTCTTGGCCTCTTCTTCCTCTTCCTTCGGGAAGGGGAAGCCAAAGAGACGCAGCAGCTCGCGCGCCTCATCGTCGGTCTTGGCGGTGGTGGTCACGATCACGTCCATGCCACGCACCTTGTCGATGCGGTCATAGTTGATCTCGGGGAACACGATCTGCTCCTTCAAGCCGCAGGCATAATTGCCGCGTCCGTCGAAGCTCTTCGGGTTCAGGCCGCGGAAGTCGCGAACGCGGGGCAGCGCGATCGTGATGAAGCGGTCGAGGAACTCGTACATGCGCTCACGGCGAAGGGTGACCTTCACACCGATCGGCATGCCTTCACGCAGCTTGAACTGCGCGATCGACTTCTTCGCCTTGG
>JBELMF010000146.1:0-9181 GCA_042096015.1 Sphingomonas sp.
CGGACAGATTTTCCGCGGGCTGCAGATCAAAAAACCGCATGTTCCGGCAATCTTCGGCGGCGGCGATCAAATCGGCACGGTTCGGCCCTTCACCACAGACGACGAAAAGGAGATCGTGCCGATGGTCGAGGAGCCGCGCAGCATCCATGATGATGTCTATGCCCTGCTTGGCCGCGATGTTGCCGGCGTAAAGGGCCACGAATGGCTGCGCGACACACCACCGCGCGCGATAGAGCGGCGCCGTATCCTGCGGTTGCACCTCGGGGCGTGCCCAATTTCGGAATTCCACTATCCGCTCGCTTGGGACGCCCTTGCTGCTCAGTCTGCGGCACATCGCAGGTGAGATGCTGCTGACCCGGTCTCCCTTGAGCGCGAATCGTTCTGCAGCACGGACGAGGTGTCGGCGCACACCGCCGGGTCGAAATCGCCCGGTCGCTACCGCCATATCGGCTTCGAAATCCTGCACATGAATCCACAACGGGCGGCGCCAGATCGCGGCGACGATCCGCGCCAGCACCGTCGTGGCATTTGATGGTGTGATGGCAATCACCACGTCCGGCCGCCGCCAGGGCGGTATGAACATGAGCGCAAGGAACGCCAGGGCCGCAAAGCTGAGGTGGTGAAACAGCCGGGGGATCGTACGAGGCGCCGCCGGCACGTAATGCGGCAATCTGAGGACGGAGACCCCCTCCTCCATGCTGCGGTGGACCCATCGCCGCCGATAGCCTTCCGCAACCTTCCATTGCGGATAGTATGGTGTCCCGCAGATCACGCGCACCTGATGGCCACTCTCGGCCAGATTTCGCGCCATCGCCGCGGTACATGGGCCGATACCGACAGGTTCAGGCGCGTAATTGTGGCCGATGATCAGAAGATCGAGCGGCCGCGACATCACGCGGGTTCCGTCGCGCAGCTAGCGTATCGTGCCGACGCCCGAATGAAGTCTTCGGTGCAGACTCCCCCCAAAGTCCCTCTCCCGCACACCGGCCCCCGCCGTCTCTGAGAGACTTGTTCGCCGGACACAGAAAGTCCAGCGGAAAATTAACCATGAAGGCTTACCGACCCACCCCGTGCTGTGATTTACGCGGTCAGTACTTGCTAGAGGCGGGGGCCAGCTACGGCTCGGGGCGCCCGCTTGGGCTTTTCGTCGATCAACTTCGCGATCGCTGGCGCACGCGAATCGGCATGCGCGTAGTCGCGCGCCGACATGCCT
Organism: Sphingomonas sp.; assembly: GCA_042096015.1. Classification (GTDB taxonomy): domain Bacteria; phylum Pseudomonadota; class Alphaproteobacteria; order Sphingomonadales; family Sphingomonadaceae; genus Sphingomonas. The sequence goes on from JBELMF010000146.1 coordinate 1,214, forward strand.
GCGACATTATCTGTCTGGTCAGGGTTGGCACCGGCGGCAAGCAGGGTACGAACCAGCGCCAGATCACGCTTCTGCACGGCGCGGATCAACGGTGTCTCGCCCCCGCCATTGCCAAGATTCGGGTTGGCCTTGGCTGCGGTCAGCACCTCGACCAGATCACCCTGCCCATATTGAACCGCCAGTAGCAGCGGCGTGTCGCCGCGCCCGTCGCGCATGTTCGGATCCGCACCGCGCGCAAGCAGGAAGCGCAGATAGGTCGCGTCACCGCGCTTCACCACGATGTGCAGGGCGCCCTCGCCGGTCGTAACATCGCGCGCGTTGACGATCCGCTGGCCGGGCTCGTCCAGCATCTTCACGACGTCGTCGCCCTTCTCCTTGCGCACCGCCTCAAGGAATTTGTACCCCTGCGATTGCTGCTGTGCGGCGGCGGGGACGGCAGCGGAAAATAGCACGGGGACGAGCAGGCAACGCAGCATCTTCACAGGCGATCGGTCCATCTCATGGTTGCGAGGTGCGCCGTAACAGATCAAGGCTGGCGATGCCATGAACGTCAGATTTGCGATCTGCCTCGCCCTTGTCGCCCTGCTTGCCTGCTCGCCGGCAAAGCAGCCTTCTCGCCCCCCGCTGGAGGGGGCAAGGATCGGCGGACCTTTCACGTTGGTCGATCAGGATGGAAAGCCGATTTCGGACAACGCATTCGCGGGCAAGTTCCGCATCATGTATTTCGGCTACACATTTTGCCCCGATATTTGCCCGGTAGACGTCCAGAATCTCACCGCTGGATTGAAGCTGCTCGAGAAGAGCGATCCCTCCCTGGCAAGCCGGATAGTGCCGATATTCGTCACGATCGATCCGGCTCGTGATACACCGCCCGTGCTCAAACAGTTTGTGTCGGCCTTCCATCCCCGGATGGTGGGGCTGACCGGCACCCCCGACGCAGTCGCGAAGGTCGCCAAGGAATTCGCCATTTATTATCAACGCGGCGAAGGTGGCGCGGATGGTTATTTGATGAATCACAGCCGACAAGCCTATCTGATGTCCCCAGAAGGCAAGCCGATCGCCCTCCTGCCCCAAGAGGGGCCGCCGCAGGCAATCGCGGACGAGCTCAAGCGCTGGGCACGATGAGCCGCTTTTGGGAAGATGTGCCGCTCGACAAGCTGGATCGCGCGCAATGGGAAGCCTTGTGCGACGGCTGCGGCAAATGCTGCCTGCACAAGTTGGAAGACGAGGAGACGGGCGAGCTCTTCCCGACCAATGTCGCCTGCCGCTTGCTTGATCGACGAAGCGGCCAATGTTCGAATTACCGCCATCGCCACGCCTATGTGTCGGAATGCGTGCGCCTATCGATGCGCAATGTCGACATGATCGAGTGGCTGCCCTCGACCTGCGCCTACCGGTTGCGCTTGAACGGCGAGCAGCTGCCGGAGTGGCATTACCTTGTCTCTGGTGATCGCGAGATGGTGCATCGCGTAGGCCAATCGGTGCGTGGCTGGACGATCAGCGAAACCGATGCCGGTGAGCTGGAATATCACCTGACCGACCGGGTGTTGTGACGGTCCCCTTCAGTGTTCGGGACGTCGAGATCGTGCGTCATCCGAGTGCGCGCCGGGTCAAGCTTGCTATTGATCCGACAAGCGGCAGGATCCGACTGACGATCCCGAAAAACGCCTCGGCCGAGAAGGCGATGGCGTGGGCGGCAGATCATGAAGCGTGGATCGCGCGACAACGCGCAACGTTGCCGCAGGCACGACCATTCGTGAATGAAGCGGAGATCCCGTTCGAGGATGAAACGCTCACGATCAAGTGGCAGGAAGGTGCATCTCGGCTCGTCCGTCGCGAGGAAGATCGTCTGATATTGTCGGGAGCCCCTGAGACGATCGGGCGGCGAGTAGAAGGGTGGCTGAAGCGTCAAGCATTGTGCCGCCTGGAACGCGATACAGCCGACTTTGCCCGCCGCGCCGGTGTCTCCGTGGACAAAGTGACCGTTGGCGACGCCAGAGGGCGCTGGGGTAGCTGCAACAGCGGGGGCGCCATCCGGTACAACTGGCGCCTGATCATGGCGCCGACCGCGGTACGGCGTGCGACCGCTGCTCATGAAGTCGCGCACCGAGTGCACATGAATCACTCGCCGGCGTTTCACGCATTGGTCGCCCAGCTATACGGCAGCGATCCGACCCCCCAACGACAGTGGCTGCGCGCCAACGGCGCAGCACTTCACTGGTATGGGCGCTCCTCCGGCGGCTGAACCCGCGGATCACTGCGGGGACGTTGCTCCCGCGGCGGCGCACGGCCCGTCACGCGATCAATCCAGTCCTGGTCCAACCGCTGTTCCGGTTGAACAGGCGGCGGTACCGGCTCAGGTTGTCCGTACTCGCCGTTAGTCACCGGCCGTTCGCTTCGGGGGGACGGTCGCTCAATGCCGCGACCATAGGGCTCCTCGTACACCGGCACGCCATCCATCGCGACCGGATCACCATTTTCGTCCACGAACAGGCCATTATCCGGCTCACCGAAATAGCTCTCCTCGTCGGGCTCAAGCTGCCATTCGGGAAGGGTGACCTCCGTTTCGAACTGCTCAATCGGTCGCTTGGCGACTGCCTTGCCCATGAACTGCGCAAAGGCTCGGGCGGGCGCCGCACCACCCTGCAGCCCGCCGACAGCCTTTGCGTCATCCCGCCCCATCCAGACACCTGTCGTCAGTCCGGACGAGAATCCTAAGAACCAGCCGTCCTTTGACGAAGACGTCGTCCCGGTTTTCCCCGCGACAGGCCGGCCGATCTGAGCCGCACGCCCTGTTCCGGTGTTCACGGCGGTTTGCAGAAGATCGGTCATCTGCGCGGCAACATAGGGCGCGACCAGCACCCGGCTGCGATCGACCTCGTGCTCGAATATGACCTCATTGTTGGCCGTCACCTTGGTGATCCCGAAGGGCGTGACCGCTACGCCCTTGTTAGCGACGCTGGCAAAGGCGCGCGTCATATCGATCAGCCGTACGTCTGAGGTACCAAGCACCATCGAGGGATGCGTGTTGACCGTTGTCGTGATGCCGAAGCGGCGCGCCATATCGGCAACGGTGCTGAAGCCGACCTGCTGGCCCAATCGTGCCGCAACCGTGTTCAGCGAATAAGCGAATGCCGTTCGCAACGTGACCGAACCCGAATAGCGGCGCGAACTGTTGCGCGGGCTCCACCCGCCAATCGTGATCGGTTCGTCAACAACGGTCGTCTCCGGCGTCATCCCGGCCTCGAGTGCCGCAAGATAGACGAAGAGCTTGAAGGCGGAACCCGGCTGGCGCTCGGCCTGCGTCGCACGATTGTAGATCGATGCGACATAGTCCCGCCCGCCAACCATAGCGCGCACCGCACCGTCACGATCTAGCGCAACAAGCGCGCCTTGCGCACCCTTGGGTGCGTTTGCACGCACCGCTGCGTCGGCGGCGCGCTGCATATCGAGATCCAGGGTCGTCCAAACCTCCAGAGGCTTTTCCGTTTCGTCGATCAGCAGTTCCAGCTGCGGCAGCGCCCAGTCCGTGAAGTACCGGACACTATTCTGCTTGGGTTCGGGCGCCAGCTTGACGGCGTCCGGATCCGCCCCTGCGGCTTCGCTGGCGCTGATGACGCCGTTTTCCTCCATGACACGAAGGACGACTTCGGCACGATCGACGGCAGCCTGGGCGTCGGCGGTCGGCGAATAGTTCGAGGGCGCCTTCACGAGACCGGCAATGATCGCCGCCTCGCTAAGCGAAAGCCGATTGGCGCCGTGACCGAAGAACTTTCGAGCCGCGGCATCGATGCCATAGGCGCCGCCGCCGTAGTAAACCTTGTTCAGATATAGTTCGAGCACCTGCTCCTTGGTGAACTTGCGCTCCATGGCCAGCGCGAGGATCCACTCGCGGAATTTGCGCCCGAACTTCTTTTGATTGTTGAGGAAAACGTTGCGCGCAAGCTGCTGGGTGATGGTGGATCCACCCTGCACCCAACGGCCGCGATCCAATCGCACCTTTACTGATCGGGCGACCCCGATCGGATCGACGCCGAGATGGCTATAGAAGCGCTTGTCCTCCACAGCGATCGTGGCCTGCCGCATGACGCGTGGAATACGGTCGAACGGCAACCATTCGCCATAGCTCGGCCCGATGGATACCAGCACCGTCCCGTCCACCGCATGCACGCGGATCATCTGCCCGTTGGGAGAGGATTTCAATTCTTCGAACGAGGGCAGCTGCGCACGCGCGATATAGACCGCAGTAACAAGCGCACCGAGCGCCAGCACCCCCACCACCACCAACAACTTGGTTGCGATCGAAAGGCGGCGACGCCAGGGCGAGCGGGGGACGGGACGGCGGGCCATCAGATGCGAAATGCCGGATAGAAGCTTAGGCTGGCCTTAACAAGGCTCGGTTCATGGCCAAGACGCCTGCTGCTTCTGCAGGCGCCTTCTCCGCGGCGGCACACAGCGCGACGCCGCTATCCGAAAGATTATCACCCGCCATTCGGCGAACGGACGATCACCGTGCGACTGGCCGGGATCTATTTTCGCGCGCGAAAATCCAGGCTCACCGAGTTCATGCAGTAGCGCAACCCGGTCGGCGGCGGACCATCCGGGAAGACATGCCCCAGATGGCTGTCGCAGCGGGCACAGCGCGTTTCGATCCGCGTCATGCCATGGCTGGTGTCGCGGTGATCGGTCACCACCTCCGGTGAAATCGGCTGGGTGAAGCTTGGCCAGCCCGACCCGGAATCATACTTGTCTGCACTGTCGAACAAATCCAGCGCGCAAGCCGCGCAATGGTAAATGCCATCCGCCTTGTTGTCGTTGTACTTTCCCGCGAATGGCCGCTCGGTTCCCGCTTCGCGCAGGACATGATATTGCTCCGGAGTAAGCCGTTTCTTCCACTCGGCTTCGGACAGGTTGAGCTGATCCATCTGTATCGATTCTCCATCGCGCCGATCAGGGCGATTGCTGATCTTGGCGAATGATCATCGCCTCAGCGATGATCTGGGTTAGCGTGATCTCAACCGCAAGGTCAGTCAGCGGACCAGCGCGCCCAGATCGCAGTGGGGAGGACAAGCCCGCGCGCTTCCTCGCGCACGCCAAGCTCACCGCATTCCACCCTGCCGGGCAGGTCGGCGAAGGCCTGGTGCAGCATCTCGCCGATCGCCAGCGCCGACATGCGCACCGCATATACGGTGAGAAACAAGGCGCGCGAGTTGGCGTCGAGCAATCGGCGGCAATCGGCGATGAGCCCGGGAAGATGCTCCTCCAGCCGCCAGATCTCGCCGTCGGGACCGCGGCCGTATTTGGGGGGATCGAGCAGGATGGCGTCGTAGCGGCGGCCCCGCCGGATCTCGCGGGCGACGAACTTCGCGGCATCGTCGACGATCCAGCGCACCGGGCGGTCGGCCATGCCGGACAGGCGGGCGTTGGCGCGGGCCGCCTCCACCGATTTCTTGGAGGCGTCGACGTGAACCATTTTGGCGCCGTGCGCGGCGAGCGCGAGCGTACCGACGCCGGTATAACCGAACAAATTCAATGCCTCAGGCTCGGCCACCCCGTTCAGGCGATCGCGCAGCCATGACCAGACCGGGGCCATGTCGGGGAAGAAACCGAGGTGGCGGAACGGGGTGGTCTGGGCGGTGAAGCGTACCGCTTCGGCGCCGACGCCCCACGATAACGGCCAGCCCTCGCGGGGCGTCTGACGGCTGAAATGCCACTGGCCACCGCCGTCCTCGTCGCTACCGGGGACGAACTCTCCGTGCGATTCCCAGTCGTTACGCGCTGGTGCCCAGAGCGCCTGCGGCTCGGGACGGATGAAGCGATAGTCGCCGTAGCGCTCCAGCTTCCGGCCGTGGCCGCAATCGACCAGGCCGTAATCGCCCCAGGGTTCGCCGATCAGGGTCTCGAGCTTCATGGGCGCAGGCTTACCGACATGGCGATGTGCTTCACACCCCCGGCAGGCACCATGAAAATGCCGGGTTTGTCTTTGAATTCACCAGCATAGCCCTGAGGATCGGCAATGCCATGCCAGGGTTCGACGCAGATGTAACGGGCACCGGGCTTGGTCCAGATGCCCAGCATCGACGTGTCGGGGAAGGCGATTTCCAGGCTTGGGCCGCCGTCTTCGGCGCCATAGATGACGCTGGCGGAGCGGACATCGTCCCAGACCAACGCATCATGCGCGAACAGATCGTCGGTCAGTGCGAGCGTGCGATCGTCGAGCGGGACCGGGGTATTTCCGGGTGAAATTGTGCCGTCCGCGGAGATCGGGCGGACAAGATCGGACTCATTTTGGGCAAAGACGATGCGATGGCGGGCACGATCGTGACCGTAGGGGAGCGGCCAAGCGAAAGCGGGATGAAAACCGAAACTGGCCGGCAGTTCGTTCGAACCCGGATTGGCGATCGCGATTTCGGTATGGAGCGTCGCACCCTTGAGGCGGAAGGTGGCGTCGAGCACGAAGTCGAAGGGATAGTGGGCCCGCGTCTCGTCGCTGGCTTCGAGGCGGAATGTGGCGTGCGTTGCGCCTTGGTCGATTAGGGAGAAGGGCAGGCGGCGGGCAAAGCCGTGCTGCTTCATCGGATATTCGCGGCCGTCGATCCGTATCACCTCGCCGGCAGGCTTGCCGACGACGGGGAAGAGTAAGGGCGCGCGGCCGGTCCAGAACTTGGGATCGGCATCGGTCATCAGCTCGCGGCCGGCGGCATCCTTGAGCGAGGACAGTTCGGCGCCGAGCGGGTTGATCCTTGCCGTCAGATGATCGTTCGCGATGGTGATCCAGTCGGTCATGGTCGCTCCTTAGCCGTTCCGTCATTCCCGCGCAGGCGGGAATCCGTACACGGTGTTCGCGACGGAGTCGCAGCGTTAGCGTGTATGGATCTCCGCCTTCGCGGGGATGACGTTGGTTAGCCGCGCAGGCTCGCGCCCAGCTTGCCGGCCGCCGCGACCACCTTGTCGGCGATCGCCTTCAGCTCGGCTTCGACGAACGCCTTGTCGCCGGGTTGCAGGACGACTTCGACGGCCATCGAGGTCTCGCCGTCCTTTGCGAACACGTCGAACACGCGGGCTGAGACGATCGCGGCCTTGTCGGCGCCCTTGACCGCGCGGGCGAGCGAATCGGCGGCAAGATCGGCGGGGACGAGGAAGGCGAAGTCGCGGCGGACGGCTTGCAGCGCTGGCGGCGTGTAGGCCGGGCGCATGAAGCCGGCGGCGCGCTTGGGTGGAATTGCGTCGAGGTAAAGCTCGACCGCGGCGACGCCGGCGTCGAGGCCGAAGGTCTGGGTGACGCGTGGGTGGAGGATGCCGAAGGCGGCCAGCACCGTCTTGGGGCCGAGGCGTAGCGTGCCCGACTGGCCGGGGTGCCAGGCGTCGCCGGCTTCGCCGAAGACTTGGAGGTTGTCGACGGGTGCGCCGGCGGCGGCGAGGAGCGACAGTGCCTCGGCCTTGGCGTCGAAAGCGTCGAACGGCTGCGGCTTGCCCGATTGCCAGCCGCGCGCGCGGCGCTCGCCGGCGAGGACGAGGCCGAGCGTCGTACGTTCCTTGTCGGCGAGGTAGCGGCGGCCGATCTCGAACAGGCGCACGCTGCCCTGCCCACGGCGCACGTTGCGCGACGCGGCCGACAGGAGGCCGGGAAGCAGCGACGGGCGCATCACCTTGAGGTCCTCGCTGATCGGATTGGCGAGCGTGTGCGCGCCGCCGCCGAACGGGGCGGCTTCGGCCTCGGAGAGGAAGCTCCACGTCACCGCTTCGTCGAGGCCACGCGCAGCGGCGGCGCGGCGGACGCGGCGTTCGAGCTTCTGCTCGGGCGTGGCGGTGGGCGTGGCGACGCCGGGCGTGCGCGCGAGCGGAACCGAGGGGATGTTGTCGATCCCCTCGATGCGGATCACTTCCTCGACGAGGTCGGCGGGGCCGTCCACGTCGCGGCGCCCGGTCGGCGGGGTGACGTTCCAGTCGTCGGTGACGGTGAAGCCG
>JBELMF010000147.1:0-9176 GCA_042096015.1 Sphingomonas sp.
ATACAGGCATCGCGTCCGCTGCAAAAGGTTACCGCCGACCGTGGCCATGTTGCGGATCTGCGCCGATGCCCCCGCGAGGATCGCACGCGCCAGCATCGGGTAGCGGATACGTACCAGCGGATGCGCGGCCACCGCGCTGTTGCGCGCCGCCGCCCCGATCACGAGGCTGCCGTCCGTCGCCTCCTCGATCAGCCCCGACAGTCCCGACACGTCAACCAGTACGTCAGGGTGCTCCACACCCTTGCGCATCAGGTCGACGAGGTTGGTGCCTCCGCCCAACAAGCGATGCCCTTTGTTGCCGGCGAGCCGAATCGCGTCCGCCGCGCCATCGGCGCGCAGATAGGAGACCGGCGTCACGCCATTTTCCCTTCTGCGACCGAGAGGATCGCATCGACGATCCCGTTGTGCGCGCCGCAGCGGCACAGATTGCCGCTCATCCGCTCCCGCACCTCGTCGCGCGTCAGCGTCACCGGCCCGGCGAGGTCGCGCGTGACATAGCTCGGCATGCCCGCCGCCGCCTCCGCCAGCATGGCCGACGCGGCGCAGATCTGCCCCGGCGTGCAATACCCACACTGGAAGCCGTCATGCTCCAGGAACGCCGCCTGCAAGGGGTGCAACCCGTCCCCGCCCAATCCCTCGATCGTGGTGACGCTGCGTCCATCCACCTGTACCGCCAGTGTCAGGCACGACAGCACCCGCTGCCCGTCGACCAGCACGGTGCACGCTCCGCATGCGCCCTGGTTGCAGCCGATCTTCGTCCCCGTCAGGTGGAGCCGCTCGCGCAGCAGGTCGAGCAGCGAAACCCGTACGTCGTCCGGCGGCGCGACTTCGGTTCCGTTGATGGTGATCGCCATGGGCCTCTCCCAGAAAGCTTCACCGAAAGTACACCGAACTTCGTACTATTCAAGTGTCGTATGAAATGATTTTTGTCATCATCGCGATCAGCTGCGTCCGCTCTGCGGCGCTGAGTGGTTCCAGCATCCGACGGTGCAGCGCCCCGTACATGGCATGCAGGTCTGCAACCCGTCGCTGTCCTGGCTCCGTGAGGTGCAGCGCCACCGCGCGCCGATCCGATTCCTGTCGCTGCCGCGCCAACAGCCCGCGCTTCACCAACCGATCGGTCGCCGAGGAGATAGTCGTGTTCGCGACTCCGAGAAACCGCGCGACATCACTCGGCCCGCACCCTGGTTGCCTGGCGGTGTAGAACAGCACCTGCTTGTCGAGTTCATTGAGCGGCTGTTCCGGCCCGAGCACCTCCGCCAGCTTGTAGCGCCGCGTGAACAGGTCGAATGCCGTCCCCAATGCGGCAAGCTCGTCGTCGGTCGGCATCGTCATGCCTTTGGATTAACCAGCCCGAGCCGGTGGGCGCCAGCCGTTTCTGCCTTGCGATCAACGTCGCGCGCATGGTTCACATCCTAGCGCCACCACGCTGGCGAAGCATCCGCCGGATGCCGCCTGATCAGAGGTAGGCTATGGCCGGGATCAACCGCAGCTTACCGCCTTGGAGCGGATCGCGCCCGTGGCAACGATCGATATGGCTTCCGGGATCGATATGATTCCCGGCCGGAGGCACAGCCGGGAACCATTGCTTTGCGCCGGCCGCTCAGAAGCGCAGGCGCACGCCGGTCGTGATCGACTCCTGATGATCGTCCTGGCCGGTTTGCGCGGAGGCAGTGCTGAACAGCTCCAATCCGCCGGCCAGGCGATAGGACAGGCCGACCGAGGCCGTTCCGACTGCCTCTGCGCGTGATGCCCCAAAGGCCGTCAGCCCCAACGGTCCGCCGGCGTAGCTAGCCAGCGCATCGGTACGACGGCCCTCGATCTGATAGCGTATGCCGAGGCTGACGAACGGTCGGAACGGCGCCGTCGAGGCGTCGCTGCGTGCCACCATCACGCCGCCATCGACGAAGCCGGCGACATGCCGATCGCGCGCGACCTGCAGCGCGAACGGCCCGCCTGCCTCGGTCACCGCGTCGCGTGTCGTGCGCAGATACGTGATGCCGGCGCGTGGGCGCAGCGACCATTCGGCCGCCATGTCGATCGCGTAGCTCACCTGGACGTCGGTGGCCCAGCTCTGCAGGTCGTAGCGGCCGGTCGCGCGCGTTGCGCCCGGCAAGGTGCGTGCGGTGTACGCCTCACCGCCATCGTACAACAAAGAGGCCGTCACGCCCAAGCCGTTCGCCGCATAGCGGGCGTGGACACCGCCCACGAAGCCGTCGTTCTTCGTCTCCGCCCCAAGCGCGCCGATCGTCTGGCGCGTGTCGAGGTAACCGCCGAACGCACCGATCGAGAATCCAGCATTGCCGTAGCCGATCCCGCCGAGGAAGCCGTAGCCACGCGTACGTGCCGCCGCCGTGCCTTCGCCGGGATCGGCGCCGAGCGTGTGCCATTGTCCGACGATCTGGCCGAAGGTGAACGGCCCGGCGTCCTCGCGCGTCGTGCTAAAGGCAGGACCGCGCGCCGCCCCGGTGAGCGCCAGCGCGTTATCGACCCCCGCCTGCGTTGCCGAGGCATAGGCCTCGGGCGTCAGTTGCGCGAAAGCGCGCGCGTTCGACGTGCCGTCTGCATTGAGCAGTGCGGGAAGCGCTGCAAAGAGCGTGCTCGTCGCCGGCTGCACCTCCAGCGTGGCGTTCGCATAGTCGATCGAACGCGCGATCTGGGGCGCGAACCCCGTCCCGCCGAGGAACTGGCCAAGCAGCTGGATCCGGCCGTCACGCTGGACGACGAAGCCGAACAGCGAATCAGGCTTCAGCACATTGCTGTAGCTGCCGCTGATGCCCCCGCTGGCCACGATCAGATCGTAGGACACGCCCGGGCGAATGCCGCCGCTGGGCGCGAGTTGCAACGTCGCGCCGGAGGCGATGTTCAGCGCGCCGTTCACCTGCAGCCGATCCGCGCCTGTCGCGTCGATCTCGAACAGCGAGACTGATCCGGCGGCGAGCGAGACATTGCCGTTCACCGTCATCGTGCCGATGCTTGCGCCCGGGCTGAGCGTGCCAGCAATGCTGAGGTTGCCGTTCACGACACCGGCCGATCCGAAGGTCGCGCCAGGGGCAACGCTGATCTGAGTGGCGGTTATGGTCGAGCCGGCAAGGCCGACAAGGCGGCCGGCCGACAGGTCCGCGCTGCCGAGCGCGGCGACGCCCATCACCGTCACGAAGCCACCCGTCTGCGCGTAGCGTTCGATGTTGTTGACGGTGGAGAAGGCGACCGGCGCGGCTGCGCTTCCTCCCGACACCGCCAGCGTGTCGCTGCCCGCGCCGCCGTCGACGCTGCCCGCAAAGGCCCCCGCGACCGTGAAACGGTCGTCTCGCGCGCCGAACTGGATCTGCGTCGCAGCGACGGACGCGTCGCTCCCCACCGTCAGGTCGGTGCCGGCGGTGATGCGCTGGAAAGCGTGAGCGCCTGCCAGAGTCAGCGTGCCCGTGCCTTCGCTCGCGAACAGCTCGAAATCGGTGAGCTGGCCACTCGCCAGCGTGCGATTGCCGGCCATCTCGATCGTTGCACTGTCCGAGCCCGTGCCGCCGGAGACCGTGCCGGCGAGCATCGAGCCGGGAGCGAGGCGCAGGCTGTCGTCGCCCGCACCGAGATCGACAACACCGGCAAGCACGCCGCCGGGTGCGATCACCAGTTGCTGCGCGCCGTCACCAAGCGCGAGCGGATTGCTCGCGGTGCCCAGCATACCCGACACGCTGAGCGCCCCGCCGGCGAGCGATACCCGTTCGAAGCCGGTCGCAGTCCCGGCCAGCGTTACCGGTCCGGCCGACGTGAAGCGCAGCGTATCGTTGCCCTCGGCGCCTGCATAGCGGCCGGCAACCAGCGTCGAACTGAGCGCGAGCACATCATCGCCACCGCCCAGATCGACGGCGGCGAGATCGCCGTCGACAACCAGCGCCTCGGCGCGATCGCTGCCGGTCACTTGACCAATGGAATAGCCGCCGAGCGTCAGATTTACGCCTGCCCCGGCGATCGCGAGGTCGTCGAACTGTTGGTCGAGCGCAAGCGTCAGCGTTCCGTCGCCCTCGACCGCAAGCCGTTCGAAGCCGGTGCGCGCTGCGATCCCGCTGCGGTCACCGGTCAGGACGACGCGGTAGAGATCGGTGCCCGTCCCGCCGTCGACTCGACCCACGCTGCTGCCGGCGTGATCGACATAAAGGTCGTTTCCGCCGCCCAGCGCGATGGTGCCGAGGACCGTGCCGCGATTGACGAGCGTCTCGCTTGCGTCGCTGCCGGTTACGGTGACCTCGCCATCGCTTTCAAGCGTCTCCCCCTCGGCCACGGTGATCGTGCCGCCGGCAAGGCCGATCGTCTCGAAGCGGAACGTGCCGGCATAGGTAACATTGCCGTCACCGGTCTGGGCGAACCGCTCGAAATTGACGAACTGGTCGCCGTTCACCGTGCCACCGCCGGTTGCATCGACGATCAGGCTATCGGTGCCCGCACCGCCGTCCACTTTTCCGGTCAGGATCGCGCTTGCGCGATGGAGGAAAGTGTCGTCGCCCAAACCCAGGAACACGTCGCCGGTGATGGTGCCGTAGTTTTCGATCCGGTCATCGCCCGCGCCGAGCGCGGTTGAGCCGGTGATCGTGCCGGTGTTGATAATGCGATCGTTACCGCCGCCGACGGTGTGGATCGCGCCCGCGAGATGCGACGTGCCGGTCGAATAGACGAGCTGGTCGTCGGCGGCGAGATCTGTGCCATTACTTCCCGCGATTGTCCCCGCGTTGGTAAGGTCCAGCGCCGCACCAATGCTCAGCACGGCGACCGACCGCGACCCGGTGGCCTCGATCGTGCCGTTATTGGTGATGGTGGCGGTGCCGGAGGCTGGGGTCGATACCACCAACGCGCTGGCGAGATCGGTGTGACGGATCGCCTGGCCATACCAATCGGTGTACGTCCGTTCGATGCCGCCCCCATTGGCGCGGATGTGGCCATCGTTGGTCACGGCGATTGCCGCCGCTCCGGGTTGCCCGCCGAAGTCGTACAACGACACATCAAGTCCGTCGGTGCCCGAGCCGCTGCCTTCGATAGTACCGGTGTTGATAACGGTGACCTGCCCGACAACGCCGTCGTTCACGCTGGCCTCGATCATCATCGCCGCCCCGCCCGGCGCAACGCTGGTGATCGTCCCCTGATTAGTGAGCGACACGTCTACCGACGTCACCGGATTCTCGATCGGCGGCCAGCTTTGATAAAGCGGCACGGCGAGCATCATGCCGCCAGAAATCGTCCCGCTGTTCGTCGCGGTGATCGCACTGGCGTTATAGCCTTGTATGCTGACCGCGCGCTGTGACTGGTCACTGATGATCGTGCCACTGTTATTGAAGGATAATGATCCTACGTTTTCGATCCTGACCGCCTGATCGGCGAGGGTCTCGCCGCCAATCGTGCCGCTGTTCTCGAAACTGCGGACATTGCCCGTGAAGCCGCCCGCAATCGCACCCTGATTGATGAACGCTAGGGGACCGGCGAGGCCGGTCGTTGTCGGGTCGTTCTGGTAATAGGCCCAAGCCTGAACGACGCCGCTGATCGTCGCCGTGTTGACGATTCGACCGTCGCCGGAAAGGACAAGATCACTCGCAAACGGTGCGTCTGCACGTATCGTGACTTCGGTCTCGGCGCCGAGGGCGCGGACACCCTCCTGCTCGAAATTCGTCAGGGTCAGCGCGCCGATCGTGACGGCCGCGCTATCGCGGCGCGCGTGGATCAGCGTATCAATCCCGCTGCCACCGTCGATCAAGCCGCTGACACCCGTCTCGTCGCCGAACTGGACGAATGTATCCGATCCCGCACCGAACAGCAGGTTGCCGGTCAGGGTGCCGCCGTCGGCAAGGTAGGTCGACGACGCATAGGACAAGGGGTAAGCGGATACATCGCCCACGACCGTCCCCTGATTGAGGAAGGTGGTGCCGCTCGACATATCGACGGCGGTGACGCCATGGATCGAACCCGTGGCCTCGTTGACGAGCGTGGCGTAGGAGCCGGCCAAGATTGCGGTGCCCAGCCGGCTCTCGATCGTGCCGCTGTTGGTGATCTGCGCATAATAGCCGCCCGACACGGCGGTATATTCGGCGCTGATCGTCCCGCTGTTGGCTAATGTCGTTGCACCGGTAATTGCGGCATAATAGTTGCCCGTTGCGGAGATCGCGCCGCTGTTCGTCACGATCCGCGTGTACTGGATCGCACCCGCCGCGCCGGTAGCCGCGATCGTGCCGGTGTTGAGCAGGCTGTCAGCAGCGAAGATCGCATAGGCGGAACGGCTGCTGCCGCGGTCGTTGGCGAGCGTGATCGTCCCATTGTTGATGACATCGCCGCCACCGGCATTGATCGTCGCCAGCAGATCGTAATTGTACCGATCAGCATCGGCGAGAGCGGAAAGGTCGCCGTTGTTGACGATGGTCAGGTTGCGCTCGAATCCGGCGACGCCGACAAACTGGCCGATACTCAGGATCGTGGCGTCGACAACCGTGCGATCGACCGCGGAAACGGTGCCGTTCAGCGTCACCGTGCCGACGCCGGCAAGGCCGATCGTGGTGACAAGGGGGCTCGGCGCCGACAGCGTCAGGGCCGCGTCGTCGAACAACTCATAGGCAAGCCCCTCGAAACCGCTGACCAGCGCCAGCGCCGCGTCGGCGTCGGCGGCGACACGATAGCGCAGCCTGTCATAGCCGGCGCCGGGGTCGACACCGCCGGTCGCACCGGCGAGAGGACGCATAGGATCGGCATCAAGCGCCACCACCAACTCATCGTCGCCGCCGCCGAGCCGGACCGCCCCGTTTACGACACCGCCATCGTCGATGAACATGTCGTTGGTCGAATCATAGGCACTGGTCGAGGCGAGGTTGACCGCGCCATTGATCCGCCCCGCGTTGACGATCCGGGCCTCGCCATAGGTGCCGTGGGCGATCGCCGAGGTGCCGCCGACGATCGTGCCGAGCGCGGTGTTGATGAGCGTGCCGCCCAGCGCAACGCCGGTCGTGCCGCCGCTGATGGCGCCATGGTTGGTGAACGTCCCGCTCGACATCGCAAGCCCGGTGGTCGCGCCGGCGATCTCGCCCGTATTGCTCGAGGAGAGATTGCCGGAGAAACTGAAGCTGACCGCGGTGCCGGCGGTCGAGCGGATCGTGCCTGTGTTGGTCAGCGTGCCATTGAGATCGAGCGCGACGGCGGTATTGGTCGCCGTGATGGTGCCGCTGTTTTCGAGCAGGTTGAACACGCTCACGCCGCTACCGTTGACGGCGGTAATGACGCCCTCGTTTCGCACGGTGCTCGGCGTCGCGATCGCGAACTGGTTCGCCTGGCCCGGTGCGTCGAACGTTGCGGTGATCGTATTGCGGTTGATGATTGTCTGGCCGTACACGGTGGAGCTGCGGATCGCCGGACCGCGCGTGGTCAGCGCGGCCTGATTGATCACCGTACCCGCGCCCGACAGCGAAATGCCGCTGCCGGAGGTGAATGCCGGCGCAATGGTGACGGTCGGGCTGTTCGTCAGATCGAGGCCGAGCAGCTCGAAGTTTGTTGGTAGCGCCGCCTGCGCGAGCGTCGCGTCCGCGTCGATGCCGATCGCCAGCGTGTCGGTGCCGCCACCGCCGTCGATCGCGCCCGTGATCGATTGAACGCGGCCCGTGGACGGATCGAAGCGCGCGCGCAGCGTGTCATTGCCGGCGCCCAGACGTAGGTCGCCGTTGATCGTCCCCACGCGCGTGTCGATCGTGCTCGCTGCCGTCGCGTCGGCGGTCGACACGACCGACCCATTGATCGTGCCCATGTTGTTCAGGGTGAGCGCGCCATTGGTGGTGATGGCAATCGCGCTGCCGCCGATCGTCCCGCCCGCATTATTGGTGACGCCGAGATACCCCGTGCCACTCAGCGTGGCGACGGTGCCGTTCGACACGATGGCGCCGCTGTTGATGACATTCATGCCAGACCGCGTCGACGCGATCGCCGCACGCACTGCGCCGTCGATACGGCCGTGATTGGTCACATAGTTGACCGCCCCCGCGATACCGCCGGAGATCACGCCGGTCGCATTATTGGTGATCGTCACGCCGTTATAGTCATCGTGCGCGAACAGGATCGCTTCGCCGGCCGTGCCGGTGATCGTCCCGTTGTTGACGACCGAGCCCCACACTGATCCATCATTCGGCGCGGTGCGGCGGAACACGATGCCGTTGGCACCCGTCACTGCGCCGCCCTTCGCGACGGTGATCGCGGCATTGGCGGGCCGAGTATAGGTAACGGTCGTCCCGGGGGTGCAACTGCCGGGGGAAGCCCCGGCATAGGGATCGCATGGGCCGGTCACGGATATGCCGCTGGTGACGAGAATCCCGGGCTTGGCCTGGCCATCGACGCTGCCGGCAACGGTGACGATCGTGTCGCGCCCCCGCGCGATGATAGCCGCGTCGGCGGCGCCCGCATGCACGGTCGCCCCGGCCGCCACGGTAACGCGGCTGTTGTCGGTGGTGACGGTGACGCCATCGGCATCGGTGCCGGTACAGTTGGTCGTGCCGTTTGCGACCGTCGGATCCGGCGCGCATTGCGCCGCTGCCGAGCCGCTGAACATCATCCCCAATACGATCGCGCTTGTTCCCAGCGCACAGCTACGCACCCGCCGCTTGCGCAGCCCAGCATCCAAACCCATGAAATCCCCCTGTTATCCCCGGACGCTAGATCGGCATCTTGAGAATGTCGAGGGGATTGGCGCCGTGAATGCCACTTTGACGGCGCTTTACTGTCAGCACCCTTCGCTCGACTGGCGGATGGTGAAGCAACCGGCAGCCGCATGCAGCTTCGCACTTCGATACTCTACGCCAATTCCATAGCTCTGTGCCGATCCCGCGCAGTACGCCGCTACCCTGACCGTCACCCTCCGCAAGCTGTTGCCGCGCGTCCCGCCCGAGGAAATGAAGAAGAAGCATATGCTGACCGGCTGCACATGACCGCCCGCTGACCGTGGGCTTCCAAACGAAGCCGGAATGATCAATTGCAATCGGCAACAGGAGGCGGTTGCTAGTTCGTGATCACCCATGTCTTCGCGTGTCGCTATGCGAACGTGCCGTTTAGCGGGTTCGAAGGCAACATCATGGCAGACAAAACCGCCGCCTCGCGGAAAAAGAGGAATAAGTAGATACTCTCATACGAAGAATGGCGGAGCGGGAGGGATTCGAACCCTCGAT
>JBELMF010000148.1:0-8647 GCA_042096015.1 Sphingomonas sp.
GCGCCATCGCCGGTCACCGATGTTTCGGCCGTGGGAGGCGCTGGCGAGTTGACAGCAAACTGGCGGAATCCCGGCAGCAGCAACTATAGTTATACCCGGGCCTACATCGGCACCACCGCGGCGTTTGGTTCGGCGAGCGCGCTATCCCCCGATGATGCAGCAGGTGCATTGGCCTATCGCTCGCGCACGTTCACTGGGATCGCGGCGGGGATCTACCACCTGTGGGTCGAAGCGTTCAGCGCGACCAATGTCGGCTCTGGCCCGGTCAAGGTGACGGGAACGGTGACAGTGACATGAACCAGCCAACGACCATCGCGGCCATGCGCAACGCTCAGGGTAAGCTTTCCCCGATCGACGTGCCGGAAACCAAAGGCCCAACGGGTGATGACGGCTGGACGCCGGTGCTGGCCGGCGAACTCGACGGGACGCGCACGTTGATCCGGGTGATGGATTGGACCGGGGGACAAGGCGTCAAGCCCGAAGCCGGCATGTACATCGGTGCGACCGGTTATGTCGCAAAGGCGCAGGCGTTCAACTTCAACGTCGCCAAGCGGGTATTCGTGGCAAGCGCGCAGACCAATGCTCAAGGGGTCGCTTCCATATCCTTCGGCGTGACGTTCGCCACATCTCCACAGGTTCTGGCCTTGCCCGCAACGACTGCCGTGCTCTCCGGTCCGACGCGCTCAACGGTCAGCAACATCACCACAACCGGCTGCCAGGTGACGGTACAGCAACAGGCGGTGCTCACGGGCCTTCTATCCGTGCTCGCGGGAGCGACGGCCAACGTCATCGTCGTGGAGCGTTGACGGCGGTAACAGTCCCAGGACGGCGTTCGTACCGTCCTGCCCATGAAGGTGTTCCCGACCTACCATTTCGCGCCGAACGATGTGGAGGCCGATATCGAGCTTCGCACCGTCTCTGGCGGTACGTCGCTTTCGGGTGACGAGACGCTGATCGCGACTGATGGCGGCGGTCGCGTCTTTTTTGAAATCGCGGACACGTTCCTTGACGACCCGGACCTTGCCCTTGCGTGGCGCGCCGTCTCTGCCTTGTCGGATGGTGGCGTAACGCCCTTCATCGTGCCGCTCTGCGACGCCCGACACCAGATGCTCGGCGATGTGACAATCCCGATCGGCGGGCTGCCATGGTGGGAAGAAGGCGACTACCACTATGACGAGCCGCACGCCACCCTAGCGAGCGCTGCGGCGCTCCGCGCGACGACGCTGGAGATCAACGCGGCCCTGTTGCCCGGTCCTATCCGGCCTGGCATGTGGCTATCGATCGACCACCCCACGATGCGTCACCGCGCCTATCGCATCGCCGATGTGGATGGCGACGCGGTTACGATCCGCCCGCCTCTGCGCGAAGCGGCGGACGCAGATACGCCGGTCGAGTTCTACGATCCGAAGTGCACCATGCGGGTGGATGGCGATATGCGCGCGGCCACGAATCTCGGCTTCACGGCGCCTGGCGCTGTCCGGTTTGTCGAGTTTCCCGGAGCGCCGTTGTGATCTTGCCCGTCGAGATTGAGCTACGCGCCTTCCGCGGCGTGCCATTCGTGGATGTGACGCAGTTCGTCGGTCAGAACTACTCCGATGCGTACTTTCGCATTGAGGTGCGCCGATATCGCGATGAGGGCGGCGAGCCGCTGTTCGTGCTCGAAAGTCAGCCAAACCCACTGTCGGAGGGCATTTCGCTTCAGATGGGCGAGGTGGACGGCGTGATCAGCAGCAATGTGCAGATCCGCATCAACGAAACAACACTTGAGGCCCTGCCCTTCACCAGCCCCCGCGGCGGTGAGTTCGTCTGCCAGTACGCGCTCGACGTGACCGGCGGCGGTTTCGGCAAGCATCGGCGGATGCAAGGCCCGCTAATCGTGGAGCCCAGTGCGAATGCCTGACCGTCGTATCTATGTAAGCCCCGGCGGGCGTATTGTTGTGCAGCAAGGCACCGATCTGATCGCGCCTCTTGCCGCTGCGACGGAGACCGACCGTGAGGCGGCGCAGACAGCCCGAGACCAAGCCGTGGCCGCTGCGGGTTTGGTCGTAACCGCTGCCATCCTCACCGGCCCGGCAGCCTTGATCGGCGGCAACCCTAATGAGGTTTCGATCGATCTACCCGACACCGCGACGATCACGGACCAGACGCTGATCCGGTTCGATTTGCCAGCAACCACGACGGGGCCACTGTACGTCACCACCAATCTGACCGGTCGCACGGCGGTGTTGGATCAGAACGGCGTACAGATCGGGGCTGACCGGCAACTTGAAGCGCCAACCAAGCTAATGCTGGCGTGGAACGCGGGCGGCACCAATTGGGGCTACTTCACCGAGTCCCGGCTCGGGCTTAAGGTCGAAGAACTTGACCAGCGGTTCGAAGAACCCCAACCCGACCCACTAGACCCCATCAAGCAAACCCTGATCGAGACTCCGCACGGCGTGGTCGCGAACAGCGGCGGGACGATCAGCCGGACGAACATAATCGTGCCGGTGCTTGGGGTTGGGTCGTCGGTCGGCAATGGCGCTGGGGCGGATTCAAGCCGTGCTCCCAACCTCCTGCTGGTGAACGCCTTGGAGGCGCTGCGCGTCTCATCCGGGGTGCAGTATGTGAGCGACAACCAGTCGCAGGGGGGAGAGGTAGCGAGCCAGTTTGAGGCGCAGCGGCTGAGTGCGGGGAACCCCGGCGCTGCCCGCATCCTCACAGTCGTCTCGGGGATGAATGATGCGTTCCCGGCCAGCTATTTCGCAGGGCAGACGTTTTCCTTCGCGACAACCGGCGGAAGGCAGTCGATCGAGAAGCTCCTGTGGGAGAGCCACGCACGCGGTGAGATGCAGGTGGTGTGGACCTCAGTCCACCCGCACCCGGATCGTTTCTCCTGGTCACTGCCCGGCGGCACCAACATGATCTACCCGGTGGGCAAGGCTGCGCCGGTCTCCCCCGCGGACCTGGAAGCGGCGATCGGAACGCATCTGGTCGAGCGCGATTGGACGGGTGGCGGCAATGCCGAGCGCGGCCTGCGCACCATGTGGCACTGGAACGAAATGTTGCGCCAGATCGCGCGGGAGGTGCCTACCTGCCTCCTGCTCGACGCTGAATACGCCTGGTTCCGCTGGGGCGTCGAGGTACATGGCTACGACGCGCTCTACAATGAGGGCCAATACAACCACCCCAAGAACCTCGGCTACGATGTGTCTTACGGACGCACGGCTCAGGCTGCGGCGCGGGCAATCTGCATGAACGACCTGTCTCGGCGGTACTTCCGCGGCGACGAGTTCGCAGCGTGAGGATTGCTCAATGCTGAACGTCGATCGCGCCTGGAACATCACCTGCGACGCGCTGGAGCCGATCGTGCTGCGGTTCCGGTGGGAGTTCCCGGATGGCACGCCTCGCGAGGTGCCGGGAGAGGCGTGGGGGATGCAGATCCACGGGCCGGGCGTGCCTGGGGGTCAGATTACCGCGGCGGGCGTCATCGCCACGACGATGATCGACGGCGTGGAGGCGCAGTATGTCGAGTGCCGCCATGCCCCGAGTGTCGGTCCCGCCATCGCCGGTCTGCCGGGGCTGCGCTGGAAGTTCGGGGAGCGGCTGCCGGAGGGACAGGTCGCGCGCTCGGTCGCCGCGCTGATCGCGGTGAGCCCGGTGCCAGACATGTCCCTCCCCGCCCCGCTGATCGGCGAGGGCGAGATCAACACTTTTGTCATGACGTGGAGGGGCTGATGCCTGACGTGCGCGTAGAACAACGTGGGGCGCCGGGGCTCGACGCAGCGGAGAAGCTTTACGTCACCCGCGACCCGGAGACGGGCGAGCGGCTGTTGCCCGCGCCTACCGGGGAGGCGCTTAACGCCAAGCTCGAAGGTCAGGTGCAGGAAGCCATCGACCAGTTCGCAGCCGACCAGGAGCAGCTTCAGGCGCTCGCCGACATCCTCGTGCCCTCCGGCGCGACCACAACCTTCCGCGATTCCGACAACCTTATGCTTTTGGGGGACATGCTCTGATGGCCGACACCACTATTCCCATGCGCGATGCCGGCGGTGAAGCCCACGCGCGGCGCGTTCGCGATGACGGCGACGGCGGGATCACCCCGTTCGTTGCTGCGCTGCCGACGACGTTCGCATCCACGTCCTCCATCCCCTCCCTTACCGCCAACCAGGCGGCAGGCACGGCCCCCATCCTCGCGGCGAACCCGAACCGCACAGCCATCAAGATCGTGCCGCCTGCGGATTGCCTCCTCCGCGTCGTCAGTGGTGGCTCCGGCGTCGGCGGCATCCCGCTGTTCGGCGGCGTTCCGAACGATTTCTCCGGGCAGGATTGTCCGATGGGCGCGCTCTACATCACCGGCCTCGCCACCGGCGCCGCTCTCACGATCTGGGAGGGCTGACCATGAGCGCAGCAGCAGGAATGAAGGCGTTCAAGACGCTGTTTGGGAGCGCCACCGTCGACAAGCAGGCGTTGAGTGGGGCGGTGGATGCGGCAGGCGGTGCAGCAACGCGGCGGCGACTGTCGAACGTGGCAACGGCGATCCGTCGGGGAGATTTCGGCTCATTCAACAATGCTGGCACGAACCTGCAGCGCTCGTTCGCCACCATCCAGACGGCAGAGCGCCCGTTCGTTGCTGTGCAGGTGATCTTGGCGCACGCGACGGTCGGGCAGGCCATGACTGTCGATCGGGCCAAGTTCTATATTCCCGCCGCGCCTGTAACCAACCCAGCGGCGCGTACCGGTACGCACTTCGATTTCACCTTCGGTGGAAATCCGGGCGTCACACTCCCCGCGCTCCCGGCACTCGTGACGGGTCACAATCGCATCGAGGTCGCTGTTTCGGATTGGCTGTGGGTTGATAGTGTCGCAAGCGCAGAAGGCGCCAAGCTTCTCCCGATGATGGGCGCCAAGGCTTACGTCTCGACCAACGCAGGCCTGACCTTAGTGGGCGCTGCGCAGTACAACATGACGGCGTTCAGCAACCCGACGCATGGCCGCATCTGGCGTGCGATGAACGATATCGGCGACAAGGTGACGGACCCGACCACATGGACGGGCAATGGTGCTGGTACGAGCGCTGGTGGATTTAGCGCCAGCACGCCAATCCTCGGCTTTCGATACATGGCCCGCGATGGTGCGATCAGTACGGTCATGAACTGCGAGGATAGCATCGGATGGGGCGCTGTTCTTGACGGTGGCGGAGTCAACATCGGCTGGGGCAACACGGGCAGCGACACCGGCTTCTATGCCAAGATTTGCTGGGAAATCTCCGATCGTGGCGGGATCGGCGTCGAATATGCCAACATGGGCTGGCCTAGCACATATATGCAGAGCCAAGGCTATCGCATCCGATCGCTGATCGCCGCCGGCATCCTGCCGGACCTGATGTTCGTCATGGGAGGCTCGCCCAATAACACGGGCGCGACCATTACGTCGGCACAGATCGCCGACATGCGGCGAGATCTGATGCGCTCGCTGTACGATTTGCGACAAGCCGGAGTCGCCACGGCAATCCGCACGATGATCCCAAGCAGTCCGATCAGCGGCAACAAACCATGGGGCGCGACCGACGTTCTGCGTCGAACGCACAACGACCAGATCAGAGCAATGGCATCACTCGGCCACGAGATATTCGATGCCGCAACGCCGCTGGCTGAATCGGTGGACGGTAATGGTCAAGAACAGCTTATCTTCCCTGACAGTGTGCTCCACCCAACGGAAGCGAGTTACGCGCTGGCACGGCCGCGCGCGGAAGCCATCATCGAGAAGTACGCCACCCCGGTCAGCGGTCTTGTTTACTAGTCAAAGGACACCCCAATGAACGACATCTGCGCAGGCCTAAGCGGCTGACATGATCGCCCTCCGCCTCCCCTCGCACTTCCCGGTGCGGGCGCATGGCTGACGTGATCGCCATAGCCCTGCCCGCCATCATCGGCGCGGTGGGAGGGGGAAGCGCGTCGCTGGCCGTCATGCTCCCCAAGATGCGCGAGCTGCGCGACAAGCGAGAGGAAAACGAGATCGCCCGACTTCGTGAGGACGGCCACAACTGCCGACAGGATGTGGAGCGACTGGAGAAGCAACTGGATGAGGTGAGCGCCCGCCTGACGTTGGTGGAGCATCACCACGCCAGCTATCTCGCCCGATGGTTCAAGGACAGCACCAAGCGGGTGACGTGGCTGAACGACAAGGCATTCCTGTCGATCTTCGCCCCACTCGGCTTGAAGCGCGAGGATGTGCTCGGGCGCCAGTTCGCGGAGATCCTTGACCCCCGCGCGGCGGCGGAAATCGACCGTCTTGATCAGGCGGCTTTGGCGCATCCCGATCTACCCGCGAGCAACGTCATCCAGTTGCACCCGCTGCTGCCGGTGATGGTGGTGGTCAAGATCGCAGCGATCGGGCGGGCGGGCGACCTTGTTTACGAGGGATACGCGTACCGGACCAACGACCGGATGGTGGCCGAAGGCGCGGGCGCGGATCGGCAGCGGCTGGCTATCGAGACGGCATCGGTGCGGATGGTGGAGGGAGTTGGGGAATGACGACACTCGTAGACATCCAGCGCCGGGTAGGCGCAACGCCGGACGGCAAGTGGGGTCCAAACACAGCGGCGGCGATCGCGAAGGCGCTCGGGATGGTGGACGATCCGTTCGACGTGGCCGTGTTCCTTGAGGCCGTGAAGGCGTCGGTATTCGGCGGCAGTCTCTCCATCCCACAGCGCGAGGGCCTGGAGCGCATCCTCGCCGCACTGGCAGGCCTGCCCCTCTCGCATGCCGCCTACGCGCTCGCCACGGCCGCGTGGGAGACGAACAAGACGATGCAGCCGGTGCGCGAGGCGTATTGGCTGAGCGAGGGATGGCGGCAGAAAAACCTGCGGTATTTTCCCCATTATGGGCGTGGCTATGTGCAGATCACCTGGTTGCCGAATTACGCCAAGGCCGACGAGAAGCTTGGGCTAGGCGGCGCGCTGGTGGCCGATCTCGACATGGCGCTTCGTCCCGATATCGCCGCGGCCATCATGCGCGCGGGCATGGTCGAAGGATGGTTCACCGGCAAGAAGCTGTCGGATTACCTCCCGGCGGTCGGCGAGGCCACGGCTGCGCAGTTCGCGGACGCGCGCCGGATCATTAACGGGACGGATCGCGCCGTTCAAGTGGCGGCACTAGCAGTGCACTTTCAGCTCGCTCTAAATTTCGCCGGATGGGGCTAACGGATATGGTTCCAGCACGGAGATCCTTTTGTCCTGATGTTGCCAATGACATTGCGGCTAACGCCATACCGTTCGGCAAGTTCGTAAAGGACGCCACGCCGCCGGGGGGCAGCTCGAATTGCCGCTACCTCAGCTTCCGTAAGCTTGGCGTTCGGGTTAGTGGAGCCTCTCTTGGCATGCGCTCGACCGTGAGCGATCATGTCGCGCATATTTTCTTTTCTGGTGGCCCACCGCAAATTGCTGGCGATGTTGTTGGTGCGAGAGCCATCCGCGTGAGCAACATCGTTACGCCCTTCAGGGGGCGGGCCGTGGAACGCTTCGCAGACAAGACGATGCAGTTTGGCCGTCTTTGGCTTACCATCAACCACAAGATTTATGAGGTAATAGCCCCACCTCTTACCGATGGAAGGGGAGAGGACGCGACAGTCGGACAGCCTGCGTATGCGTCCGGCGCTGGACACCTCATAAAGAGGGGCGCTTGCAACCTGCCTCCAGACTTCCATCCAAGCCTCCATAATCAACGGCAGGACTGTAGCTGTCTCAACATGTATTGTGAATCGTCTATTTTGCGGAAAGCCGCACAGATCGCCGCGCTGGCGGTCTTGTTCCAGAATGCGCTGCTGGTGGGAGGCTGGGCGTGAACATTGGCATCCTCCAAGCCCTCAAAGGCATCGGCGGCGAGTTCGAGATCAACCGCATCGTCGGCGCAATCGGCGGCATCGGCTACATCAACGGCGCGCTGGCCTTCACCGCATGGGATGTGATGTGGCGCGGGCGCGAGTTCGATATCGTGGCCTTCTGCGCCGCCTTCCCCGGCGGGCTCGCGATCATCGTCGGTGCGATCGCAGGTGCCGCCGCCTACAAGGACAAGGGCGTGGCGACGGCGCGGGTCATCGAAACCACCGGATCACAGCCGGGCGTCTCGCCGCCGAAGGAGCAGCGCTGATGATCCGCGTCACCGTGGCGATCGGCACCGTGGCCGTGATCGCTTGCCTCGCCTTGGCACTGCTCTGGCAGCGGGCCGATGCACGCGCCGACAAGCTTGCAATCGATTTGCGCGCCGAACAGGCAAGGGCGGACGGCCTGGAGAAACGGTCAAACCAACTCGAACGCGCTGCGCTGGAGCGCCTTGCCGACGAGCAGGCAGTCGATAAGCTCGGAAAGGATCTGAACGATGCCATCAAGAATGTGCCGGCGAGCACCGCGCCTAGCGCTGCTTCTGTCGCTCTCGGCTGCGCTCGGCTGCGCGCGGCCGGATCCACCACCGGCGACGCCTTCAAGCGTGTCTGCGGCTGACGTCAAGGCGCTGATCGAGCCGAAGCCAGTGCCGAGCGAAGACATCCTCACCAGTGATGCCGCGAGCGCCAGCTACAGCATTGATCTGGAGCTATGGGGCGAGCGCCTGTCGCGGGCCGGCGGGCGTGTTTGCCGCGCCCTAGCCGCCGATGGCATGTCGCTGCCGTT
>JBELMF010000149.1:0-8599 GCA_042096015.1 Sphingomonas sp.
CAGCGACAGCCGCAGCCGCTCGTCCGCCTCCGCCGATCCGTCCGCGATGATCGTCACCCCCGCGCTGGTCATGAAGCCGGCATAGCCGCCCCCGCCAGAATGGATCGCGACCAGATCTGCCTGCGAACTCGCCATCGCCAGCGCGTCGAGAAGCGGCCAGTCGGCGATCGCGTCGGACCCATCGCGCATCCGCTCGGTCATGATCGTCGGGTGCGCCATCGCGCCCGCGTCCAGGTGATCGCGGGTGAACGCCACCGGCCCAAGCAGCCCGTCGCGCACCATCCGGTTCACTGCCAGCGCCAGCCGGGTGCGCTCGCCATGCCCCAGCCACGCGATCCGCGCGGGCAGGCCCTCCACCGGCACATGCTCGCGCGCCAGCGCGATCCAGCGCGCGATGATCGCATTGTCGGCGAACGCGTCCAGTAGATAGGCGTCGATCCGCGCGATGTCGTCCCGCTCCCCGGTCAGCGCGATCCAGCGAAACGGGCCGATCCCCCGGCTGAACAGGGGTCGCAGATACGCTTCGGTGAAGATCGGGATGTCGAAGGCATCGGCCACCCCGCCCGCGTGCGCCTGGCTGCGGATCAGATTGCCGTTGTCGAACACCACCGATCCGGCGCGCTGGAACTCCAGCATCGCCTGCACCTGCGCCGCGATGCTGCGCTGGCCGGCGGCGATCAGCCCGCCGGGGTCGCCCCGCTTCTCCCGTACCGTCTCGGGCGTCTCGCCAATCGGGACATAGCCATAGACCAGGTCGTGTGCGGAGGTCTGATCGGTCACCACATCGGGCACGATCCCGCGCGCGCGTATCTGCGGATAAACCTCGGCGGCATTGGCGCACAGGCCGATCGAGACCGCGCGCCGTTGCAGCCGCGCCTCCTCGGCCATTTCCAGCGCCTCGTCCAGGTCGCGCGCCACCATGTCCAGCAGCCCCACCTGCCGGCGTCGCGCGATCCGCGCCTCGTCCACCTCCACGCACAGGATCGTCGCGCCCGCCATCCGCCCCGCGAGTGGCTGCGCGCCGCCCATCCCGCCCAGCCCGGCGGTCAGCACCAGCCGGCCGGAGAGGTCGTTATCGAAATGCCGCTCCGCGATCCGCATCAGGATCTCGTAGGTGCCCTGGATCACCCCCTGCGAGCCGATATACTGCCAGTCCCCGGCGGTCAGCCCGCCCCAGCAGATCAGCCCCGCCTGCTCCAGCGCATAGAAATTCTCCGCCGTCGCCCAGCGGCCCACCATGTTGCAGTTCGCCATGATCACCACCGGCGCTCGCGCATGGGTGCGAAGCACCCCGATCGGCTTGCCGGACTGGACGACGAGCGTCTCATCGTCTTCCAGTAACTTGAGTGCCGTCACGATCGCATCGTGCGAGGGCCAGTCGCGCGCCGCCTTGCCCAGCGCGGCATAGACCACCAGGTGCTCGGGCGCCTCGCCCACCGCCAGCACATTCTCCAACAGGCGCAGCAGCCCCTCCTGCCGCCAGCCCCGGCAGCGCAGATCGGTGCCGGAGGGAAGGGGAAAGGTGCGCGTCACGCCAGCGCCTCCGCCGCGATCGAGATGCCCAGTGCCTGCTCCACCACCGGATAGACGCTGGGGTCGCGCACCGAGGAGCTCAGCGGGATGCCGGTCTTGGGAATATGGAAAAGCAGCAGTTCCGCCCCCTCCTCAACATGGCCCACGCTGACCGGCCGCCCCTCGGGATCCAAAGTGGTGATCACATCGGGATAGGTGGCGAGGCGTGCGCCGGCGCCGTCATCCACCGCCATATATTCGTTCATCACGTGCAGCACCGTGCCGCCCGCACCGTCATCGAGCCGGATGGTGCCGATGTCGAACGCCTGCGCGGTGTAGCGCACCCTTTTTTCCACCACCCTGCCGCGCGCCAGGATCGTTCCCCCGGTCGCCGCGCAGATCGCCTCCACCACCCCGCCCGGAGCCGCGCCCAGGATCGCCTCGCCCAGCGCCAGCGCCAGCGAAATGCCGCCCAACGCCGCATGCTCGCGCACATAGTCCGCGCGGATCGGGTTGCGGCAGCTGGCGATGAACCCGCCCGACTGGTCGGAGGCGGCGCGCAGCACGGGGGAGACGCGCGCGGTGGCGCCGCGCGTCACCAGCTCGATATAGGCGTCCGACGCGCGATGGCCTCCCGCGGCGGTCTGGATCATCGGCTCCGGGCTGTCCGCCAGCCCCAGCGATCCCATGTCGCCGGTCGGGTGCGCGCGCACGTCGCCCACCGCGTCCACCACCGCCATCCCCAGCGTCACCGCCGGCAGCCAGCCGTTCAGCGTGCTGGACATGCCATTCTGCCCAACGATCAGCCCGGCGAGCGGCGCGCCCAGCGCCTCCTGCAACAGCGCAACCGCGCGAACATAATCCTCGCCGCGCATCTCCCATTGCGTGGTACCCGCCGGCGCGCCGATCGCGGCGGCGGTGGCGATCCAGGCGTCTCCGGGCAGCTCGTCGATCGAGACCAGTTCGGGCGACCCCACCGCCATCGCGGCCTGGCCCAGCATCCGTCCGTGATCGGCCCAGCCCCCGCCCCCGCAGGCGAACACCGATCCGCCCAGCACCGCGGCCTCGACATCGGCGGGGACCAGCCGGCGCCTCATCGGTACAGGTTGATCCGCACCGGCTGGTCCAGCCGGCCACCGTACAGCGTCGCCATCTCCTCGAACCGCCGCCGCACCTCGCCGTCCAGCACCGCCGCCTCGGAATAATCGGTGTAGCGCATGTTCGCGATCGCCTGCCCGGCATAATCGTCGAAGCCGGCAAAGGCGCGCGGCTCGGCGAAGACGCGCACCCGCTCGCTCGCGAATGCCGGGGTCGCGTGATCGGCCAGCGCCGCCAGTGCGTCGGCGCGCACCGCGGTCTCGTCGTGATAGGGCGCCATCACATATTGCGCCGGCCCATCGGCGATCGGCTCCACCACGCACAGCTGCCCGCCCGGCTTCAGCACCCGCCGCGCCTCGGCGAGCGCGCCCGGCATCATCGCGCCGGGCACATGGTGGAGCGAGAACATGAACAACACGACATCGGCGATGCCATCGGCGAGCGGCAGGGAGTCGGCACTGCCCACCTGAAGGCGGTAGGTTCCCGAACCCAACGCAACCTCATCGGTGCCGGGGATGAAGGGATCGAAGCCCAGTACGTGCGCGCCCCGCTCGGCCAGCGCCTGTGCCACCTGCCCCTCCCCGCAGCCGATATCGATCACCCGCTTGCCGGCGACATCGCCGACGAACTCCAGCATCGCCTCGATCCGCGTCGCCCGCTCCAGCCCGCCGCCCACCGCCATCTGCCTGTCCCCGAGTTGGCCACTGCCGCAGCCTATAGAGGGGATCGGGCAGCGCCAAGCGCCGGGCGCTATCGCAGGGCGATCAGGGGCATCGGCATTTCCGCATGGCCTGCCTCAGCCCAGGATACCGGGCAGGTCGAGCCCCTTCTCGCGCGCGCAATCGATCGCGGTGTCATAGCCCGCATCGGCGTGGCGCATCACGCCGGTGGCGGGATCGTTCCACAGCACCCGCTCCAGCCGGCGCGCCGCCGCCTCGGTTCCGTCGGCGACGATCACCATGCCCGAATGCTGCGAATAGCCCATGCCGACGCCGCCGCCATGGTGCAGCGACACCCAGGTCGCGCCACTGGCGGTATTGAGCAAGGCGTTGAGCAGGGGCCAGTCCGACACCGCGTCCGATCCGTCGCGCATCGCCTCGGTCTCGCGATTGGGGCTTGCTACCGATCCGCTGTCCAGATGGTCGCGGCCGATCACGATGGGCGCCTTCAGCTCGCCGCTGGCGACCATCTCGTTGAACGCCAGCCCCAGCCGGTGGCGGTCGCCCAGCCCCACCCAGCAGATGCGCGCGGGCAGGCTTTGAAACTTGATCCGCTCGCGCGCCATGTCCAGCCAGCGGTGGAGGTGCGTGTTGTCGGGCAGCAGTTCTTTCACCTTCGCGTCGGTGCGATAGATGTCCTCGGGATCGCCCGAAAGCGCCGCCCAGCGGAACGGGCCGATACCGCGGCAGAAGAGCGGGCGGATATAGGCGGGGACGAAGCCGGGGAAATCGAAGGCGTTGGCAACCCCCTCGTCCTTCGCAACCTGGCGGATGTTGTTGCCATAATCCACCGTGGGCACGCCCGCCGCCTGGAAATCCAGCATCGCGCGGACGTGCGTCGCCATCGAAGCCTTGGCGGCGGCGGCCACCGCCTGCGGCTCGCGCTCGCGCCGCTCGATCCATTCGGCGACGCTCCAGCCGGCGGGGAGATAGCCGTTGACCGGGTCGTGCGCGCTGGTCTGGTCGGTCAAAAGATCCGGCCGGATGCCGCGCGCGAACATCTCGGGCAGCAGCTCGGCGGCATTGCCCAGCAGGCCTACGGATACCGGCCGGTCGGCGCGCTCGATGATCGCCAGCGCCTCGTCGATCGTGGTCGCCTGATGATCGAGATAGCCGGTGCGCAGCCGCATCTCGATCCGGCTCGGCTGGCATTCGATCGCCAGGCAGGAGGCGCCCGCCATCACCGCCGCCAGCGGCTGCGCGCCACCCATCCCGCCCAGCCCGGCGGTCAGCAGCCAGCGGCCCGAGATATCGCCGCCGTAATGCTGGCGGCCCATCTCCACGAAAGTCTCGTAGGTGCCCTGCACGATCCCCTGCGTGCCGATGTAGATCCAGCTGCCCGCGGTCATCTGGCCGTACATCGCCAGGCCCTTGCGATCGAGCTCGGCGAAATGCTCCCAGGTCGCCCATTGCGGCACCAAGTTCGAGTTCGCGATCAGGACGCGCGGTGCATCGGGGTGGGTGCGGAACACGCCGACAGGCTTGCCGGACTGGACCAGCAACGTCTCGTCCTCGCCCAGCCGCCGCAGCGTCTCGACGATCCGGTCGTAGCTTTCCCAGTCGCGCGCGGCGCGGCCGATGCCGCCATAGACGACAAGCTCCTCGGGACGCTCCGCAACATCGGGATGCAGGTTGTTCATCAGCATCCGCAGCGGCGCCTCGGTCAGCCAGCTTCTCGCGGACAGCTCGGTCCCGGTCGCGGGCCGAATGATACGACTGTTGTCGAGGCGGGTCATGCAGGCTCCTGGGATTGCAGGGTTTATTCGCCCCGGAAGACGCGGGCGTGAAGGGGGTTGGCGCCGATCCGGTAGACCAGCTCCGCCGGCCGCTCGATGCTCCAGATCGTCAGGTCGCAGCTGAGGCCGGGGGCCAGCTTGCCGACCTCGCCGAACAGGTCCAGCGCGGCGGCGGCATGCCGCGTCACCCCCAGCAGGCATTCCTCCACCGTCATCCGGAACAGCGTCGCGGCCATGTTCATGGTCAGCAGCAGCGAGGTGAGCGGGGAGGTGCCGGGGTTGCAATCGGTGGCAAGCGCAATCGGCACGCCCGCCGCGCGCAGTCCATCGATTGGCGGCAGCTTCGTCTCGCGGGTGAAGTAATAGGCGCCGGGCAGCAGCGTCGCGACCGTACCGGACGCGGCCATGGCGGCGATGCCCGCGTCATCGAGATATTCGAGGTGATCCGCCGAGAGCGCCCCCGCCTCAGCCGCCAGCCGCGCGCCATGCAGGTTCGAGAGCTGCTCGGCATGCAGCTTCACCGGCAGCCCCAGCGCCTGCGCCGCCGCGAAGACGCGCGCGGTCTGGCCGGTGGTGAACCCGATCCCCTCGCAAAAGGCGTCTACCGCATCGACCAGCCCGGCAGCAGCGGCAGCGGGAAGCATCTCGGCGCAGACGCGGTCGATATAGCCGTCCGCATCGCCAGCATATTCGGGTGGCAGGGCATGCGCGCCGAGGAACGTGGTGGCGACCCGCACCGGTCGCGCCTCGCCCAGCGCGCGCGCAGCGCGGAGCATCCGCAGCTCGGTCTCGGTATCCAGCCCGTAGCCGGACTTCACCTCCACGGTGGTCGCCCCCTCGGCGATCAGCGCATCGAGCCGGGGCAGCGCGCCCGCGACCAGATCGGCCTCGTTCGCCGCGCGCGTGGCGGCGACGGTGGAGGCGATGCCGCCACCGCCGCGCGCGATCTCCTCATAGGACGCGCCAGCCAGCCGCAGCTCGAACTCATGCGCGCGCTCCCCGGCATAGACGAGGTGGGTGTGGCAATCGATCAGCCCGGGGGTGATCCAGCGCCCGTCGCAGGCGACGACCTCGTCCGCCTCGAACCGCGGCGCCTCGCCAGCGGGCCCTGCGTAGACGATCCGCCCGTCCGTCGCGGCGATCACGCCATCCTGAACCAGGCCGAGGCCATCGCCCGCCATGGTCGCCAGCCGCGCATCCTTCCAGAGCCGATCGCATCGCATGCCGCAGCCTCCAGAGCGCGAACATTGCACCGACTCCGCCTATTGTATAGACATAATTGCGGGAGACATCCGATGGCCGACGCGCAGACCGCCTTCCACGCCGCTGAAGCCCTGCTGCCCGATGGCTGGGCGCACGACGTGCGGATTTCGGTCGCGGACGGCATGGTTGTCCGCATCGAGACAGACGCTGCGCCACAGGCAACCGACCAGCGCCTCGCCATCCTGCTGCCCGGCATGCCCAACCTGCACAGCCACGCCTTCCAACGCGGCATGGCGGGGCTGGCCGAGACGCGCGGGCGCGGTGACGACGATTTCTGGGGCTGGCGCGAGGTAATGTACCGCTTCGTCGCGCGGCTTACCCCCGATCACCTCTACGCCATCGCCGCGCTGGCCTATGCCGAAATGCTGGAGGCGGGTTTCACCCGTGTTGGCGAGTTCCATTACCTGCACCATGATCGGGACGGCGCCGCCTTCGCCGATCCGGCGGAGATGAGCGCGGCGATCGCGGCGGCGGCGGGAGAGGCCGGCATCGCGCTCACCCACCTGCCTGTCTTCTACGCGCACGCCGGCTTCGGCGGCACCGCGCCGGGCGCGGGGCAGCGGCGCTTCGTGCATGACCTGGACGGCTTCGCGCGTCTGATGGAGCGGCTGCGCGACACGCTCGCGACTCTGCCCGATGCGGTCCTCGGCCTCGCCCCGCACAGCCTGCGCGCGGTGACCCCGGAGGAACTGGCCTCGCTGGTGCCACTGACCGGCGGCCCCATTCACATCCATGTCGCCGAGCAGGTGCGCGAGGTGGCGGACTGCCTCGCCTGGTCCGGCCAGCGCCCGGTGGAGTGGCTGCTCGCCAAGTTGCCGGTCGATCGGCGCTGGTGCTTCGTCCACGCGACTCACATGACGCCGGCGGAAACGGCGGAAATGGCGGCGCGCGGCGTGGTTGCGGGCCTGTGCCCGATCACCGAGGCCAATCTGGGCGACGGCCTGTTCCCCGCCGCCGACTTCCTCGCGGCCGGCGGGCGCTGGGGCATCGGCTCCGATTCCAACGTGCTGATCGACATGGCGGAGGAACTGCGCCTGTTCGAATACGGCCAGCGCCTCGCCACGCGGTCACGCACCGTGCTCGCGCCACCGGGCGCGTCGTGCGGGGCGACGCTGTTCGCGGGCGCGCTGGCCGGGGGCGCGCAGGCCTTGGGCGCATCCGCCGGCCTGGCGATCGGCGCCCCGGCCGATTTCGTCACGCTCGATCCCGACCACCCGTCGCTCGCGGGTCGCGCCGGCGACGCGCTGCTCGACGGGCTAATTTTCGCCGCGCGGCGCGGTGCGGTCGATGGGGTGTGGCGTCGGGGGGGGCAGGTAGTGGCGCAGGGCCGCCATGTCGATCGCGCGCGGAACGTCGCGCGCTACCGCGCCGCGCTGGCCGAGATCATCGAATGAAGCCGCCGCCGCTGCACGATCGCATCCGCCGCGATGTCGAGGCGCGGATCATGTCCGGCGCGTGGGAGGCGGGGCGCCGCCTGCCCACCGAACAGGCGCTGATGGCCGAATATGCCTGTTCCCGCATGACGGTGAACAAGGCGCTGTCCGCGCTGGTCGGCTTCGGCATGATCGAGCGGCGCCGCCGCGCGGGCAGCTTCGTCGCCGCGCCCAAGATCCACCGCGCGGTCTTCGATATCCCCGACATCGCCGCCGAGATCGAAGCGCACGGTTCGCACCATGGCCTCGATCTGATCCGCCATATTGAGCGCGAGGCGGATCCGGACGACCGCGCGCGCTTGTCGATCGCGGCAGGGCCGGTGTTGGACCTCACCTGCCTGCACCGCGCCGACGGGCGCGCCTTCGCGCTGGAGCGGCGGCTGATCAACCTGACGCTCGTGCCCGCCGCACGCATGGTGAACTTCGCCAGGGAGAGCCCCGGTCGCTGGCTGATGGAGCATGTGCCATGGAGCGACGCGGCGCATCGCATCAGCGCGACGGCGGCGGGGAAGGATGCCATGCTGCTCGGCGTGGTACCGGACGCGCCCTGCCTGTCAATTGAGCGCTGGACGTGGCGCACGCGCGAGAGGATCACCTATGTCCGGCAGGTCTATCCGGACGATCATGCGCTGGCGTCGGGGGTTTGATCCGCCCTTCCTAAGCAAGATCGATGTCATCAAAATAAGACGTGACCCCGGGCTTGACCGAGGGTCACGCTTCTTCGTGCGTTGGGCAAGGCAGCGGGGCCCCGGCTCAGGGCCGGGGCGACGAGAATTGCGCAACCCTGTCAATCGGCGTCCAAAAAGGACCCCCTATCGGCGTGCAAAAGGGACCCCCT
>JBELMF010000150.1:0-5934 GCA_042096015.1 Sphingomonas sp.
ATTGGTCTGGCATGCGTGACGGGCGGTTGCGTCAACGTCGCCGCGCCGGACAAGCCGATCGTGATCAACCTCAACATCAGCGTGACACAGGAAGTGGTGTATCGCCTCGACAATGAGGCCAAGTCGCTGATCAAGCAGAATCCGGGGATTTTCTGACGATGCGTACGAAAACGATGGTGATGGCCGCCACAGCGCTGGCGCTGACCGGTGTGTCGGCCGCCGCATTGGCGCAGCGCGATCCGGCCTATGCCGCCGCACGCGCGGCGGGGCAGGTCGGCGAGCAGCCCGACGGTTATCTCGGCGTAGTCGGCGCCGGCTCGGCGGAGATTCGCAAGCTCGTCAACGCGATCAATATCCAGCGCAAGGCGGCGTACACGCAAAAGGCGCAGGTGTCGGGCGCGACGGTGGAGCAGCTCGCCTTCACCAGCGGCTGCAACCTGATTCAGCAGACCGAACCGGGCGAAAAGTATCGCACCCCCGATGGTGCCTGGGCGACTCGCGGCGCCGGCGCCCCGACTCGCGACCCGCGCTGCGTGTGATCCTGGTCTAGCGCCGATACGAGGCGTTCACTTCCGTCATGCCGGGCTTGTCCCGGCATCCATCGTGCCGCACATCCCAGTTCGGTGAGTTTGCGGCACGGTGGACCCCGTCACAGGGCCGGGGTGACGGCGTGCTCCGGGCCTGTTCCACCGCCCCTTCCAAGCTTTCCCCCACATGAACACAAGGTTGCGGGAGTGTTGACACCCCCGGACCCCCCGGCTAACCGACCCATGCCTTGGCGGGCTCGCCACTTGGCTTCTTCGCGCCTGCCCAAAAAACGTGAGAGGGGAGTGTGCGAATGGCTGAGCAAGAGCCCGGACCAGACTCCCTCGGCACCGATGCACGTCTCACCTCGCTCGACGAGCGGTTGAAGGCGGCACAGGCGGACGAGGCGCACCGGACAGGGGCGGGCAAGGCGGCAGTCGACGACGGATCCCGTCTCGGCAACCGCGTGCTGGCCGAACTGATCGGGGGAATGGTCGGCGGCGCGCTGATCGGTTGGGTGATCGACCGGTTCGCGGGCACGCAGCCCTGGGGTCTGCTCGTGATGCTCGCCCTCGGGACGGGCGCCGCGTTCAGGAACATCATTCGTATTTCTACCAAGCGCCCGTAAGTTCGGGCGTTTTCGTTGAGGGAAACAGGCGTGGCGGAAGGCGGCGGCAAGATCGATCCGATGCACCAGTTCCTGGTCGAGCCTTTGTTCGGCACCCAGGACTGGCAGATTGCCGGCTACAACATCGCCTTCACCAATTCGGCGATGTGGATGGCGGTGGCGACGGTGGCGCTGATCGCCTTCATGTCGCTCGGCACCGCGGGCAAGCTGATCCCGACGCGCGGCCAGATGATGGTCGAAGGCTTCGTGCGCTTCATCGACAACATGCTGGCATCGAACATCGGGCCGGAAGGGAAGCGCTACGTTCCCTACGTCTTCTCGCTGTTCATGTTCATTCTGTTCGCCAACGTGCTCGGCCTGCTGCCGCTCGGCGTGGTCGGCGTGCATCCGTTCACCTTCACCAGCCACTTCACGATCACCGGTATCCTGGCGATCCTTAGCTTCTCGATCGTGCTGATCGTCGGCTTCTGGCGCCACGGGCTGCACTTCTTCAGCCTGTTCGTGCCGCACGGCACGCCCTGGTGGCTGCTGCCGGTGATCCCGCTGATCGAGTTCGTCTCGTTCATGGTGCGCCCGTTCAGCCTCGGCCTGCGACTGTTCGTCGCGATGACCGCCGGGCACATCCTGCTGAAGGTGCTGGCCGGGTTCGTCGTCAATGCCGGCAATGCCGGGCTCGGCGTCGGCCTGCTGGTCGGCATCCCCAGCTTCGGCCTGATGGTCGGCATCTCGGCGCTCGAGCTGCTCGTCGCCGGCATCCAGGCTTACGTCTTCGCGCTGTTGACCTCGCTGTATCTCAACGATGCGGTCAACCTGCACTGAGTTTTCACACTGTTCTTTCCAACCGCTTGATTTGATTAGGGAGTTATTAAAATGGACGCAGAAGCCGCAAAGCTGCTCGGTGCCGGTCTCGCTGCTGTCGGCGCGGGCCTCGCCTCGCTCGGCGTGGGCAACGTGTTCGGCAAGTTCCTTGAGGGCGCGCTGCGCAACCCGGGCGCCGCGGACGCACAGCAGGGCCGTCTCTTCATCGGCTTCGCCGGTGCCGAACTTCTCGGTCTGCTCTCGTTCGTCGTGGCGATGATCCTGGTGTTCGTCGCCTAACAATGATCCTTGGCGGGGCGGGCCGAGCCGGTCCGTCCCGCTCAGGCAGGATTTTCGATGCCTCAGATCTCCCAACTTGCCGCAACCTGGGCGTCGCAGCTGTTCTGGCTGGTCGTGACGTTCGGCATCGTGTTCTTCGTCGTGGGCCGCGGCATGCTGCCCAAGGTGCAGAAGACGATCGACGGGCGCGACCGTTCGATCGCCGCCGATCTCGCCGCGGCTTCGGCTGCGCGCGACGAGGCGGACAAGGTCGAGGCGGACTGGCGCGTGCGTGACCAGGCCAATCGCGAAGCGGCGCAGGCGTTGATCGCCGACGCGCGTCAGCGGGCCGCCAAGGCGAGCGAGGAGACGCTGGCCGCCGCGGGTGCCGATCAGGCGCAGCGGATCGCGTCGGCCGAGGCAGACATCAAGGCGGCCACTGCCCGCGCGCTCGACGAGATCGAGGCGGTCGCGGCGGAGGCGGCGCAGGACATTGTCGCGCGCGTTTCGGGCGTGCAGGTGTCCGCCGAGGAAGCAAGGGGCGCCGTCAAGGCGGCAATGGCACATGGCTGAGTTCATCATCCTGAGTGCGGCCGCTGGCGGTTCGGCGCAGGTCGCCGCCAACCTCGCCCATGCCGCGGAAGCCGAGGGCATGACCGCTGAGGGCACCGAGGCGCTCAGCACCTCGATCGCCGAGGGCGGGCCGGAGCATCACGTCGACCCCTCGCTGTTCGGCTTCGCCAACGGCACGGTGATCGTCTCGCTGGCCATGCTGGTGCTGCTGATCATCCTGCTGGTGAAGAAGGTGCCGGCAATGCTCGTCGGCGGCCTCGACAAGCAGATCGCCGATATCCGCCGCCAGCTCGACGAGGCCAAGACGCTTCGCGCCGAGGCCGAGGCGCTGCGCGACGAATATGCCCGCAAGATCGCCGACGCGGAAAAGACCGCCGCCGACATGGCCGCGCAGGCGAACCATGAGGCCGAGGTGATCGTCGCCAAGGCAAACGCCGACGCCGCCGAGCTGGTCGGCCGCCGCGCCAAGATGGCCGAGGACAAGATCGCCGCCGCCGAGCGTGCCGCGCTGAACGAGGTCCGCGCCAAGACCGCCGCCGCCGCCGCCAGCGCCGCTGCGACGCTGATCGCCGACCGCCTGGGCCCCGATGCCGACCGGCCGCTGATCGACCGCACCATCGCGGGGCTCGGCCGCCCGAATTGATCGTCGGCCATCGCTGACGGCAAGAGGCCGCGTCCGGAAGGGCGCGGCCTTTTCGTTGTTCCTCATCAGGGTAGGGTGCGCCCAGTCCGTGCGCCCATTCCGTGCGCCCAGTCCGTGCGCCTATGCTCGCGTGACACGTTGCGCCGGTGCTACAGGGCCGCATGCGCCGCCGCTTCCTCGCGATCAGTCTCGGCGGCACGGCCGCCTTCATCCTCGGCTATCCGGCCGCGGGCTTCATCGGCGGCGCCATTCCGACGAACGCCGATTGGTCGCCGCCGCGCACCCAAGGGATCACCCTTTACGTCGAATCGAATGGCGTCCACACCGGCATCATCATGCCAAAGGTCGCCGCTGGCGTGGATTGGCGCGGCGTCTTCCCCGGGCGTGATCTCGCGGACCCGCGCTACGCCGGGCATGATCATATCTCCGTGGGCTGGGGCGAACGCGATTTCTATCTGAGAACGCCGACCTGGGCCGATCTCAGCCTGTCGACCGTCCTCGCCGCAGCGACCGGCAGCAACCGGACGCTGCTCCATGTCGATCACGTGCCCGCGCCCGCCCGCAACCCCGCGCTGCGTCGCCTTGTCGTCACCCCGGCCGAATATCGCCGCCTTGCCGCTTATGTCCGCGCCTCGCTGGTGCCGGGAGGGGAGCGGCATCGCGGTTATTACCGCTACGATGCCTTCTACCGCGCCCACGGTCGCTACAGCGCCGTTCACACGTGCAATGCCTGGATCGGTGACGCGCTTCGCTTCAGCGGCATCCGCATCGGTGCCTGGACCCCGTTTCCGGTGACGGTGATGTGGTGGTTCCCGCCCAACAGCTGACCGATTGTCACCGCTGCGCCGGGTCTGGCGCATTGCTCAGCCGGTTTTTCCCGGTAAACGGTTACACGTTCACGGAGGGGATCTTTTCATGGCATTTGCCCACGGCGCCACGCAGGCGAGCAGCACGGATCCGGTGCCCGAAACGGGGGAGGGCGCGCATGTCGACGCCCCGGACCTGCGCTGGTTCGTCTTTGCGCTGTTCTTCATCTTCGGCGGCATCACCAGCCTCAACGATATCGTCATGCCGAAGCTGCAGGAGCTGTTCACGCTCAGCCACGCGCAGGCGAATCTCGTCAATTCGGCCTTCTTCCTCGCCTATCTGCTGTTCTCGCTGCCCGCCGCGGGGATCGTTCGGCGCGCGGGCTACATGCGCACGGCGTCGATCGGCCTCGTGCTGATGACGGTCGGTTGCCTGCTGTTCATCCCGGCCTCCAGCTCGGCGACGTTCGGCATGTTCCTGCTCGCGCTCTTCGTCCTCGGCGCCGGGATCACGGTGGTTCAGGTGGTGGCTAACCCGCTGATCTCGCTGCTCGGCCCGGCCCGGACCGCGCATAGCCGCCTCACGTTCGCGCAGGCGTTCAACTCGCTCGGGACCACCATCTTCCCGCGTGTCGGCTCGACGCTTATCCTCGGCGGCCTGGCCGGTGTGAGCGCCGCGACGCTGAGCGGCCCGGCGCTCGACGCTTATCGCGTCGAGGCGTCCCGGGCGATCGTCCATACCTATCTGGGCCTCGCCATCGCGCTGCTGGTGATTGCCGGCGTCGTGTGGACGCGGCGCAATCGCCTGCAGGAGGAGCAGGAGCAGACCGGCTCGATCTTCCACGCGCTCACCCTGCTTGCCCGCCCGCGCTTCGCCTTCGGCGTCCTGTGCATCTTCCTCTATGTCGGGGCCGAAGTGGCGATCGGCTCGAACCTCGTCGTCTATCTCGCCCAGCCGACGGTTTGGGCGGTGCCGCTCGAAACCGCGGGCAATTACGTGCCCTTCTACTGGGGCGGCGCGCTGCTCGGCCGCTTCGTCGGCTCCGCGATCCTGCGCGTCGTGTCGCCGGGCAAGGTGCTGGCGACAGCGGGTGCGATCGGCATCGCGCTGATCGTCTTCTCCGCCAATACGACAGGGAGCGCGGCGGGCTGGGCGCTGATCGCGGTCGGCCTCACCAACTCGATCATGTTCCCGACGATCTTCAGCCTCGCCTCCGAAGGCCTCGGCAGGCGCGCGGCGGAAGGTTCCGGCGTGATCGCCACCGCGATCGTCGGCGGCGCGGTGGTCCCGCCGCTGTACGGCGTGCTGGCGGACAGCTCGGGCAGCCTGGCCTTCGCGCTGGTGCTGCCGGTGATCTGCTACGCGATCATCGCCGGCTTCGGCGTCTTCGCGCGCCGGCCGGTGGCGGGGTGAGGCGGCGCGTCCCCTCCTTGTAAGGAGGGACGCGCGTGCGTGGCCTCAGTATTCGTACACCAGCCCCTTTTCGGGCGGCGGCCATGGCGGATAGACGATCGGCTTGTCGCCGAAATGTGCGCGAACAATCCGCGTGCGCCGATCCAACGGCTCCTCGTCCGGGTCAATCTCGTCGGGATAGGTGTAGGTGACGTGAAAGTGGCCGTCGCGGACGAGATATTCGATCTCGGCCCAGCGATCGTTGCTGTCCTGCGCTTCCCATAAAGCG
>JBELMF010000150.1:6034-8580 GCA_042096015.1 Sphingomonas sp.
CGGGCGGCGGTACAGGATCTGGTTGCCGAGGTTCTTGAAAATCGATGGGGCGACCATGTTGCGATCGAGTTCGGCGTAAAGAAGCGTGCCGTCGAGCGGGTACGCGGTGTCTTCGGCCAGAAGCTCTCCGATCTTATTAAGCAGGCGCTCGGTTTCGCTGTTTGCCATGGCGGAACACCTGTTCTGTTCGGCCGAGCGTAGCTGCGGCTGTGTAGATGGTGGTAAGAGAAGGAGCAGCGCTGGCCGCGCCTTACAACTCGTAGTCCAGCCCGTTCTCGGGCGGCGGCCATGGCGGATAAACCATCGGCTTGTCACCGAAATGTGCCCGGACCACGCGAGCGCGTCGATCCATCGGTTCCTCGTCTGGATCGATCGCGTCGGGATAGGTGTAGGTGACGTGAAAGTGGCCGTCGCGGAGGAGATATTCGATCTCGGCCCAGCGATCGTTGCTGTCCTGCGCTTCCCATAAAGCGAGCAGAGCATCGCCGAGCCGGTCGAGATCCGGGCGGCGGTACAGGATCTGGTTGCCGAGGTTCTTGAAAATCGATGGGGCGACCCAGGCACGATCAAGCCTAGCGTATAGGAGCGTGCCATCGAGCGGATAGACGGTGTCCTCGGCCAGAATCTCTCCGATCCGATTAAGAAGGCGCTTAGTCTCAACGTCTTTCATCGATCTTCTCCGCTGGTTCGTTGGGAAACCTCTGGCTTTGTTCATGTCCGTCGATCGTGAACCAGAAGTTGATCAATGATGGTCGGATAGAGCGACCCTTGAAATACAGCGAAATTCTCACCGTTACGCGACTGCCAGCTCGCTTGGCTCTCGCCAATTGATCCTCCAGCAGGCGGTAGCTACCCCGGTTGAAGTTTGCATTTTGCGCAAAGTGGTTGAAGGCTTCGGTTGGCCCATTGAAGCGAGCTGCGACATAATGGCCTCCGTCGTCGCCTTTTGTGCGTTCTAACCCTCCCGCTTGCGCCTGTGACTTTCGGGAACGAACCGGCTTGTCGGTCAGGGTCAGTTCGCCCGAAACCCTTCGTGTGCGATCTCGCGCGTCGATATGGTACGTATAGCCGTTACGAACGACAACGCGGAGCTTCTCATCGGTCTGATGCGGTGACGGGCTTGAGGGAGCGTCTTGATCAATCGTTCCGACCGGCGACGACGGAGCGCGTGTCGATGCTGCGGGCTTGGCTCTCTCATCGCCCCAATCGCCCGAGGCTCCCCCTCCACCAAAATCACCGCCACCGCCACCAGCGAAGCCGCCGCCGGTCCAGTCGCGGCGGGGTTGTTGGTGAACTGGTTTGGCGGGTTTCCACGCACCTCCCGTTGACGAATCGTTCCCCGGCAGCCTTTGCGCGCGGCGGACGCTGCGAAATCGACGGCGATAAGCGTTTCGGGCGACTCGGGGGCTCGGAAGCGCCTGTTCCCTCGCGCTTGCCAGCACCGCCTCCGGCAGATCCGTTGTTGCCGGATCGTCCATAATGGCGTCCGCTACCGGCGAACGTGAACCGTCCGTCCTCAGGGTCATGCCAAGGGTTGAACTTGACTTCCAGGCCATCGGCGCGATGCACGGATGGTAATCGCCCGGTTCGCAGCCAGAAGGCAAAAGCGGACCGCCTTGTTTCAACCCCCGCTTCGATCATGTCGCCCCTCCCGTCGCGACGGGAACATTTGAGCAACATCCTCCAACAAGTCCAGCGGAATCGAACGTCGATCCAGAATGGACCAGTCCTAGCCGGGATGTCCTTGGCTCACACTCAGGGAAGAGCGCTCAGTTTCCAAGAGGAACGGCTGAACAGCCTAAGTCCCCAGCGGATACAGCGCCGCGGCGATCTGCCGCCCTTCGCTGCGCAGCACGCCCCAGGCTTTGGCGGCGGCGCGGCTGTCCATCGGCTCCACGCCGATGCCGCGCGCCTCCAGCGCATCGACCAGCGCGCGCGGCGGGCGGGCGAGCGTCTCGCCGGTGCCGATCAGGATGAATTCGGGGGCGGGATCGAGGATCGTGGCCAGCGCCGCTTCGTCCAGTGCCGCCAGCGCGGGCGGTGACCAGGCCTGCGCCTCGCGCACCGTCATCAGCACCGCCGCGAGCACGGTCTCGTCGTCGAGGCGGAAGCCGGTGCGGGTGAAGCCGCGCACCACCGGCCCGCCGGCATCGCGCTCGCGGTTCATCTTCACGCCCCGCTCACTCTCCGCGCGGCGCAACGCGCTCGGCGTTCTCGATGCTGCCACGCTCCGGCTTGTCCAGCGCCGGATTGGCGCGCAGGCCCAGCGTGATGAGCAGCGAGGAGGAGACGTAGATCGACGAATAGGTGCCGACCACGATGCCCAGGATCATCGCCGCGGTGAAGCCGCGCAGCACGTGCCCGCCAAGGAACAGCAGCGCGCCCAGCGCCAGCAGGATCGTCACGGAGGTCATCACGGTGCGGGGCAGCGTCTCGTTAACCGACAGGTTGACGATCTCGCGCATGTCCATCTTGCGATAACGACGCATGTTCTCGCGGATACGGTCGTCGATCACGATCTTGTCGTTGATCGAATAGCCGATGAT
>JBELMF010000151.1:0-8565 GCA_042096015.1 Sphingomonas sp.
GGGGGTGGGGCGGTGTCTCACCGAGACCGACGCGCATGGAGCCGATGACTTCCCCCCCCCAACCCCTCCCCTGCAGGGGAGGGGCTTTTCCTCCACCAGCGCCGTATCCCAGTCGCTGGTCAGCACGCAGACGGGCAGCACCTCCACATCGTGCGCGCGGGCGTCGCGGACGATCTGCGCGGGCGCGTAGAAGCCCATCGGCTGGGCGTTGAGCAACGCCGCGCAGAACACGTCGGGGTGGTGGCATTTCATCCACGACGAGGCGTAGGCGATCTTGGCGAAGCTCGCGGCGTGGCTTTCGGGAAAGCCGTAGCTGCCGAACCCCTCGATCTGCTTCACCAGCCGTTCAGCGAACTCGAGCGCGATGCCGTTGCGGCGCATCCCAGAAATCAATTTGTCGCGGAACTCGCCGACGCCGCCGGTCATCTTGAACGTCGCCATCGCACGGCGCAGTAGATCCGCCTCGCCCGGCGAAAAGCCGGCGCCGAGGATCGCGACCTGCATCGCCTGTTCCTGGAACAACGGCACG
The DNA here is from genome assembly GCA_042096015.1 of Sphingomonas sp. Lineage (GTDB taxonomy): Bacteria > Pseudomonadota > Alphaproteobacteria > Sphingomonadales > Sphingomonadaceae > Sphingomonas. Next base: position 530 of record JBELMF010000151.1, read on the forward strand.
CCCAGCGTCTTCTGCAGCACCTCCTTCAGCTTCGGGCTGGGATAGTTGATCTTCGCCTGCTCCTCCTTTGAAAGCGCACGGCGCTTGAGATACGGATGCACCATGTCGCCCTGGATCGGCCCGGGCCGGACGATCGCGACCTGAATCGCGATGTCGTAGAAATTTTCCGGCTTCATGCGTGGCAACATGCTCATCTGCGCGCGGCTCTCGATCTGGAACACGCCGAGCGTATCGGCCTTGCAGATCATCTCGAACGTCGCGGGATCGTCGATCTGCAGTGCGGGGCTAGCGAGGTTCAGCGTCACCTTCTTGTGCTGAGCGAGCAGGTCAAAGGCACGGCGCATGCAGCCGAGCATGCCAAGGCCGAGAATGTCGACCTTCATGAAGCCGAGATGCTCGATATCCTCCTTTTCCCATTCGATGACGCGGCGATCGACCATCGCAGCGGGCTCGACGGGCACGAGATCATGCAGGGCATCGCGCGTCAGGACGAAGCCGCCGGGATGCTGCGACAGATGGCGGGGGGTGCCGATCAGCTCGCGCGCGAGTTCCAGCGCCAGCGCCAGCCGCGGCTCGCTCGAATCCAAGTTTAGCGCCGCCACATGCTCCTGCGGCACGCCCTCGTTCGACCAGCCCCACACCTGCCCCGCCAGCGCGCTGGTCATGTCTTCGGGCAGGCCGAGCACCTTGCCCACCTCGCGGATCGCGCCGCGCGTGCGAAAGCGGCTGACGACGGCGGTCAGCGCGGCGTGATCGTGGCCGTAGTCCTGATATATCCACTGGATCACTTCTTCGCGCCGCTCGTGCTCAAAATCGACGTCGATATCGGGTGGCTCTTGGCGCTCTTCCGACAGGAAGCGCTCGAATAGCAATTGATGCTTGACCGGATCGATCGAGGTGATGCCCAGCGCAAAGCAGATCACCGAATTCGCCGCGCTGCCGCGCCCCTGGCACAGGATTTCCTGGCTACGCGCAAACTGGACGATCGAATTGACCGTCAGGAAATAGGGCGCGTAGTTCATCTTCTCGACCAGCCGAAGCTCGTGATCGAGCAGCGTGCGATAGGCGTCGGGCGGATGCGGGCCGAAGCGCTGGCGCAGACCGTTCCACGCTACCGTTTCCAGCGCCTGCTGCGCCGACTTGCCGGTGATGATGATCTCGTCGGGATATTGGTATTCCAGTTCGCGTAGCGAAAAGCTGCAGCGTTCGACGATCGCCTCCACTGCGGCGAGCGCGTCCGGGTAGTCGGCGAAGCGGCGCGCCATCTCGTCCGGCGGCTGGAGGTGGCGATCGGCATGGCGCTCACGGCGAAAGCCCAGTTCGTCGATGGTGCATTTCTCGCGGATCGCGGTGACGACGTCGTGCAGCATGCGCCGGTCAGGCTTGTGGTACAGTACGTCGCCGGTGATGAGCGGGGTGAGGCCATGCGCCTCGGCAACCTGGGCGGTGTCGTACCAACGGCGGCGCTCACCCGGGCGGCGCCAGGGCGTGAGGCAGACATGGCCGCGCGAGCCGAAGATGTCGGCAGTGACGGAGAGCGCGGTCGGATTGACGCCGCCGCGGCCGGGCACCAGCGCGGCGACGAGGCCGACGGCGTGCGCGGCGACATCCTCCCAGTGGAGAAAGCATTGGCCTTTCTCGCCGCGTTGCGCGTCGGCACGCGACTTGCCGAGCGTCAGCAGGCGGGTGAGCCGGCTCCAGGCGGCGCGATCCTCGGGCCAGACGAGGATGGATTCGCCGGTGACGAGATCGAGCCGGCAGCCGGGGATCGAGCGGATGGTGAGGCCATGCTTTTTCTTCAGCTGCTCGCAAGCGTAAAGAGCCCGCACCACGCCGGCGACCGAATTGCGATCGACGATGCCGAGCGCCGGCATCCCCATCATGGCGGCGGTCGAGAACAGTTCCTCGCACGACGACGCGCCGCGCAGGAAAGAGAAATGCGTGGTGACCTGAAGCTCGCTGTACGTCATGGGCCACCATGCCGATCACGCAAAGGTGCCATGGATGTACCAGCAATGGTTGCCCGTTTCGGCGCGCAGCCCGTCGCCCCGGCGGAACAGCCAGAAGCGCTGGCCTTCCATGTCCTCCACCCGAAAATAGTCGCGCACCGCCTCGCGCTCGTTCGAGCGGCGCCACCATTCGCCGGTGATCCGTTCGGGGCCATCGGATTGCTTCACCAGATGCTGCCGGCCGCGCCAGGTGAAACGGTAGGGCGCGCGGTCGGGCAGTTCGGCGAGGACCTGATCGAGCGGTTCGGGGCGGCGCAGCAGGCGCGCGGGGCGCGGCCAGCGCGGGTGCCAGGGGTGATCGGGCGTGCGGCGGTCGAGCTGGCGCACGTCGTGACGCTTCAGCCGCAACGTATCCTCAGCGACGGGATCGAGCGGTGCACTGGGCGAGACCGAGCGTTCGGGCACGTCGCTTTCGACCGGCTGGTGGCGCCAGAGGCGGGCGGGGCCGATGCGGTTGGCGAGCGTGTCGACGAGGGGGGCAAGATCGGGCGCCTGCTGCTCCGCCAGCGCGGCACCGAGCGCTTCGGGGCCGAGCCGATCGGCGCGAACGAGGTGGAGCGTCAGCGCGTCTAGGCCGTAGCCGACCTCAATCTCCTCGATGCGGCGGGCGATGAGGCGCAGGAGGTGCGCGGGATCGCGGCTGGCGCGGGCGAGGCCGACGCGGATCACCTGATCGGTGGAGTCGACCCGCGCGGCGACGAAGGCGAGCGCGCGGGCGCCGAGGCCGGCCTTGGCGAGTTCGATCGCGAGATCGTCGACGAGGCCAGCGAGCCAGTGCCCGATCGCGTCCGCGGTGGCGATCGGTTCGGCGAAGCGGCGGGTGACGGCGATCGGCTGCGCGGGGATGACGGGATCGAGCGGCTCGGGCGCGGCGCCGGTCGCCTGGTCGAGACGGTGGGTGATCGCCTTGCCGAAGCGGCGGACGAGCGGCGCGCGGGGGAGGGCGGTGAGCTCGCCGACCGTGTCGACGCCGAGGCGGGCGAGCAGGTCGCGCGCGGAGTCGTCCAGCCGGAGCGCGGAGACGGGCAGCGGTTCGAGCGCGGCGACGTGCGCGCCGGGGGGGATGATCGCGGCCTTGGCGGCCTGGCGCGCGAAGGCCCAGGCGGCGCCGGCGGTGTCGGCGATCGCGATTCGCGCGGTGATGCCGAGGCGGGTGAGCAGGCGGATGAGGCGGCGCGCCAACGCTTCTTCGCCACCGTGGAGGTGCGCGGTGCCGGTGATGTCGAGGAACAGGCCGTCATGATCGGAGATCGCGACCACCGGGCACCAGCGGCGCGCGAGCGCGACGGCGAGGCGCTGGAGATCGGCGCGATCGCCGGCGGGATCGGCGTCGCGCACGTCGAGATCGGGCACGGCAGCGCGTGCCTGGGTCAGCGCGGTGCCGGGGGTGAGGCCGAGCGCCTGCGCTTCGGGCGAGGCGGCGGCGATTTCGATGCGGCTGCCGGTCTTGTGGACGGTGACGAGGGGGGGCGAAACTTCTCGAACTTCGCGCTTATGAGCATGAACTTCGCGCTTCGGGTAAACCGGGCGGCCGGGCTTTCCCTCCTCCGTTCGCACTGAGCTTGTCGAAGTGCGTGTCCGAGGCGGACCGTTTGGGGCACGTCCCCTTCGGCGAAGCTCAGGACAGGCTTCGACAGGCTCAGGACGAACGGGTTGGGGATCGCAGACCCGCGCGACCATGTCGCCCAGCGTGCGGCCGGTGTCGAAGAAGGCGGCGACGGCGGGGACGTGCGCGCCGGCGTCGTTGGAGCCGCAGCGGGCATATTTGTCGGGATGCGGGCCTTCGCCGGGGTAGCGGACGGATGGCATGGCGTTCCAGCGAGCCAGCGCGGCGGCGGCGCGGTCGTCGGCGTTGGGATCAAGGTCGTCGAAGCCGCGCCAGCGGGTGTTCGGCACGTCCTCGGGATCGGGGCGGACGGGCAGCGTCGTGCGTACCGGACGCGTGCCTTCGTCGGGGGGCATCGCACGAAAGGGGTTGTCGGCGGCTTCGCTGCGGCGGCCCATCTCGCGCATCGGGGGGCGCTGGTGTTCGGGCATGGCCTCGATGCGGCGCGCGACATCCTCGCGCGTCGATTGCGACCAGGGTTTATTTTCCGCCGGCGCGGCCGCGTCCGAGCGTGCCCAGCGCGCGCCGGGGCGCCAGCCGGTGTTCTTGGGCGCGTCGCACTGCAGCACCTGCTCCTCCGTCACGGCGGCGGCGAGCGGGGCGAGGTCGAGCGGTGCGCCCGAGTCGGAGCCGGTATCAGGCCGCGGCGGTGCGCGGCGACGCTCGGCCCGGCGCACGCGATCGATCGCCCAGTGCGGCAGGTAGAGCGAGACGACCCGTGTCATCGCAGGCCTCCATCAAGGTTTGAAAGGGTTCGCCACCGCGCTGACGCTCCAGCGCGACGGTCCAGCGCGCGCGGCCCATGCCGTGGCGCGAGGGGGCGGACGGGGCGGAGGTGATCCGCCAGCGGGTGAGCGCGGCGGAGGGCGTGGCGAGCGGATCGGCATCCTCACGCGGGTGGCGGCGCATGAGGAGTGCGATGGTGCGCCCGCCCTCGGCGGCGAGCTGGAGCCGGCGGGTGGCGCCCATGGTGGCGCGCTTCACCTCGCCGATGACGGCGCTGAGGCCGCGGTGGCGCAGCCCTTCCTCCATCAGCGCGAGCAGTTCGGCATCGTCTCGCGCCTCGGCATAGAGCACGCGCTCGGGCGACAGGCCGGCCTGGTAGAGGCCGGGAGCGAAGAGGTCGCGGCGGCGCACGACCCACAGGATGGGGCCCCAGGCGCGGGCGGCGATTCCGGCCATGAACAAGGTGGCGGCCGAATCGTCGCTCATCTGCGCGGTGCCGGCGGCGACCTCGTGGAGCGCGTCGAGGCGGAGGCCGCCGTCGGCGATTCGTTGGTCGAAGGACGGGATGCCGAACGGCAGCGTCTCGCGCCGGCGATAGCCGTCCCCCTCGATGGCGCGGAGCGTTTCGCGTAGCTCGGCAATGATGGCAGGAGATGGCACGGGCACGACTCGGTTAAGCTATTCGTTCCTATTTTGTTCCGTTTGTTAGTGGAGTCAATCGGGGGACTCGGGGGGGTGGCCCTAGTTCGTCATGCCGCCGCGCCCTTCGGCGAAGCTCAGGACAGGCCTGTCCCGGCATCCACCGAGCCGCACACGTTAAGCTATGGAGTTTGCGGACCAGTGGACCCCGGCACAGGGCCGGGGTGACGAAGCTAGTGAGGTGATCGCCGGACTCTACAACGACGGAAGCTGCTCTCCCGCAACATAGTTGCGTGCAAATTACGTTGCGCCGTCTTGAAATTTTATAACAACGCAGCGATGATGGTGCCTACGCGTTGATGGACGCGACACGAACCGGAGAGACCATGGCGGACGCCGCCCGCAGCAACCTGCCCCCGCTCGCGCTGCACGTGCCCGAGCCCAAGTTCCGCCCCGGCGACACGGTCGATTTCGCGGACGTCGAGATTCCTGCGGCCGGCGCGGCGCGGCGCCCCGATACCGCCGAGGACGCGCGCGGGTTCAGCGAACTGGCCTATACGATGGTGCGGGTGCTCGACGAGGATAATCGCGCGGTCGGGCCGTGGGATCCGAAGCTCTCGCCCGATACGCTGCGCCGCATGCTGCGCCACATGGCGACGGTGCGCGCGTTCGACGAGCGGATGTTCCGCGCCCAGCGGCAGGGCAAGACGAGCTTCTACATGAAGTCGCTTGGCGAAGAGGCGGTGGCGGTGCCGCAGGCCTATGCGCTCGATGCCGACGACATGTGCTTTCCCTCGTACCGCCAGCAGGGGCTGCTGATCGCGCGTGGCTGTCCGCTGGTTGACATGATGAACCAGATCTATTCGAACGCGGGCGACAAGCTGCAGGGCAAGCAGCTGCCGATCATGTATTCGGAGAAGCGCTTCGGCTTCTTCTCGATCTCGGGCAATCTGACGACGCAATACCCGCAGGCGGTGGGCTGGGCGATGGCGTCTGCGTCGAAGGGTGACACGCGGATCGCGGCGACCTGGTGCGGCGAGGGCTCGACGGCGGAGGGGGATTTCCACTCCGCGTTGACCTTCGCCACCGTGTATCGCGCGCCGGTGATCTTCAACGTCGTCAACAATCAATGGGCGATCTCGAGCTTCTCGGGCTTTGCCGGCGCGGAGGCGACGACCTTTGCGGCGCGCGCGATCGGTTACGGGATCGCGGGGCTGCGGGTGGACGGCAATGATGCGCTGGCGGTGTACGCGGCCACGCAATGGGCGGCGGAGCGGGCGCGGACCAACCAGGGGCCGACGCTGATCGAGCATTTCACCTATCGGGCGGAAGGGCATTCGACGTCGGACGATCCCTCGCAATATCGCTCGGCGGGCGAGCCGACCGCGTGGCCGCTGGGCGATCCGATCCGGCGCTTGAAGGATCACCTGATCGCGATCGGCGAGTGGGACGACGAGCGGCAGGCGGCGATGGATCGTGAGGTCGCCGACGAGGTGAAGGCGGCGCAGAAGGAAGCCGAGAAGAACGGCATCTTGGGGCACGGGCTTCACCAGCCGCTCGATACGCTGTTCGACGGGGTGTTCGAGGATATGCCGTGGCATCTGCGCGAGCAGCGCCAGCAGATGATTGACGAGGAAACCGAAAGCGGCCGGCCGTGGGATCGGAAGTGAGCCTCGCCTCGCCCTCTCCCCTGGACAGGGGAGAGGGTTGCGCAGACTTGGCAGCTCGCTGCCTAGTCGGAGCTGGGAGAGGGGTTGAGCGAGCCGCCGGCTCGCGCGCCGCGACGCGGCGCCCACCCCTCTCCCAACCTTTGCTAGGCGGCGTTGCCGCCAAGCGCCGGTATCCCTCTCCCCTCCTGCGGAGTGGCGAGGGCAGGAAAGCCAAATGACCGACGTGATTGAAGAGCAGCAGGCCGACGCCACCACCCGCATGAACATGATCCAGGCGATCAATTCCGCCATGGACGTGATGATGGAGCGCGACCCCGGCGTCGTGGTGATGGGCGAGGATGTCGGCTATTTCGGCGGAGTGTTCCGCGCCACCGCGGGCCTGCAGGCGAAATACGGCAAGACGCGCGTGTTCGACACGCCGATCACCGAATGCGGCATCATCGGCGTGTCGGTGGGCATGGGCGCCTATGGCCTCCGCCCCGTCCCCGAGATCCAGTTCGCCGATTATATCTATCCCGCGCTCGACCAGCTGGTCAGCGAGGCGGCGCGGCTTCGCTATCGGTCGGACGGGGAGTTCACCGCGCCGATCACCGTGCGATCGCCGTTCGGCGGCGGCATCTTCGGCGGGCAGACGCATTCCCAGTCGCCCGAGGGGATCTTCACGCACGTATCGGGGCTGAAGACGGTGATCCCCTCGACGCCCTATGACGCAAAGGGGCTGCTGATCGCGGCGATCGAGGACAATGATCCGACGATCTTCTTCGAGCCCAAGCGCATCTACAACGGCCCGTTCAACGGCCATTGGGATCGCCCGGCGGCGAACTGGTCCAAGCACCCGGGCGGCGAAGTGCCGGCCGGCTATTACAAGATCCCGCTCGGCAAGGCCGCGGTGGTGCGCGCGGGCGAGGCGGTTACGATGCTCGCCTATGGCACCATGGTGCACGTCTGCGCGCAGGTGGTCGAGGATACCGGCGTCGATGCGGAGATCATCGACCTCAGAACGCTTGTCCCGCTCGATATCGAGACGATCGAGGAGAGCGTGAAGAAAACCGGGCGCTGCCTGATCGTGCACGAGGCGACGCGCACCGCGGGATTCGGCGCGGAACTGTCTGCGTTGGTGCAGGAGCGCTGCTTCTACCATCTCGAGGCGCCGGTGGAGCGCGTGACCGGCTTCGACACGCCGTATCCGCACAGCCTGGAATGGGCCTATTTCCCCGGCCCCGTGCGCATCGGCATGGCGCTCAAGAAGATTCTGAAGGACTGATCGGCACATGGCGCGTTTTACCTTCAAGCTGCCGGACATCGGCGAAGGCATTGCCGAGGCGGAGATCGTCGGCTGGCACGTCGCGGTCGGCGATCGGGTCGAGGAAGACCAGAACATCGCCG
>JBELMF010000152.1:0-8447 GCA_042096015.1 Sphingomonas sp.
GGCGGCGTGGGCGACGACGTCATTTCGGCGAGCGGCGAGGGCTCGATCTACGGTGAGAATGGCGACGATACGCTCACCGGCTCGGCCTTCGTCAATCATATCGATGGCGGCAACGGCAACGACATCATCAACGGCCTGGGCGGCAACGACGAGCTGTCCGGCGGTGAGGGCGATGACGTTATCGACGGCGGGGAAGGCGACGATACGCTGAACGGCGGCGGTGGCAGCAAGGACATTGTGCGCGGCGGTGCCGGTGACGATTCCGTCAGTTCAACCGCGGCGCTGGCTACGCTGGAAGGCGGCGATGGCAGCGACAACATCTATATCGGCCAGTCGCAGAACAATCGTAGCACCGCGACAGGGGGCGCAGGCGCGGACGGCTTTATCCTGGGCTACCGCGATTACTGGAACAACTCCTACGTTTGGGGCAGCTTCGCGGCCCCGCATCTGATCACCGACTTCACCCGCGCCGATGGAGACAAGCTGGCGCTCGGGTTCGCGGCGAACGGAGCGGCTTACGGCTATTCGCTGATCTTCAGGGGGCAGATGAATGCCGCGCTCTATGCCGATGGCGCGACGCTGCCCGGTGCCGATCTGGGCACCGACTTCATTCAACTGTGGTGGACCCGCGTGGGCACGGGAGCTGCGGCCAAGACCGTGCTGGTGGCGGATCTCAACCGCGACCTGACGCTCACCGCCGCCGACCTGGTGGTGGAGTTCGCGCCCGGCACGCTCACCAGCGGCATCGTCGCATCGGACTTCAACGCGGGCAGCTTCATCGCCATCGCCGGCACGGGCGCGGCCGATGCGCTGACGGGCAGCGAGATCGACGACAAGATCTATGGCCTGGCCGGCAACGACCAGATCACCGACGATGCCGGCAACGACCTGATCCAAGGCGGGGCGGGTGACGACACGATCACCGCCGGAATCGGGCAGGACACATTGTGGGGCGGCGACGGTACCGACGTGATGCGCGGCGGAAATGACAATGACGTGCTGCGCGGCGAAGCGGGGAACGACACGCTCTACGGTGACAATAACGACGACCAATTGCTGGGCGGCGACGGCGACGACACGCTCTATGGCGGCGCGGGCGGTGACTACATCCTGGGCGAATCCGGCAACGATACGATCGCCGGCGGCGACGGCAGCGATTATCTGAACGGCGGTGAGGGCGATGACATCATCTCAACGACCGGCGAAGGTTCGATCTACGGCGAGAACGGCAACGACACGCTGACCGGATCGTCCTTCGTCAACCGCATCGACGGCGGCAACGGCAACGACATCATCAATGGCCTGGCCGGCAACGATGAACTGTCGGGCGGGGAGGGCGACGACACGATCGACGGCGGCGAAGGCGATGACGCTCTGAACGGCGGCGGCGGCAACAAGGATGTCGTGCGCGGCGGCGCCGGCAACGATTCGGTGACGTCGGGGGCGGCGCTGGCGACGCTGGAAGGTGGCGACGGCAACGACACCATCTATCTCGGCCAGTCACAGAACAACCGCAGCACCGCGACGGGTGGTGCTGGCGCCGATACGTTCCAGTTCGGCTATCGCGACTATTGGAACAACCCCTACATCTGGGGCAGCCTTGCGGCGCCGCACCTGATCACGGATTTCAGCCGGGCCGAGGCGGACAAGCTCAGCATCGGCTTTGCCGCGAGCGGCGCGGCTTATGGTTACTCGTTGATCTTCCGGGGGCAGCTGGACGCGGCGCTCTACACCGATGGCGCGACGCTGCCAGGCGCGGACCTCGGCAACGAGTTCATCCAGATGTGGTGGACCCGTGTCGGCACGGGCGCGTCCGCCAGGACGGCGCTGGTGATCGATCTCAATCGCGATCTCACGCTGACCGCCGCCGATCTGGTGGTGGAATTCGCGCCCGGGACGCTGACGAGCGGGATCGCCAGCACCGATTTCGCCGACGGCACGTTCGTAGCGATCGCCGGCACGGCGGCGGCCGATGCGCTGAACGGTGGGGAGATCAGCGACAAGATCTATGGTCTGGCCGGCAACGACCAGATTACCGACGATGTCGGCAACGACCTGATTTATGGCGGCGCGGGCAACGACAATGTGTCCGCCGGGGTGGGCGAGGACACATTGTGGGGCGGCGACGGCACCGACGTGCTGCGCGGTGGCAACAACAATGACGTGATACGCGGCGAGGCCGGCAACGACACGCTGTACGGCGACAACAACGACGACCAACTGTTGGGCGGCGAGGGCGACGATACGATCTATGGTGGATCGGGCAGCGACTACATCCTCGGCGAGGCGGGCAACGACACCATCGCGGGCGGTGACGGCAACGACTATCTGAACGGTGGCGAGGGCGACGACATCGTTTCCACGTCGGGCGAAGGCTCGATCTATGGCGAGAACGGCGACGACACGCTGACCGGCTCCGCCTTCGCCAACCGCATCGACGGCGGCAACGGCAACGACATCATCAACGGTCTGGGCGGCAATGACGAGCTGTCGGGCGGCGAGGGTGACGATACGATCGACGGTGGCGACGGCGAGGATGTGCTGAACGGTGGCGGGGGCAACACCGATACGGTGCGCGGCGGAGCGGGAAATGATTCCGTCAGCTCGTCCGCGGTGCTCGCTACCCTGGAGGGCGGGGACGGCAACGACAACATTTACCTCGGTCAGTCGCAGAACAACCGCTCGATCGCGAACGGCGGCGCCGGCGCGGACACGTTCGTGCTGGGCTATCGCGATTATTGGAACAACCCTTACGTGTGGGGCAGCTTCGCGACGCCGCATCTGGTCACCGATTTCAGCCGAGACGATGGCGACAAGATCCATCTCGGCTTCGCGCTCAACGGCGCGCTCGGCCAGTATCCGGTCGTGTTCCGCGGCGAGATCGATGCGTCGCTCTACGCCGATGGCGCGGCCTTGCCGGGGAGCGACCTTGGCAATGACTTCGTCCAGATCTGGTGGTCGCGGGTCGGCACCGGGGCGACCGCCAAGACGGTGTTGATCTTCGATCTCAACCGCGACAACCTGCTGACCGCCGCGGATCTCGTCGTCGAGTTCGCGCCGCGCACGATCACTTCGGTCTCAGTCGACGACTTCGCCGCGGGCACGTTCGGTACGATCGTCGGCACGAGCCGCAACAACGCTTTCCACGGCACGGATGCGACCGACCGCTATTTCGGCGTGGGCGGCAACGACCGGATCAACGGCAACGACGGCAACGATTTCCTCAACGGCGGCGCCGGCAACGACACGATCACCGGCGGGCTGGGCGACGACACCGCCAATGGCGGTGCGGACAAGGACCGGATCAACGGCGATGCTGGCCGCGACACGCTGCGCGGCGATGCCGGCGACGACACGATCGACGGCGGCGACGATGCCGACATGCTGTATGGCGGCGCCGACAATGACGCCATCTCGGGCGGGTTCGGGCTCGATTATCTCTATGGCGAGGACGGCGCGGACAAATTGTTCGGCGGTGCCGATGCGGACTGGCTTTACGGCGGCACGGGCGCGGACCAGCTCGCCGGCGAGGACGGCAATGATCAGCTGTGGGGCGGGGACGATGCCGACCGGCTGACCGGCGGTGCCGGCAACGACCAGTTGTGGGGCGAATATGGCGACGACCTGCTCGAGGGCGGCGAGGGTGACGATCGCCTCGACGGCGGCGAGGGGCGCGATGTGGCTTCCTATGCCACGGCTTCGGCGGGCGTGACCATCGCGCTGGCGGGCGGGGCATCCATCACGGTCGATACCGGTGCCGCCGCCGGGGTGGACACGCTGGTCAGCATCTCCGGCCTGATCGGTTCGGCCTTCAACGACGTGCTGACCGGCGATGCGCAAGACAATGTCATCGAGGGCGGGCTGGGCGACGACACGCTGGCCGGCGGCGAAGGGCAGGACACGCTGAGCTATGGCAGCGCGGCGGCGGGCATCACCGTATCGCTGGCGATCGGCACCGCGCAGGCCACCGGGGGCGCGGGCACCGATACCGTTTCGGGTTTCGAGCATCTGATCGGATCGGCGAGCGACGATGTGCTGGGCGGTTCGGCGGAGAACAATCAGATCGTCGCGGGCAACGGCAAGGACGAGGTGCGCGCCGGTGATGGCGAGGATCGCGTGTGGGGCGGGGTCGGCAACGACACGCTCCATGGCGACGAAGGCGATGACGTGCTGTGGGGCGAAGCATCCGGCGACGTCTTGTACGGCGGCCTCGGTGACGACCTGGTGTACGGTGGTGAGTCGAACGACCGGCTTTACGGCGATGAAGGTACCGACACACTCTATGGCGAGGACGGCAACGACCGCATCGAGGGCGGTGCCGGCAACGACATCGTGCTCGGCGGGCTCGGCGGGGACCGGATCGCCGGCGGTGACGGCAATGACGAGCTGCAAGGCGGCGACGGGGCCGACACGCTCGACGGGGATGGCGGCAACGACTGGCTGATCGGGGGCGAAGGCGCGGACAAGCTCGATGGCGGCGCGGGCGATGACCGCATGGAAGGGGGCGCCGGCAACGACAGCTATTGGATCGACAGCGCGGGCGACGTCGTCCTGGAATATGTCGGCGGTGGTAACGATCTGGTCACCGCGCTCATCACCTTCGACGCCAACGGCTATGAGATCGAACGCGTCACGCTGACCGGCGGCAAGGCGATCGACGCGATCGGCAACGAGCTGAACAACACGCTGACCGGCAACGTCCGCGACAACGTTCTGACCGGCAATGCCGGAAACGACACGCTGGTCGGTAACGCGGGCAATGACATATTGGTGGGCGGCGACGGCAAGGACACGCTGACCGGTGGTGACGGACAGGATCAGCTGACCGGCGGCGCTGGGGGCGATACCTTCATCTTCCTGAGTGGAGCCGATTCCGCCAATGCCGCGGCCGACCGGATTACCGACCTCGCCAGTATCGACACCATCGACCTGTCCGCGATCGACGCCAATGCCGGCGCGGCGGGAAATCAGGCCTTTACGCTGGTCAGCGCATTCACCAACACGGCGCGGCAGCTTCGTCTGGCATTCGATGCAGGCAGCAACACGACCAGCCTGCTCGGCGACACCAACGGCGACGGAGCGGCGGATTTCACGATCCTGCTGACAGGGTCACACCTGACTTTCGACAATTTCGTGTTCTAGAGTTTGATCCACTTATCTTGATCCAGAGCGGCCTCCCCGGCGGAGGCCGGGGCCCAGTTGGGAAGGCCGCAGTAATGAAGCGCAACTTGCCCTTACTGACGTTCCCCAGCTGGGCCCCGGCCTTCGCCGGGGAGTCGCTTTAACCGGGGTGGATCAGACTCTAGGGACGAGCGCGTGCCTGTGTGCGGGGCTCGCGAGTGCCCGCATACAGGTGCACTGGTGTGCTCAAGCCGCGACGCGCTCACCGCGTAGCAGGCGGCCCGGTGTGCGGCCGGTCCATTCGCCGTTCGCGAAGGTCGGCACGCCGGACTTCACCGTCCAGCGATAGCCGCGCGGCTGCTGGAGCAGGCGGGTGCCGCCGGCGGGCAGATCCTGCACGATCTCCGGCGGCGCGAGCGCGAGCTCGTCGAGCGCGATCACGTTGAGATCGGCAAGATAGCCGGGCGCAAGCACGCCGCGATCGTGCCAGCCGACATGCGCGGCGTTGCGCTGGGTGTAGCCGTGGATCAGCTGTTCAAGCGGGGCGTTGAGGCCGGCCTTGTTGCCGCGTGACCAGAGCGCCACGGTGGTGGTGGGGAAGCTGCCGTCGCAGATCGTGCCGCAATGCGCGCCGCCGTCGGACAGGCCGTAGAGCACGTGGTTGCCGGTCATCATGCCGTGGACGTCGTCGAGGTTGCCGCGGGCGTAGTTGATCAGCGGCATGTAGAGCAGGCGGCGGCCGCCATTTTCCATAAGCGTGTCATAGACATAGGCGGCGGGATCGGCGCCGGCGCGGGCGGCCTCGGCGGCGATCGACTGGCTTTCGTGGGGTTCGTAATCGACCGGATCGGTCATTCGGAACATGCGCGAATAGCCGCGGGTGATGATCGCGATGAAGCCTTCGCTGGCGTGGAAGGCGGCATGTTCGGCGAGGATCGCGGCACGATTGGCCGAATCGGCGAGCGCCAGGAGCCGATCGGCAACGGTGGCGCTCTGCGCGACGATGCGGCGGTAAGTGGGCGCCACGATGAACGGGTTGGTGGTCGAGGCGAAGGAGAGGATCGCGCCGATCGGGCGCGGGGCGACCTGCGCGCTGACCGGCAGGCCATCGGCGACCATCGCGTCGATCTCGCGATAGATGCTGCGCCAGCGATCGGGGGCGTCGTCGGTCTGCTGGACGGTGAAGGAGACGCGGCAGCCGCTGGTCTGGGCCAAGCGGCGGATCAGCTGCAACTCAGCGTTGGCGAAGGCGTCGTCGGCGGTGAGATAAGCGTCGGAGATGAGCTGGATCACGCCCTTCCCGGTCCGGCGCAGCGCGGCGGCGATGCCGAGCAGTTCGGGATCCTCGGCAGTGAGCGTGCCGATGTTGAGCCCGTCGCGGCTGCGGTGCGCATGCGTGCGCGAGGTGGAGAAGCCGAGCGCGCCGGCCTCCATCGCCTCGGCGGTGAGATAGGCCATGCGGTCGACCTCGCCTGCGGTGGGGCGTTCCATGTGATCGCCGCCGCGATCGCCCATGACATAGGCGCGCAGTGCGGCGTGGGGCATGTGGGCGCCGAGATCCATCGTATATTCGCGCTGGCTCAAGGCGTTGAGATAGTCGGGGAAGCTTTCCCAGTTCCACGTCAGCCCCTCGGCGAGCGCCGTCCCGGGAATATCCTCGACGCCTTCGAGCAGCTGGATCAGCCAATCGTGCTTGTCGGCGCGGGCGGGGGCGAAACCAACGCCGCAATTGCCCATCGCCGCCGAGGTGACGCCGTTGATCGAGGAGGGGGCGAGGACGTTATCCCAGGAGACCTGGCCGTCGTAATGGGTGTGGATGTCGACGAAGCCCGGCGTGACGGCGCAGCCATCGGCGTCGAGCGTCTCGCGCGCGGGGCCGGTGACGTCTCCGACCGCGACGATCTTGTCGTTCTGGACCGCGACATTGCCGCGGAAGCGCGGGGCGCCGGTGCCGTCGACGATGGTGCCGTTGGTGACGAGCAGGTCGTACATGGGGGGACTCCTAAATCACTGTTCGTTCGTCGGCGGCATGATCTGACGGCCGATCGTTGGGGTTTGATACATCTGCGATAATCTGTTCCCCGGCGCAGGCCGTGGCCCAGTCGGGAGATGTATTTGGCCTGTCGAGCGGGCGTCACCACGGCTTTCCCAACTGGGCCACGGCCTGCGCCGGGGAACAGCCTTGGCTAGGCCGGGTTCGAGCCAGGCTCATCGCGGCAGCTTGAGGATGCGGGCGGCATCGGTCGGCGTGGCGACCGGGCGACTGGCCTTGTTCGCCAGCGCGACCGCCTCGGCGATCAGTTCCAGATTCTCCGGTTTCCGCTCGCCGCCGAAATCCTCGAGGCCGACGCGGACGTGGCCGCCGCGCTCGATCGCCAGCTGCGCCAGCCCTGTCTCGACCACGTCGTCGCCGATCGCGGCGACCGCCCAGGGGAGCGACGAGCCTTCGAGCAGTTCGAGATAGGCGTCGAGCGCCCGCTCGGTCGGCGGCAGGCCGAAGGTCACGTCGCTGCGCTTGCCGTCGATGAAATTGTAGCGGCCGCCGAAATAGAGCTTCACGAAGGCGCCGGCAGGAAGCTTGCCGGCGCGCTCATAGGCGAGCGTGGTGCGCAGCCAGCCGGGCTCGTAGATCGCGATGGCGGGGCCGAGGCGTTCCTGATCGTGGAGGTCGGCGAGCCAGGCGATGTCGCGATAGGTGGTGGCGTAGAGGACCGAGGCGCCGGGCAGGCCATCGGGGCCATGCGTGCCGAGGTTGACCGAGCCGGGATCGAAGGCGCCCATTCTTACGCCGGCGCGGGCGAGGGGGCGATAGTGGCCGAAGCGAGCCTCCACGTCAGGGCCGGTGGCGACGGTGCCCCACAGGATCGCGTCAGGGCGGGCGGCGAGGATCGGAGCGTAGGCTTCGAGATAGCGCGTGGCGGCTTCGTCGCCGGTCAGGTCCATGCGCTCGATGTGCGTGTGGACGATCGCCGCGCCGGCTTCCATCGCTTCGAGCGCTTCCGCGGTAAGTTCCGCCGGGGTGATGGGGGTGTTGGGGTTGCGGGACTTGGGGGTGGCGCCGTTGAGGGCGGCTTCGATGATGAGGGGGGACATGTCAGATCGCCCAGAGGTTGGCATGATCCAGCCACGCCGTTCGTACTGAGCATGTCGAAGTACGTGTCACTGGCGGTGTCGTTTGGGGCACGCCCTTCAACAGGCTCAGGGCAAACGGGGGAGAGGCGACCTCGCCCGCCCACGTCGTCATCCCGGCCTTGGGCCGGGATGCAACCCGCGGGGGGCCGTGGGTGTTGCCCGAACAAAAGCACCGCCCACGGCCCGGTGGCAAA
>JBELMF010000153.1:0-8411 GCA_042096015.1 Sphingomonas sp.
GGGCCGGCGGGCGTGTTTGCCGCGCCCTAGCCGCCGATGGCATGTCGCTGCCGTTCGCGTGCCCGGCAGCGCCCTAACCGGTACGGGGCAGTCGTGCCGCTCGGCCCTTGGGTTCGTGCGCGAATGGGCCGGCCGGGTGGGTAAAGACTAGGCCGTCTTTCCGGCCTGTCAGCCCTGTTTAGGGGCGCGGATGCATGGTCGCCTCCATGTTCGTTGAACTCGCAATCCACATAAAAGGTCGTCTCTTCCGTCATCTCATTTCGTCCTCTTGGCCCCTGTCTCGGGGGCGGGGGTTAGGAGGGGTGCGTGGTCGCGTTCGTCAGCGAGAATGGCGCGACCGTTGTTGACCCAAGCTTCGCAGGCGTCGCGCGAGAAGGTGACGCCGGCATCTTCGCCGTAACCGCCATCCCCCACGCGCTCGGGGGAGAAGCAATTGCTGCCGATCCAGTCCCGACAGGTGCCGCAGCGTCGCTGGCAAGGCCAAAGGAGTGGCGCATGGGTCACAATGCCTCTCGCTCAAGGGCAGTTAGCCAGCGGTCGAGATTGTAAGACGCCGCTCTTGCCAGCGCGAGGCGGGCGGTATGCGGCTTCCTGCTACCGAGGGGCTTGGCCAGCGTCAGGACGCGCTCATCCGGCATCGCTTGCAGAAGCTCAGACACGCGCATTCTCTTGGAGCGGGTATCGTGAAAACGGGCTTGCGCCTCCTTGACAGCCTTACGCGCCTCGTCCGCCTTGAAGCGGTCAATCTGCGCGTCGATGTTCCCCCGCTTCGCCAGCGGCACATTCAGGACGCCGTGATCTAACCGGCATGCGCAGCGGCCAAGCTCGGACTGCACAGGATCGGCGCCGCAGTACCGGCAACGGCTCACCGCCCCGCCCTCCCGGCTCGCGTGGGGGTGGAGAGACTGGTTCGCCAAGCGGCGCGCGACTCGTTGCGCCTCCATGTGTCAACACGGAAGGTTCGCCGACGATAAGTGGTTACACCGAAACAGGAATGATATTCCCCTCGGCTCCACCACCCAACCCCCGATCCGTTTCGATATGCAGCGACGTGGGTGGATTGCTGCGGCGCGGCGTGACATTCTTCGTCGAGCATCGTTAAGTCGATCGTATGGATGACGATCTGCCACCCGCGATTCCCGCTGCCACTCTCATCATCTTCCGTTCCGCCGCCGATGGCCCACCCGAACTGCTGATGGTGGAGCGTGCCAAAGCCATGGTGTTCGCCGGTGGGGCGATGGTCTTTCCCGGCGGGCGGATCGATCCCGGTGATCATGCGCTGGCGGAACTGCTGGACGGCGACGAGGAAACGGCGGCCCGGATCGCGGCGGTACGCGAGACGATCGAAGAGGCCGGCCTGCCGATCGGCCTGTCGACCCTTCCTTCGGCAGCGGCGCTGGCGGACATGCGCAAGGCGCTTCATGACGGAGTTATGCTGGCGGAAGCGCTGGCCGGCGCCGGCGCGACACTGGATCTGGAGCAACTCGTACCCTGGGCGCGGTGGCGTCCGGCGCATCGCAACATGCGCATCTTCGACACACGCTTTTATCTGGCCGAGCTGCCGAACGATGCCCCCCGTGCGACCGTCGATGAAACGGAAAACGTGCGTCTGGTCTGGGCGACCGCCCGCCAAATGCTGGCCGACGCGGATGCCGGCAAGCTGGAAATCATCTTTCCCACGCGCCGAAATCTGGAACGGCTCGCCCAGTTCGACAGCTTCACCGATACCGCGGCGCATGCGCGCGACACCCCGATCAAGACGGTGACGCCCTGGTCCGAATCGCGCGATGGGGAAGAGCATCTTTGTATCCCCGACGATTGTGGGTACCCGGTGACGTCCGAGGTGATCGCGCGCGCCATGCGCGGCTGATGCGACGGCGAGATCGCGCCGCGCGTCGCGTGCGACGCACGATCGGATGGATCGTCTTCCTCGTTCTGGCGGCGGTGCTTGGCGTGCTGGCTTACGGCTGGGTGAAGCAGCACCCCGAGGACACGCCCTGGGCTCCGCTGAACCTCGCGCAGCCGGTGGGCCTGTTCACCGGGCGCAAGCTGAACGCGCTGACGGAGGATTTCCCCCGCTGCCGTGCGCTGCTCAGGGATGCCGGGGTGGCATTTACCGTTCTACCGAAACGGCGCGAGGGTGAGGGCGAGCGCTGCGGCTATGCCGATGCGGTGCGCTTCGCGCCCGACGATCCGCATATCACGCCGTTCAGTCCGCCCAATCTTGGCACCGCCTGCCCGGTCGCTGCGGCTCTGGCGCTGTGGCAATGGGAGGTCGTGCAGCCCGCCGCCGAGCGGCATTTCCGCATGGGGGTAACGCGGATCGAGCATCTCGGCAGTTACAATTGCCGACGGCTCTATGGCCGCAGCAGCGGGGACTTCAGCCAGCACGCAACCGCGGACGCTGTGGACATATCGGGATTTCGCCTGGCGGACGGCACGCGCATATCCCTGGTGAACGACTGGAAAGAGGGCGGTGCGCGCGCCGCGTTCCTGCGGGATGTTCGCGATGGTGCGTGCGATCTGTTCGCCACCGTGCTTTCACCCGATTACAACGCGGCGCACCGGGATCACCTGCATCTCGATCAAGCAAGCCGCGGATCGATGCGGTGGCAAGCCTGCCAATAGGTCGGGGGCGGAACGGCCGACCGTGCAGCAATCAATGCGGCAGCGCGCCGGCCTCTACCTTTTCGACCCAATAGGGAAAGAAGGCCGGCGGACGCGAAGACCAGCCCGAGGCGGTCGCCGCGGCCTCGCTGATCGACTGGAGCAGCTTGCGCCGCAGCTCGGGATGCAGATGCGGCAGGGCGGCGGCGGCGCAGAACGCCCCCGGCAGCCACGGCCGCACCGACGCGCTCACAAGGCGCTCGTACAAGAAACGGTAGGCTGAAAAGCTGGTGATCCGCCCCTGCCCCAGATCGAACGCACTGACCGTGATCAGCGGCGCCATGAAGGGTTCAACGGCATCCAGGCCGCTGTCATCGGGTACCATTGCGCGGATGTCCGACAAGCGCTGATAATGCCGCGCCTGCGCCCTGATGCTCGCGGCCTCAACCATGTCACGCGACCAGCGTGCCAACGCATCCTGACGATCCAGGCCCACATCCAGGCTGCGCCGGATATAGCGCTGCGTCGATCCGGGGAAACCGGCGAACTCCTTCATCTCCGCCAATGTCATCACGCCTTCCGCAGGCTTCATCCTTGCGCTCATCTCAACCACCCCGCCCCGATCTGCCAACCGGAAGCATCATGGCATGAGGTGAATGACCATCACCTTGCAGCCGTGATGTCCGGCGTTCAGATACGATCATGTTGCATGCCGCGCCGCAACATCAGATGCGACGAACCGAGGCGGGGCATTACAAAATGAAGTCAGGTGAGCCTTAAGCGCAACAATCAGGCATCGCGCTGACGCTCTGCTTCCTCCGAATAGCCCGACGACGGTGCCGGCTCGGAATGGCCGGGCTGGGTCACTGAAGGCGGATCGGAGGCATCCATCGATTCATCGATGCCGGCGTCGAGCTGCGCATCCTTATCCTCGGGTTGCTGATCGAGCCGCTTGGCAATCGTTTCATCGCGGCCGGCGTCCTGTGACGGTGGCTGCTGCGTGGGCATCGAACGTCTCCTATCGTTACCCTCGTTCAACGAACGATTTCCGCGGCGTGTTCCTCGCTCAATCATCCAGTCTGCGCACGGCCACTGTCTGCCGGAAGAGTGTCGCCGTGCCGAAGATCGTCATGAAGGCGATGTCGGTGGCATCGAGCCCGACGGCGACCCGCGCGAGATCCGAACAATCGGCCATGCCGGTGGCGTCAAGCAGATGCCACGCCCCGTCCAGCCACAGTTCCGCGACCGCATGGAAATCGGGGGGATCCACCCCTGGCGCATAGGCGGAGACGCAGCGCGCAGGGATCTCCGCGGCGCGGGCCAGCGCGACCAGCAGATGGGCATAGTCACGGCACACCCCGCGCCGCTCCGCAAAGGTGACAAGCGCGCTGCCGCCGTTGCCGCCCGCGCTGCCATATTCAAGCGCACCGCGGACCCAATCGACCAGCGCCAGCGCCAGTGCCCCACCGCTCAAACCGGCAAATCGCCGGCGCACGAAATGTTCGAGTCGATCCGATTCGACATAGCGGCTGGGGAGCAGATAGCGGACTGTTTCGGCAGGCAGATCGCGGACCGGCGTCGCATGTAGCGGGGCGAGATCAATCGCCGGCCGCTCGACCAGGACGATGGCGTGATAATCCGCAATCAACCGCTGCTCGCCGCGCGCCCAGCAGCGCTGACCGACGCCTTCCTCGCCTGCGATCGCACGGATCGGATGATCCGAATGGACCGTCAGAGATTCCGTCTCGATCCGCTGATCCGGCATTGCGGCGGCCTCGACCTGCAGCAGCACGTCGGCCGGCTCGGAGAAGCCGTAGTCGAGATGGACGTCGATCGCGAGGCGCATGGGCAGATCCGGTCCTACGGTCGTCCAACATATGAAAAGGCCCGGCGGGTTTCCCCACCGGGCCTCAGAGCCAGTCGCTCCAGCGTCGCGCTTATTCGCGGTTGCCCATGAACGAGAGCAGGAACTGGAACATGTTGATGAAGTCGAGGTACAGCGACAGCGCGCCCATGATCACGGCCTTGCCCATCATGTCGGTGCCCGCGACGTAGGAATACATCTCCTTGATGCGCTGCGTATCGTAGGCGGTGAGGCCCGCGAACAGCAGCACGCCGATCGCGCTGATGCCCATCTGAAGCGCGCTCGACTGCACCCAGAGGTTCAGCAGCGAGGCGACGATCAGGCCGACGACGCCCATGATCAGGAACGTGCCGAACGCCTGCAGGTTACGCTTCGTCGTATAGCCGTAGAGGCTCAGCGACAGGAACGCGACTGCGGTGGCGAAGAAGGTCGTCGCGATCGAGGCGCCGGTATAGACCAGGAAGATCGTCGACATCGACAGGCCCATGATCGCCGCGAACGCCCAGAAGATCATCTGCGCCGCGCCGGTCGACAGGCGGTTGATGCCGAAGCTGAGCACCATCACGAACGCCAGCGGCGAGAACATGATGATGTATTTCAGGATACCTGGTGCCAGGAACACCTGCGCCGCCAGGCTGTCGCGCCCGCCACTGGCGAACAGCAGCGCCACGATGCCGGTCAGCAGGACGCCCGACGCCATGTAATTGTAGACAGACAGCATGTACTTGCGCAGGCCCGCGTCATAAGCGGTACCGCGCGTGCCCGGTACGCTCGCGCCGAACGCGCTCGCGGTCGGACGGGGGTCGGACCAGTTGGCCATTGTCGTTTCACTCCTTCGTCCGGCAAGGGGCCGGACACATCACGAATATCGCCCGCATGGGCCTAAAGTTCAAGTTGGGCGTCCCCCGGCAACAGTTCGTCACATTGCGCGTCGAATGTTCGGCGGGCGCGCGTCGCGATGGGCGGCCAGATGCAAGTGCCGGGAAGCGAACGATTGTTGGCGCGAATGTTGACAAAGTTGAGGCGCTGGCGGGGTTGTCTCAACATTCGGGGTGCTCCCTCTGATGGTCCTTTGCCCTGCCATGAAACGAGCCATGTAGGACAGCCATGGTCGGACCGTGCCGAGTAGCGGGTCGTCTGCAAAGAGCATTGTTACCCCCGCCTTGATCCGGGGTGACGCAGGATGGGAGGCCGCTTAGGAACACCGCCATGCACCGCCTGTTCGTCGCACTTCGCCCGCCGCCCGACGTCCGCGAGACGCTGGCGGACCTGATGGACGGCGTGCCGGGCGCGCGCTGGCAGGATGACGAGCAACTCCACCTGACATTGCGCTTCATCGGCGCGGTGGATCGCCCGGTGGCAGAGGACGTTGCCGCGGCGCTCGCAGCGGTTCAGGCTCCTGCCCCGGCCGTGGCGTTGAACGGCGTCGGCCGCTTCGATCACCGCGGGCGCACCGAGGCGCTGTGGGCCGGCGTCACCCCGCACGATGCGCTCGCCGCACTTCACCGCAAGATCGATCAGGCGATCGTACGCGCCGGACTGGCGCCGGAGCGGCGCGCCTATCTGCCGCACCTGACGGTGGCACGCCTGCCGCGCGCCGCAGGAGCCGAACCGGAGGTGGAAGCATGGCTGGCACGTCACGCCGCCCTTGCCAGCGATCCCTTCACCCTGCCGCACCTGATCCTCTACGAAAGTCACCTCGGCCGGAGCGGCGCCACGTACGAGCCGATCGCCCGCTGGTCCCTCGGCTGACACTCTGTTACGCAAGCCGCCAAACGGACAAAAAAAAAGAGGAACGGGAGCGGATGCAGACCAACGCAGAGGGCGAATACCGGGCAAACGGCTATGCCTGGTACGTCCTGTCGATCCTGTTCGTGGTCTATATCCTCAACTTCATCGACCGGCAGGTGATCTCCATTCTGGCGGAGGACATCAAACGCGACCTGAACCTGCGCGACGAGGATCTCGGCTTCCTCTACGGCACCGCCTTCGGCGTGTTCTACGCGCTGTTCGGCATTCCGCTCGGCAGGCTTGCCGACAGCTGGCATCGCGTGCGGCTGATGACGGTGGGCCTCGCGCTGTGGTCGACGATGACCGCGCTGTCGGGCCTGTCGCGCAGCGGCGGACAGCTTGCTGCCGCGCGGATCGGCGTCGGAATCGGCGAGGCGACGGCAAGCCCGTCCGCTTATTCGCTGATTTCCGATTATTTCCCCAAGAAGCTGCGCGCGACTGCTTTGTCGATCTACTCGGCCGGCATCTATGTGGGCGGCGGCGTATCGCTGTTCATCGGCGGGCTGATCGTGCAGCGCTGGAACGCCGCCTATCCGGGCGGCGGCCCGTTCGGCCTGGTCGGCTGGCAGGCCGCGTTCCTGGCGGTCGGCATTCCGGGGATCCTGGTCGCCTTGCTGGTGGCGACGCTGCGCGAGCCGGTACGCGGGCAATCGGAAGGGCTGGCCCAGCCGCCGCACCCGGCGCCGTTCAAGGCATTCCTCGACGAGCTGCTGACCATCCTGCCGCCGCTGACGCTGATCGGTGCGGCGCGCTGCGGGACGAAGACGTTGATCGGCAACCTCGTCGCGATCGTCGTCGTCGCGGTCGCGGTCACCGTGCTGGTCAGCCTCGGCGAGCCGCTGCCGCAGTGGCTGGCGGTGGGCGTCGGTTTCTATGCCGTCTTCTCCTGGGCAAGCGCGCTGCGCCATCGCGACGCGCCGACCTTCGCGCTGATCATCGGCACGCCCGCATTCCTGTGCACGGTCGTCGCCTACGGCCTGAACGCGTTCCTCAGCTATGCCGCGGGCTTCTGGGCGGCACCTTATGCCATGCGCGACCTGGGCATTTCGCCGGCGGAGGCCGGGCTGATCCTGGGGGGCCAAGGGGCATTGTCCGGATTCCTCGGCGTGACGGTGGGCGGCATCCTGGGCGATCGGCTTCGCGCGCGGCATCCGGGCGGGCGGCTGATCATGGTGGCGCTGGGCGCGGTGCTGCCGGTGCCGTTCATGGCCATCGCCTTCACCACGGACACGCCCATCGTTCTTTACGTCTGCCTGTTCATCGCACAATTCACCGCGAGCTGGGCGCTGGGCAATTCGGCGGCGACCACGCAGGACCTGGTGCTGCCGCGGATGCGCGGCGCCGCAACGGCAACCTATTTCATCGGCACGACGCTGCTCGGTCTGGCGCTGGGCCCCTATCTGGCCGGGCGCGTCTCGACGCTGACGGGCAGCCTGTCGACCGGCATGCTGTCGCTGCTGGTGACGGTGCCGATCACGCTGGGCGCGGCGATCGCGGCGTTCAAGCTGGTGCCCGCGGCCGAGGCCAGCCGCGAGGCCCGCGCCCGGGCGGCGGGCGAGCCCGACCTCGCTTGATGCGCCCTTGATCCGGATCGCGCTGCGGCTGGCGGCGCTTGTCGTCGCGCTGCTCCTCGCGCTGCCCCTGCACCTGCTGTGGCGGCTTGTCCGCCTGCCCTCGCCCTGGCCGAAGTGGTTCCTGGCGAGCGTCGGCTGGATCATTGGGGCGCGCCGCCGCATCGTCGGCACGCCGCTGCGCCGCGATGTGGTGTTCGTGTCCAACCACCTGAGCTGGATGGACATTCCGATCCTCGCCGGGTGCAACGGCAGCGCCTTTGTCGCCAAGGCGGAGCTTCGGCAGGTGCCGCTGGTC
Source organism: Sphingomonas sp. (assembly GCA_042096015.1). GTDB lineage: Bacteria > Pseudomonadota > Alphaproteobacteria > Sphingomonadales > Sphingomonadaceae > Sphingomonas. The sequence goes on from JBELMF010000153.1 coordinate 8,132, forward strand.
GGCTGGCTTTGCACGCTGAACCGCACCATCTTCGTCCGGCGCGAGGACCGGATGGCGGTGGCCGACCAGATCAACACGCTGCGCGATGCGCTCGCCGACACATGGGCGATCACCATCTTCCCGGAGGGGACCACCGGGGACGGCGAAACACTGCTGCCGTTCAAGGCCGCGCTGCTGGCGGTGCTCGATCCGCCGCCGCCCGGCGTGCTCGTCCAGCCGGTGCGGATCGACTATGGCGCGGCGACGCGCGAGCTGGCCTGGGTGGGCGACGAGCCCGGCC
>JBELMF010000154.1:0-8222 GCA_042096015.1 Sphingomonas sp.
TGCCTGCCAAGGCAGGCGCTCAGGACAGGCTTGATCCGGGGTCCCGCTGCCTTTTGCTCGGTCGGGAGAAGAAGAAGCGGGACCCCGGGTCGAGCCCGGGATGACGAACAGGGTAGGGGAGGGCGGCTGACGGGTCAGACCGCCAGCGATACCTCCGCGCCCATCAGCCGGGGGAAGAAGCCCTCGTGCGCCTCGCGCAGCGCGTCGAGCGCGACGACGTCGTCGCGGTCGGGGCGCTCGAAGATCAGGCGCTTGCCGCCGGTGCGGCCCATCGGCTCGGCCTCGACGCCGGCCTCGAGCGCGGCGTGGAGGAAATCGGCCAGCGCGTGATCGTGGACGGTGACGATGTACACGCCCTGATCCTCGGCGAAGAAGCTGTGCGCGCAGTCATAGGGCTGCTTGCGGTCGATCATCGCGCCGATGTTGCCGGCTAGTGCCATCTCGGCGAGCGTGACGGCGATGCCGCCGTCGGAGACGTCGTGGACGGCGGATAGCTGGCCCTTGTCGATGGCATCGCGGATGAGGTCTCCGGTGGCCTTTTCCTTCGCGAGGTCGACGCGCGGGGGCGGGCCTTCCTCGCGGCCGTGGATCTCGCGCAGCCAGAGCGTCTGGCCGAGATCGCCGCGGCGCGTGCCGACCGCGAGGATGACGTCGCCGGTGCCCTTGAACGCGATGGTGGCGGACTTGGTCCAGTCGGCCATCAGGCCGACGCCGCCGATCGCCGGGGTGGGGAGGATCGCGCTGCCGCCGCCGGTGGCCTTGCTCTCGTTGTAGAGGCTGACGTTGCCGGAGACGATCGGGTAGTCGAGCGCTCGGCAGGCCTCGCCCATGCCCTCGAGGCAACCGGTGATCTGGCCCATGATCTCGGGGCGCTGCGGGTTGGCGAAGTTGAGGCAGTTGGTGATGGCGAGCGGGCGCGCGCCGACCGCGGTGAGGTTGCGCCAGGTCTCGGCGACGGCCTGCTTGCCCCCTTCGATTGGGTCGGCGTAGCAATAGCGCGGGGTGCAATCGGTGGTCATCGCCAGCGCTTTGTCGGTGCCGTGGACGCGGACGACGGCGGCGTCACCGCCGGGGCGCTGGACGGTGTCGGCGCCGACCATGTGGTCGTATTGCTCCCAGATCCAGCGGCGGCTGGCGATGTCGGGGGAGCCCATCAGGGTGAGGAGATCGGCGGCGATGTCCTTGCACTCGGGGACGTTCACCAGCGCCTTGGCGGGCGGGGTCGGGACGTGCGGGCGATCGTAGAGCGGCGCCTCGTCGGCGAGCGGGGCGAGCGGGATGTCGCACACCACGTCGCCCTGCCACTTCAGCACCATGCGGCCGGTGTCGGTGACATGGCCGATGACGGCGAAATCGAGCTCCCACTTGCGGAAGATCGCTTCGGCGAAATCTTCGCGGCCGGGCTTGAGGACCATCAGCATGCGCTCCTGCGATTCGGAGAGCATCATCTCGTAGGGCGTCATGCCGGTTTCGCGCTGGGGCACGTCGTCCATGATCAGCTCGATGCCGACGCCGCCCTTGGACGCCATCTCGACGCTGGAGGAGGTGAGGCCGGCGGCGCCCATGTCCTGGATGGCGACGATCGCATCGGAGGCCATCAGCTCGAGGCAGGCTTCGATCAGCAGCTTTTCGGTGAAGGGATCGCCGACCTGGACGGTGGGGCGCTTCTCTTCGGCATCCTCGCCGAAATCGGCCGAAGCCATGGTGGCGCCGTGGATGCCGTCGCGGCCGGTCTTGGACCCGACGTAGACGATCGGATTGCCGACGCCGCTGGCGGCCGAATAGAAGATCTTGTCGGTATCGGCGACGCCGACCGTCATCGCGTTGACGAGGATGTTGCCGTCATAGGCGGGGTGGAAGTTGACCTCGCCGCCGACGGTGGGGACGCCGACGCAATTGCCGTAGCCGCCGATGCCATGGACCACGCCCGAGATGAGGTGGCGCATCTTGGGATGGTCGGGGCGGCCGAAGCGGAGCGCGTTGAGGTTCGCCACCGGCCGTGCGCCCATGGTGAAGACGTCGCGCAGGATGCCGCCGACGCCGGTCGCCGCGCCCTGGTACGGCTCGATGTACGAGGGGTGGTTGTGCGATTCCATCTTGAAGATCGCGGCTTGCCCGTCGCCGATGTCGATCACGCCGGCGTTCTCGCCGGGGCCGCAGATCACCCAGGGCGCCTCGGTGGGCAGCTTCTTGAGGTGGATGCGCGATGATTTGTAGGAGCAATGCTCCGACCACATCACCGAGAAGATGCCGAGCTCGACGAGGTTCGGCTCGCGGCCGAGCGCGTGGAGGACGCGGTCATATTCCTCGGGGGACAGGCCGTGCTCGGCGACGATCTCTGGCGTAATCGCGGTCATGCCCGCGCCGATAGCGTCGGCGGCGGCCGGTGTCACCACACCGGCCGCCGGATCAATCATCAAAGAACGAAGGTGAGCACCGAGGGATCGGTGACGTCGAGCAGCAAGACGCCGAAGTCGGCGGTTTTGTCGCCATCGACGTCTGCGGTGATCATGGTGTTGCCGTTGATCACCGTGGCGCGCAGCTCGCCCGCCGTGCCGCTGAACGCGTCGGCGCCGATGAAGGTGAAGGCCTGATCGCCGTCGAGCGTCGTGTCGGCGTCGATCATCGTCAGTCGGATCTTGTCGCCCGACGTAAAGTCCGTGATGCGGTCCGCGGTCGCAACGGTAGCGCCGCTGTCAATGAGGCCGTCAAAGTCGAACACGTCGTCACCCGCCCCGCCGGTCAGGCGATCGCGGCCCTCGCCGCCGTTGATCCGGTCCGTGCCCGCCCCGCCGATGATCACGTCGCGGCCGCCGCCGCCCCAGATCGCGCCGGTGACGATGCCCGTGCCGCGATAAACGTCATCGCCCGCGCCCAGAAGGACGTGGCCGGTGATCACGCCGTCATTGCGAAGGCTGTCATCGCCGCCGCCCAGGTCAAGCGCAACCGTGGCCTCGGTGGAGATCGTACCGCGGTTTACGACCGTGTCCTCGAAGTCCCCGATGAAGCGGACGCCATAGCCAAGTTCGGCCGAGATGGTGCCATCGTTGACCAGGGTGGTTTGGGCATAGGCGCCGTTGCGATCGCCATCGTCGATCAGGATGCCATTGCTCTGCCCGTGGATGGTGCCGCCTGACAGGTTCTTGATGAGACCGCCGCCCGCCGCGACGCCATCGCCGAAATTCTCCACCAGATCGGCGCCGATCCCCTCAATCGTGCCGCTGTTGCGAATGCTGACGAGATAGTCGACGTCCACGCCATCCCCGTCGCCGTCGCCGAACCCGTCGTAACGGCCGCTGATCAGACCGTCGTTGACCACCGTCACATAGCCGTCGCCGTCGGCAGCCTCGGTATCGAAGTTGATGCCCGATCCGTTGCGGCCGATGATCTCACCGCCGGCCTTGTTGATGATCGTGGCGTCGTTCGCGCCGGTGATGCCGTGCTTGCCGCCTTCGATATGGCCGGTCGAAAGATTGACGACACGGCCGGCGACGCCGCCGTCCTTCGGCTGAAAGTCGATCGCATCGCCACCGGATGATTCGCCGACGAGGGTGCCGGCGAGGATCGTGCCCGCGTTGATCACGGTGATGGCGGTCGCCGCGTCATGGCCGGGGCGCACCACGTCCGAATCGCCGTCGTTGGTAATCAGGCCGCCTTCGAGGTTTCGCAGCGTGATGGTGCTCGCGCGCAGATCGCGCATGGCGATCGCATGGTCGTCGCCGCCGATGATCGAGCCGTAGTTGGTGAACAGCACGTTGCCGGTGGTGCCGTCTTCTGACGACAGCTCGACGGCGACCGCGTCAGCCGAGATCGTGCCGCGATTGGCCAGGCGCAGATCGAGCACGCCCGAGAATTCACCAACCAGCGCCGGATCATTATCGCCAGCGACCGAGATCGTGCCATCGTTGCGCACAATGGCATCGCTGCCGCTGATGCGGACGGCCGGTGCATCCCCGGTCCGCGCGATCGTGCCCCCTTGCAAGATCCACAATGCGTCGCCCGCGCCGACAATGGTTTCCGTGCTGATCGTTTCGCCGTCACGAACCCTTATGCGTGCCATGTCCCAAAACTCCCTCGCGCTGCGACAAGATGCAGATCGGCTTGGGCTAGGCAAGCGCGATGACGGTCACGCGACGCGCCGATGACGCTTTCGTTTCAGGCGCGCAACCAAGCGTCGGCGCTTCGTCAGCGGCTCGAACATCTCGTCGGGCCCTTCGGGGTCGAGGATCTTGTTGTCCGCGAGCCATGCCTCCACGCCGGTGAGGTCCGGCACCTCATAGGGCACGAGCGTCTTTCCCTCGCCACGCAGCGCCTCGATCGCGCCGATCAGCCCGTGGGCGGCGATCGCATCGGTCACCCGCGAGGGTTCGGTCGCGAGGTGCTCGGCAATCAGGTCGTCGCGGATGTCCGTGATTCGGCGGCGCTCGTCCGGATCATCGCCCTCGATGGTCACGTCGCATTCGGTGTCGAGGCGCAGCGAGCGATTGTTGAAGTTCGACGAGCCAACGCGGATCACCTCGTCGTCGATCACCAGCACCTTCGCGTGGACGTAGATCGGCGTGCCGCCTGCGGTGTGCGGATGGTACATGCGCAGGCGACCGTGGATGTCGCGCTTCTTCAATGCCTGGAACAGCCGTGCGCGTGCCGTGTCCATCGCGATCGGCTCCAGCCAGCCCTGCGCATGGACAGGATTGATGATGACGATTTCGGGCCCGCCGGGCTCGTCCAGCCGTCGCGCGATCGCCTCGGCGACGCGGCGCGAGGCGAAATACTGGCTTTCGGCGTAGATGGTCCGCTTCGCACGGGCGATCAACGCGAGATAGAGATGCTCGATCTCACGGATCGATTCCTGTTCGCCATGCTCGGGCTGCGAGCGGGAGATGGCGACGTCCACGTCATGGAAGTCGGGTTCCAAGTCCGTCGGCCAGCAATCGCGGGTGACACCCGGCGGGTCGATCGGGGCGCCGCCTGCAATGCGCCAACGCGTGCGGCAGAGGTCGCCCAGCGACTTGGCGACCGGACCCTCCAGCGCGGTCGTCGCGTCGTGCCAGGGCTTGTTGGACCAGCCGTGCGGCGACACGCGATGCGGATCGTCGTCGCGATGCTGGCGCGTGTCCCAGCGCTCGTCGGTCATGTCGATGCCGCCGCAAAAGGCGAGGCAATCGTCGATCACGACGATCTTCTGGTGCTGCGAGGCGCCGATCGGATGATGGCCGTCGAGCAGCAGGTGGATGCGCTTGCGCAGGAAGCGCCATTTGGTGAGCGTCCACAGCGTCTTGCCGCGGAACAGCGTCTTGAAGGCGCCCTTGTCCCAGCGCAGGATGTGAACATTGAGATCGGGGCGGCGCTTGACCAGCCAGTTGATGAACTCGCCGACCTCGGTGGGGACACCGGGCGGCTCGTTCTTCCAGGCGAGGCGGATGCGCGCGTCGAAATCCCAGCCGACCAGCAGAATCTGCTTTTCCGCCTTCATCATCGCTTGCCGGGCGAGGCGGAAGTAATTGTCGGCATCGACGATCACCGCGGCGCGGTGCGCGCGTTCGACGCGCCAACGGGTGTTGTCGGGCAGGGTCACAGAATGTCGTGGACGCGTTCGGGCGGGCGCGCGAGGACCACGCCCCGTTCGGTTTCGACCAGCGGGCGTTCGATCGTGGCCGGGTTTGCGGCCATGGTGTCGAGTGCTTCGTCGTCGCTGGCCGCCTTGGGGGCGTCCTTGCGCATCGCTGCGCGTGGGGCGAGGCCGGCACGGGCGTAGAGGCGGGCGAGTTCCTCGCGGCCGGGCGGGGTTTTGAGGTATTCTACGATCGTCACGTCGGCGCCGGCGTCTTTCAGAAGCGCCAGCGCCTCGCGGGACTTGGAGCAGCGCGGGTTGTGCCAGATCGTCGCCTTCAATGCTGCGCCCTTTGTGTTGGTGGCTTTTCGCACCGGATTGTGAAGGTGCGGTGTCTCTTCCACTTTCGTCATCCCGGACATGATCCGGGATCCAACTTGCCGCTTACTCAGGTGCTACAGCGTTCGCGGAACCCTGGATCCCGGCGCGAGGCCGGGATGACGGAGGTGGCTACTGTTGCTTCGCCAGCCATTCCTCCAGCCATTTGATCGTATAGTCACCCTCTTGGAACTCGGGATCGTCCAGCAGCGCCTGGTGGAGCGGGATGGTGGTCTTCATCCCCTCGATCACGAATTCCTCCAGCGCGCGACGCAGGCGGCGGAGCGCGCCCTGACGGGTGGTGCCGTAGACGATCAGCTTGGCGATCATGCTGTCGTAATAGGGCGGCACCTTATAGCCGGCGTAGAGGCCCGAATCGACGCGCACGTGCATGCCGCCGGGCGCGTGATATTGCTTCACGAGACCCGGCGAGGGCGCGAAGGTGCGCGGATCCTCGGCGTTGATGCGGCATTCGATGGCGTGGCCGCGGAACACGACATCCTCCTGGCGGAGCGTCAGCGGATGGCCTTCGGCGATGCGGATCTGCTCGCGGACGAGATCGAGGCCGGTGATCGCCTCGGTCACCGGATGCTCGACCTGCAGGCGGGTGTTCATCTCGATGAAGTAGAACTCGCCGTCTTCCCAAAGGAACTCGATCGTTCCGGCGCCGCGATAGCCCATGTCGGCCATCGCCTTGGCGACGATGCCGCCCATACGATCACGCTCGTCGGCCGAGATGATCGGGGACGGGGCTTCCTCCAGCACCTTCTGGTGGCGGCGCTGGAGCGAGCAGTCGCGCTCACCGAGATGGATCGCATTCCCGTTGCCGTCGCCGAACACCTGAAATTCAATGTGGCGCGGGTTGCCGAGATATTTTTCCATATAGACGGTGGCATCGCCGAAGGCGGCCTTCGCCTCGCTGCCGGCCTGCGCCATCAGCGTGTCCATCTCGTCCTCGCTCGGCACCACCTTCATGCCGCGACCGCCGCCGCCCGACGCGGCCTTGATGAGCACCGGATAGCCGATGTCGCGCGCGAGGCGCTTGGCCTCGGCCGAATCGGTCAGCGCGCCGTCCGAACCCGGGACGAGCGGCAGGCCGAGCGCGCCGGCGGTGCGCTTCGCCTCCACCTTGTCGCCCATGGTGCGGATATGCTCGGGCTTGGGGCCGACGAAGATCAGCCCGTGCGCCTCGACGATCTCGGCGAACTTGGCGTTCTCGCTGAGGAAGCCATAGCCGGGGTGAATCGCATCCGCGCCGGAGATTTCGGCCGCCGAGATGATGTTGGCGATGTTGAGGTAGCTCGCGGCCGCGGCCGGCGGACCGATGCAGATCGCCTCGTCGGCGAGGCGGACGTGCATCGCGTCGGCATCGGCGGTGGAGTGAACCGCCACCGTTTTGATGCCCATCTCGTGACAGGCGCGATGGATGCGCAGCGCGATCTCGCCGCGATTGGCGATCAGGAGCTTCTTGATCTCGGGCACCGGCTTACTCGACGACGACGAGCGGCTGGTCGAACTCGACCGGCTGGCCGTTCTCGACCAGCACCGCCTTGACCGTGCCGGCCGAAGGCGCGGTGATCGGGTTCATGACCTTCATCGCCTCGACGATCAGCAGCGTGTCGCCGGCCTGGACCTGCTTGCCCACTGCCGCGAAGGGCGCGGCGCCCGGCTCGGCGGCGAGATAGGCGGTGCCGACCATGGGGGAGCGGACCGCATTGGCGAGGCTCGGCTCGGCGGCGGGCTGCTCTGTCGGCAATGCGGCGACGGCGGTCGATGCCGCGGCCGGCGGCGGCGGGGCGTGATAGACCGGCGCGGCGGCGGCAGCCGCAGCCTTGCGGGCGACGCGGATCTTGCGATCGCCGTCTTCCACTTCGATTTCGGTGAGCTGCGTCGTATCGAGCAACTCGGCAAGTTGGCGGACGAGATCGACGTCGACCTTCATCGCTCCGTTTTCCTTTTCGGCCATTCGCGACCCTTTCCCCTGTAACAGGGCGCGCGCTCTGTCAGAACCGCGCCGCCGCTTCAAGCGCGAGCAGGTACGACAGCGCGCCGAACCCCGCGATAGTTCCACGTGCGGCACGACCGACATAGGAGATATGGCGAAATTCTTCACGGGTGTGCGGGTTGGACAGATGCACCTCGATCACCGGGGTGCGGATCGACTTGATCGCATCATGCAACGCGATCGACGTGTGGGTAAAGGCGCCGGCGTTGAGGATCGCGGCCTTGGCGCCTTCCGCCTGCGCCTCGTGCAGCCAGTCGACCAGATGCCCCTCGTGATTCGACTGGCGCA